>CABVRV010000032.1 GCA_902500755.1 uncultured Nitrospira sp.
GGCGACTGCGGCTTCGCTTCCGGCGTTGGTTTCGGGGCGGTCGGCTGACCGTCGGTCGTAGATTTTTTCGGCGTGACCTCTTTGTGCTCCGTCGAGGCGTCACTCTTCGGCACGGGAGCCACCGGCGACTGCGGCTTCGCTTCCGGCGTTGGTTTCGGGGCGGTCGGCTGACCGTCGGATCCAGACTTTTCTGGCGCAACCTCTTTGTGCTCGGTTGATGCCTCCCCTTTCGGCACAGGTGCGGGAGTAGCCGGCGGGTGTGGTTTTGCTTCCGGTGTTGATTTCGGTACGGTCGGCTGACTGTCGGATCCAGCCGGTGCCTGTGACGAGCTGGTCCCAGACTTCTCTGGCGCAACCTCTTTGTGCTCGGTCGACGTTTCACTCTTCGGTGCAGGAGCAACAGGCAATTGAGGCTTCGTCTCTGGAGCCGGTTTGGGTGATGTCGGTTGGCCATCAGAGGCGACCGGCGGCTGGGACGTCCCTGGAGACGTGGGTTTTTCCACCGCACTTTCTTTTTCGTGGGCATCGGACGCCTCAGAGCGTCCACCCATCGACCAGATCAAGTACGGACTTAGAATGAGAACGATCAGTATTCGTGATGACTTAGTCATCGCACGATCCCTCCTCGTGAGCTTCATACTATGAAGCTCACCCACGCATTCTAACTTGCTATGGCTTCCCTGTCATCTGCATAGACCAGAACGCAGCCCCCTGTTCATCATCAGGAGGCTGCTCAAATTTAGTCTAGCCGGGATTGTGATCGACACGTAGGACGATTCGTGACGAGGCCGTGAGACTTTCTTTATCTGGGCGGGGACCGGCTTAAGAAGGAAACGAGCCGGCCGTGGCAACCGTTAAACCTCGCGCGTGCGATTTGTAGAAACTGAAAAGCCATGCGGTAGCAGCCGTCAGCAGAAGAATGGCGCTGATGCCTCCCAAGCTGGCAGCAGGGCCAATCGTATCCGCGGCCCATCCAAACCCCGCCATTCCAGCCATCGATGACGCCATCCCTCCTGTTGCGAAGCTTGTAAACACTCGGCCGAGGAGATGCGTCGGCGTCAATTCTTGAAGCATTGTCCAGACTAACGGCGTAAACATGGCCGTGCTCCCCCCGATCACGGCAATCAAGGCTCCGGCCGCAAGAGGTGCGTCAAGGAAACCGAGTGCAGCCACAGCAATACCTCCGATCGCCAAAGCGCCGGACATGAATCGCAGACGCCAAGGTACGTCTCCTTGTGTAATCGAGGTGAGACCAAGGGAGGCCAATAGCATTCCGATGCCAAGCGCCGACCAGAGCCACCCAAGTTGAATCGGACCGACTCCGAGCACGTCTTTGGCGAAGACCGGCAACAAAAAGATGAAGGCACTGATGCCCACGCTATAAAGCGTGGCCGTTAACATGAGAAGCGTCACGGTTTTCTGTTCGACAAACACAAAGCGGAAACCCGCCAGCAAATCGCTGGTGATGCCTTCCGTCAAGCCTTTGCTCGCAAGACGTACATGATCGAGTGTTTCACGCACTCGAATGGGGAATATGCACAGCGCGGAGATAAAGAACGTCGCGGCATCAACATACAGCACGTTTTGTGCTCCGATGAGCGCAATGCCGAGACCACTGAGGGCAGGGCCCACCAGAAGTCCTACGTTTGTTGTCGTTTGCATCAGAGCATTGGCGGCAACGAGGCGATCTTTAGGCACGATCAGTGGAACGGCAGAAGTCAAAGCCGGCCCAAAGACGGTCGAGAAGATTGCTGTGGCGAATACAAGGACATAGAGCCGATCGAGCGTCAAGGCCTCCATGGCATAGAGTACCGGGATCAAGAAAACCATCAGAGTGCGAAGGAGATCGACCCCGATCATAACCGGCTTCTTTCGAACACGATCCAAATACACACCGATCAGTGGACCAAACAGCAGGGGTGGGATGGTTTGAAGCAACCCGACCACCGCCATTTTAAGCGCCGATCCGGTCAAGTCGTAAACAAACCAGAGCAACGCCACTTTGTTAAGACTGTCACCGATCTGTGAGATCGTCTGGCCCGCGAACAAGAAGCCAAAGTCTCTCGTCTTAACTAATTCCCAGCCTCGCCCACGACTTGGGGTCGAGCCGGTTTCAATAGAATCAGCAGTCGTCTCAGACATGTCGGCCTCGTCCAAAAGCTTTGTGTGGCTCAGCCTTGAAAGCCCCATTATTGGAGCGCCCAAATGGCATGCTTTGTGTGGCTTGCACCGCTCCATCTTCGAGCAGCAGCCTTTCATACAGCGCCACGTAATCCCGGGCCATCCTATCCGCGGTAAACCTCTCATCAAATGTAGCGCGGCACTGCTTTCGATCAATCAGTGAAACCTGGCCCACCGCATCCACCATCTCGTCAACGGTTTCGCAAATGAAGCCGGTGACCCCATGATTGACGATTTCTGGAATCGAGCCACGCCGATACGCCAAAACCGGTGTTCCACACGCAAACGCTTCAATCAGGACCAGCCCAAACGGTTCCGGCCAGTCATAAGGACACACGAGCGCCATCGCATTGCCGATGAACTCGTCTTTTTCGGCATCGGAGATCTCTCCGACGAACTCAATCAAGGGGTGGTCGAGTAACGGCTCAACTTCAGCTTCAAAGTACGTCCGATCCGCACGATCCACCTTTGCCGCAATGCGAAGGGGAAGCCCGGCCCGTTTGGCGATTTCGATCGCGTGGTCCGGACGTTTTTCAGGAGCGATCCGCCCCACAAACGCCAGATACCCTTGCGACTGTGGTTGAAACGTGTACAGGTTGCGCGGGAGTCCGTGATACACGGTGCCGGCCCAGCTGGCCCAGGGCAGCGGCCGGCGTTGGGAGTCGGATATGGAGACCAACGGCATTTCAGAAAACTCGCGGTAAACCGGCTCAAGCTCCGGAAGGTCCAAGCGGCCATGCAGAGTCGTCACGACGGGAACGGGATTTCTTCGCGCCAACGGAAATCCGTTGAAATCCAAGTGCGAGTGAATAATATCGAAGTCGGTTGCCGATCCAAGACCTCTCTCCTGCAGCATCATCAGTGGAGCATCGCGGTTAAAGATACCGGTATTCAACCGGAGAGCCTGTGGGCAGATCGCTTCAAGCCGCGCGGCCGTTTCCGAGTCGCCGCTGGCAAACAGCGTCACATCATGCCCTAAGGCGACCAACTCTTCCGTAATGTACGAAACGATTCGCTCGGTTCCACCATAGAGTTTCGGCGGAACGCTTTCCCATAACGGAGCCACTTGCGCGATTCTCATGAGTTTTCCTTTCTTCCTCTGGTAATCGACCTGGTCATTCAGTCGTCAACTTATTTAGGCGTCAGTGAGGTGGGTCGTGTTGATCGTGACCGCCTAAAGAAAGATGGTTGAGGGTTGAACTTTGATGCGCCGTTCGTTGAGACGTTCATGTTGCTTGCATTTCCTCTCCTGTCGAACGTCATGCTACGCACTGCATGTCTTTGAGCTCAACGGACAAAACCTCTCGGATCAAACCGAAATATGTCCAGTCGTAGAAACTTGACTTGCCGTTTGGCCTTACAACGGCTGCCCGTCCGATGGGGGAATGGTTTCTGAGTTTTCGTGGGGCCATTTGAACCTGCATCGGACAAGAACCCTCATGCACAGCTATGGCAATCAACGATGCGGAGAGATCGCGACCTCTGTAGCCGTCGCGACATACTAAGTCTCCCGCAACGATACGAGGACCACGCCCACCGCGCGGAGCGATCTCTTACTCGCGGATCCGCGCGGCCTTTACGATTTTCTCTCCTCTGATTTGCTCCAGGAAGAGATCCGGTGGGACTGCCGGGGGAACAATCTGTACTTCCTGCCAACCTTCGTTTATTGACCCTTTATGACCCTTCTTTTCATGGACCCACTGGTCGATACTCTCCTGACTGGTGCCCTCGCTGAAGGTGACCCAAAAGAGGAACGGCTGCATCTGGGAGTTCTGCCGACTCTCTGCCACCTGCAATGACTGATTTTTTCTCGCAACATCTCCTTGAGTCGCCAGCAAACGCTCCGGGTTTGGATCGACGGCCTTCGACGCGTTCACGCTCGCCGTGTGAAGCTTGGCCGTCAAAGTCTGATTACGCTCTTCCAGGCTGGCCACCTCTCTTGATAACTTGGCATTGTCTTCGGTAAGGCTTCTGATCGCCATTTCAAGCTGCTCTTGATCCACCACTCCCCTGCCGACAGGATGGGGGGTCGTGCGATCCGTCTCAGGTCCGGGGCTTTCCTGACGCTTCTCCATCTCTTCCTTGACCATGACGACCCTGGAGGCCACAGACTCGTGGCTCGACGACAGCTTCGCCATGGTTTGGTGGAGTTGTGCCATACTGTTCTGCTGAGACTGTAGGGCTTCTCCAACCTTCTCCTGCATCCGCGCCAGTGCACCCACCTGCTGTTCCAGCTTTTCCATGTCAGTAACCGAGACAGTCCGGAGAGCTTCTGGTTGCACTCCAGAAGTCAACATCTGTTCCGGACCCATCCAAGTTGCCACTCGATCAAGCACCAGTCCAACCACCATGACCGCCAACAAGGCTTGCGTGAAGGCGACGGTTCGCATACTGTGAGCAATCGCAGCGTCAGGACGCCGAATCGCTAGCCTGTCGGCTACGTCGGCAAAAGTTTTCCCTATCCGACTCCAAAAACTCGGTTTAGAAACAAACACGGCGTTGAGCGATCCGCCTTGCGCGGTATTGTGGACACACAGCTCGACCGCATCAGACGAAAGCTGAACGCGGCTCGTCCGATACCCATATTCAGGTGCCACTAACCCGCCTAGGAGAGTTCCGTCTTCCGTTCGAAGCTGTATCGTCTCGATGTGATCGAGACTCTGGACATGCAATGTCGCATCCATCCCGGCGCCCTCAAGCTCGCCGACACGCCGCTCATTAATGTAAACCTGTATCGGATCCAACACGCCGGAAACCGAGCGGCTGAGCGGGTTGCTCAATGATTGAAGGAGTTGTGATCGATATGCTTCCAAATCCTCTTCGTAACCCATATCAACCTCCTGACTTCCTTTCTCTATCTTCAGGCTTCATGCCAGGCACTGCGTGCACCAGAGACCCACCTAGGGCCGCACTAATAATTCCAGGCGTGGCTTTTCTTCGGTCAACGACCCGCTGGAACCCAATCCCCAAGCGGTTTGCATACAGTCTAGGCACAACGCGAGGTGCCAAATTCGGTAATCGCACCCGTAACCTTGAGTGAACATTTCTCTCCATTGTGCACGCGAAAGACAGGGATAATGATCCGGTTCACTTTTTCGGTAATGTGCCTGGGCAACCCTGATCAGGCGTTCTGCTTCTCCATTGAATCGCTGACGATGACGTTGCTGTTGGCTGGCCAATTCCACCAGCTCTGTTTTCGTGAGACCGATCTCATCCATCGTTCGTTGCCATCCGCTCTCACGCCATCGACGAAAATTCTTATAGATGCGCTGACTTTCCAGCCCATTGAGGCCGGTTACCGCAATCACTTCCCCGGCACCCCATCCATAAGAGTGGCGATACAACGCAATCAGCGCATCACGGCTGACCACCGCTCTGGCCACAAGCCCATCGAGGAATCTCCCCAGCGGTCTTAGAAGGTCCGGGTGATAACAAAACGGCTCCGGCTTACTGTGCTGTTTGGCGACCAACGAGTCGAACAAAAACAATGGCCGACAAGGAACTTCGCTGCGGCCACAGACCAGGAATCGCTCAAGATATTCGGAACCCCAACGGAGCGCAAATTTCTCATGCTCGATATCGTCATTCCACTGGCCGGTTTCCCGTAGAAACCGCTTGGTATAGCCCGTGGCTCGATCCAATAGAACCGGCAAGGCCTGCGAGACGACTCGATCAAACTCATCCGACGTCGAGACAACCTCTTCAAGGCGACTCACCGTGACCGTGTGATCAGCCATCACCTGGCTCTTGCTGACTGTATTCTGCATGGCCGTTATTTATGTCGTGAAGTTATTGTGCCTCGGCCGATATCTGAAGAGCATTGGACAAATATCCCACCTTGCCCGCTGGTTTTGTCCGTTGTTTCGAACATCGTATCCCTGGTAGAGGATTATCGTTTATCGATCTCCTGGATTGAAATCTCCACTACAAGGTTCAGCCATCCCATTAAGCCCCATTCAATTCAATTTAGGTGTGCTTGTTTCTTAATCTGTAGAGTGAGAAAACCTCATCGGCAGAAGCACCTAATCCAACCATCATCACTTAATCAGAATAGACCCGGCAATTGCTAGTGGTTTGACGCATTATATTTGTTAATGCTCAGAAACCGTGGCTTACTCTGAAAACGATCTTCTAGACAGACTCTTTCCGCGCTATTCAGATTCGGTGATTACCTATATAGGGCTTATAGACTCTCACACCACAATATACTGTAGACGATGAACCATCCTCAGCTTTCTGATCCATGGCCAACTGGAGCATCAAAGGCTCTCACTCCATTCACGGAAATCGAGATAATTAGATCGGTAATGGCAAGGTTTAGACGAATGCAGGGAGCCCACACTCTGCAGAGCTCACGTGGAGATAGAGCTAAAAGACCAGGTCAGAGATCACTATCACGCTCCTGCCACGGCAGGTGTGCTCACCATTGATCTCGAAAAAAAAGGAAGTACCCAATGGCAACCGCAATCGCCTGGAACAGGATCAACCAACGCATGCGACCCCATTTGGCCTCAGACTGGGTATCCTTCATTCTCCGAAGCAGAGAAGGCTGCGTCAGAAGAAAGCTCGCGATCATGTCCCGCGCCTCTTCCCGGCTATGGTTGCCCTCAAGCATAACCTGCTTGATCGCTTCGTCTCGATCGCCTTGCACCAGCGCTTCCAATGCCTTCGGGGGAAGACTGTATTGAAGAGTTTCTTCGGTCATAATAGGATGGGAGTGTACCAGAAACGACCTGCTCACGTCTTCCTGATTTCAATGGCTCGCTTGATCTCGCAAGAGGTGATGCCTGAGCCCGGTTCATTCTTGAAAGCGGTGCGTTTATTCATACCAGTCAGCCAGCGGACGCGTGGTTCACGCCTCGTGAATAATGCAGGTTAGAAGAGCGGGTGGTGCGGAGCCGATGCGGAGGGGACGCCAGTCGGGACCTCGCCGGCATTACCGAGGAATCGCCAAACACCGTCTTCCTTCACCAGATAGTGAACCTCGCGAAACCAGCTATCGAGTGTGATGCGATTCCCCGTGCGTTCGTCGGTGCCATACAACCCGCCCGTACAGGTCACTTCCAGGCGAAGTTCATTATTCACCGGTACGACCTTGATATCGGAGAACAGATGGAGGGACTCCAGAGCCTTGTAATGCTCGAACACTTCACCCCACACCCGCCGTACGTCGGTTTCTTTCAACCCATGGTAGTCATAGGTCGGCGCATAAAACTTCATGAGGGCATCTCTATCTTCCTTGCGCAATGCCGTTTCCGCGCGTTCGAACGAGGCAAGCAGCTCTTTCACAACCGGATGGCCAAGCAGGCGTTTTTGCCCGGTAAGCTTCTTCCCCTCCACCAATAACGATGTCTCGGGTAATACTTGCACCTTGGCTACGGCCACAAGGGGAGCAAGTGCCCACCACACCACCAGACTTAACACGAAAAATGCAGATACACTTCGATCACGTTTCATTTGAACACCCACTTCATGTGGAATCACCGTCCTTGCATCACGAGAAACGCAACCCCGGCAGCAAACACCAGAATGCCGACCAGCCAACGGACGAATCGCTGTTGCGCCGTGGCGAGCACCTGGTCCATCTTCTTCATGAGCGCCGGCTGGGAGGCAAGATAGGCCTCCACCACCCCTTTCGCCCCTGTCAGGCCGATATTGCGTTCCTGACGAACAACCTTGATTGCCTCAATCAAGTTCCCATGCCGCAACGCCTCAATCGCTGCTTTGGGAAGATCGGGAGAACGCTTTGATTTGTTCGACATACACGAAAGAGCAGAGCACAAGGTCTCATATGCCTTTCATACTTATAGCCATTGCCACGATAGGAGAGCAACGCTAACGGAGTTCTTGCCAAATGCCAAGCGCGAAAGAATCCATCTCCCTGGATAGCGAGATCCTTTGAACCAGTTGTATCCGTCTCGAAAAGAGAGGCATGATTCATTCCGGTACTTCGACCACTATGCCGCTTTCTCTTCAGATTTTTATCGCGATCTTCGTCATTGGTGCCTTCCTTCGATCCCGCGCCATCCTGAGCAAGAACCATGCAGAACGATTGGCGAGGGTTGTCTTTTCGGTCAGTCTTCCGGCGACGATTCTCGTCTCGCTGGATCCTGTACCACTCGCACCCACAGTCTGGAAAATCCCGTTGGCCGCCTGCCTCATCACCCTTCCGATGGTTGTCTGCGCCTGGTTCCTTGCCCATTCGTTACAGCTACCTCGCAAAACGCAAGGTGGGTTCCTGTTGGCCACCGGTTCAATCAATTCTGTGTACTTTGCCTTTCCCGTCATCCTCGCGACGTTCGGCAACGAAGGATTGACTCAAGCCGTGCTCTTCGACCTCGGACAAACCACACTGACCCTCACGATCCTCTACGGCGTAGCTGTCTGGCATGGCGCACACGCTGTCACTGCAAAATCGGCCGCAGTCCGCTTCCTTTCTTCTCCTCCTCTCTGGGCACTGACCTGTATCCTCACGGTGAAATTATCCGGGTATCACCTGCCTCCCTGGCTGCTTGAGATGCTCAGGCCCCTTCATTTCACCACCACTCCACTCGCCAGTTTGGCGTTGGGACTGTCGATCAGCTTCTCCGCAGTGCTCCGAAGCGTGCGGTTAGCGACACTGGGGGTGGCAGTACGAATGGGAGGTGGGCTGTTGCTTGGTTTCGCCGCAGTGTTCCTGTTGGAATTCACCGGAGTGGAGCGTGCGGTCGTGATGCTGATAGCAGCGATGCCCTCGGCGGTCAACTCCGTCATCTTCGCTGCGGAGACAGGCCTTGATGAGGAGCTGGTCGCGTCGATCGTTACTCTGTCCATTTGCTTAGGCGTCGTGATGCTCCCCTGGTTACCTGAGCTGGCAACCCTGCTGATGGAGTGATCGCCGCGGTCCTGCTATGCCTTAGCGAGAAATCGAGGTCGATCCCTGATGGAGACCATTTTCACCAAGTCCCGTATGGAGAGCACCCCGATGATCTTCCCGTTTTCCGTCACGGCCAAGTGACGTACACCCTGTTCGGCCATCGCTTTACTGGCATCGCGTATGGTGCGATTGACATCGACATCCAGTAGAGGAGAACTCATCACGGCACTCACATGAGTGCTGTCTGGATTTCGGTTGCCAGCGAGTCCTTTCCAGACCAAATCGCGCTCAGTCACAATACCGACGATCTCGCCGGCCTCGATCGTCAGCAATGACCCGATCCGCTTCTCCCGCATGAGCTGAGCCGCCGCCCGAATAGACGCATCGCTCTGGATCGTCACGAGTATAGTCGCCATCAGAACGCTCAGTGGGCGGTACACCTTGTCAAGATCGCAGACGGGACCACGTTCGGCGTCCACAAATGATCGCACGAGATCCCGCACCGACACGATCCCGACGATCTCGCCGGCTTCCTCCACACAGAGATGACGCACATGATGAGTTTCCATCAACTGGCTGGCATCCAACATGGAGTGGGCTCCGTCGATCGTCAAAATCTGATTTACCATGACGCGATCCACCATCGTAGCCATAGGATCTAAAGCCACTGCGAGCACTTTCCGTACGAGATCCGCCTCCGTGATAATCCCAACCGGTCCCCGCTTGGGATCATACGAATCCACCAACAGACAGCCGATCCGTCGAACAGCCATCCGCTCGGCTGCGGCTGTAATCGTCGAGTCCTGTGGAACGACCTCCAAATAGCGATGCATATAATCCTGAACAGCTCCACCGGCATGCTTATCCATCACAACTCCTTGTTCCATAGATAGACTGCTCATTCACTCAATGATAAGTCCTTGGCGACCACTATACCCGATAGTGACGGAACGCGCACGACACCATTAGGTCGATCCGAATACAGTGGCCCACGTGAAAGGGCCGTTCTAATTGAATCCTTACGAACCCGTGTGCTCCCAGGCCCTCAAACTAGGGTTTTACCTAGTATTATTATGAAACACTAATCTCTGTATCCTTCACCTTCTACACTTTCATCGACTACGCTGGCATCCGCACTGCGTATTGTCCCCGACACGGCTCTTGACGGTAACTCGTTACAATTACGTACGAACATAGCGAATGAGATGAGTCAGCACGATGTGTTTCTCGGTTCTTTCCCCCTTTGGCATTCAACTTGCCTTTCCAAATTGAAGGCAGCATTGGATACCTAACAAGGGTGAAACATGGAACACACAACAAACCCTATCAGTGTTCGTATTGACTGGTGCCGTCGCCAATCGGCACAAGCCCGTACAGATCAAGAGGCAGACGGGTGGCGCGCAGAAGAGGACGGGTTGCGCGATGCCTTGATCAGTGGCGACCACAGTCATGACTATCGGCTATACCCTCAAGAGATCCAGGAGCGGTATTCCCGTGGCTTCCAAGATGGAACGGTGTTGCTACACGCCGCGCGGATGGAGCGCACACTATATGCGACTGGAACCTCGGACCCGGTTCCTCAGGTTGAAAGGGACGACCCGCAAGGAGATGAACAATGAATTGCCTACGATGCAACGGCCTTACCGTCAGTGACGACAGCATTGCGGTTGAGATTGGATCGTCGTCGGACTTTCATGGTTGGCGCTGCGTCAATTGTGGAATGATCGTCGACGATGTGATCCAAAATAATCGGCGTGCCCTCCAGCGATCGAGGAGATCCGGAGGCACGGAACGACGCTGTGAGGCCGCTTGACGTGGAGCTTGCTTCCACGTCTTACCGCCAGATTGCGGTAGATGATCACGCCGATACCAGGGCGATGTCGAATGAGTTCCTCTAAGCCTCGTTGGAGTCGTTCGGCGACCTCGGTGTCATTCACCATCATTGCCACGACACGCGTGGGACGAGATATGAATTCAGTGCCCCTCTGTCGCCTGGACGCCCGGTTGATACGTAGCGTACACGTAGACCGGGATGGACAAGTGGCCGAGATGTTTTTCAATCAACGGCTTCACATCCTCCCAGTCGAGACCGCCGACACCTGTAGCTAAACGAGGAAGCGCGAGGCTTTTGACCTTCTCACCCTCGACCAGCTTGAAGAGAGCTTTAAGACAGTGATTGACGTTCTCGATCGTGGCTTTTCCAGGTTTGGCCCCATGGCTGGGAGCTGGTTCTTGCGTAAAGAGGCTCACAATGCGCACCCCACCGGCTCCAGCCCACGCCCACAATTCTCCGGTCTTCGGGGTAAACGTTTGGCAATAGTGCCTGAAGTCTTTGTACATGGCGGGCCACTGTTGCCTCAGTGACAACGCTAAACCGTTCGTGTATCCATCGTTGGGAGCAACACCGTGCGCTACCATTGCTGCCCTTGTGTGTAAAATATCTCCTGCCACTTCTTTCAGCATAGAACCTCCGTTACGCATCCGATCGCAATAATATGGGGCGACGCGAGGTGCCCCGTCTCACATCTATCAATGTCGAGCCAATCGTCCTTGCGAATCTCGTCTCCTTCCGCTATGAAATAGAACGCTCTTCATGAACTCAGGATCGCTGTCGTGGTCCATATCAGACCGGCAACCGAGGTAGATTTTCCTGCACTCCTCCAGGTGCAACGAGAGGCCTTTGGAGAATATGCCGGCATCTACACGCTCAGCGGATGGACAACGGAAACTCTCGAAAGTCTCAAAGAAGATGCCAAAGAGAAGCATATTTTCGTGGCCGAGGCGGAAGGAGAGATCGTCGGCTCTGTGCGCTTTTGGACGGTGGCTGGTGTCTGCGTCATCCGGTTGCTTTCCGTCAGTCCTGCGTACCAGGGACAAGGAGTTGGAAAGACGCTGATCTTCGAGATTGAACAAGCAGCAACCGATGCCCATAAGTTTTACGCCTGCACCATGCTGCGCACGGCCAGAAATATTCAGTTCTTTATGGACCTCGGATACAAGGCCGAATCGCTTCTCCCCAACCATTATGACCACCTCGACTTGATCTGCTTTGCCAAATATCGCTGAGCCCTTCGCCTGAGACAGGACACTGTCCACTCGTCAAACCGACCGATCAGCAATTACGGCGTCTTCGCGCAACGGAACCCATAGCCGAACTGCTGACCTGATGGATCGGCATTGAAACGGAACGATGTACGTAGAAATTCAGGAACATAGAGCCACGACCCGCCCCGCACGACCTTCGTGTCGCCCTTTGCTGGCCCGATTGGATTCTTTTCAGGACCTTTCTTGTAAAACTCATTCCCGTACCAATCAAAGACCCATTCCCAGGCATTACCGGCCATATCATAGATGCCATAGGGGCTTTTCCCGGCCTCGAAAGACCCAACGGGAGTTAAGGCCTGATGATTATCCCAATCCTTTCTTCCATAATTCGCATGGAGTCGAGTCGGCGCTTCATTTCCCCAGGGGTAGATCCGACCATCTGTTCCTCGCGCCGCCTTCTCCCACTCCGCTTCCGTCGGGAGGCGTTTACCGGCCCATTTACAGTAATTGACCGCATCCTCCCAGGTCACGTTGACGACCGGACGTCTCTGATGTTGCGGTTGATTCATAATGCTCCAGTCCGGTGGCTCCTCCATGTCCGTCACCTTCAGGTACCTCGCATACTGTCCCACCGTCACCTCATACTTATCCATGTAGAAGGCATTGAGGTAGATGCTCCGCACCGGCTTTTCATCATCCGCGTGACTGCTTCCTCTTGTGAACTTCCCAGCCGGCACCAACACCATCTGCTGATCCAGCGTATCAGGCTCCACTCCACTTTCTGCGGCATGTGCGGTCGCCCCCGAAGCCATGAAAAAGCACAACACAACCGTTCTCACCAGCATGTGTCTCATGGACCTCCCTCCAAAATTGTGTCCACCAGGTACATCAGCTCCCACCTGTCTGAAAATCTAGGAAACCTGAACATGTCCGACACGTTTACCTGGCAGCACCTACAAGATTAATGCCTGACCTTCCATGTGATGAACACTCAGACGGCCGGTCGTAACTAGTCGTCCTTCTCAACACTTTCATTCCATATTGACGAGCCCGCCACACTACACCCATTCCGGAGCCTCCGCTTGGCTCACCTCACCTCCCCCAAACAGACTGTAGAGCACCGGCAGGACAACGAGTGTCAGCGCTGACGAGGTGAAGAGTCCTCCGATCACAACCGTCGCAAGCGGCCGCTGAACCTCGGCGCCAATCCCTTGCGCAAGCGCCAGCGGAAGCAGTCCGAGCAACGTCGTCATCATTGTCATCACGACCGGGCGAAGACGAAGGCTGCAGCCGGCCAGAATCGCCTCGTCGATCTGCCGTCCCTCGTTGCGCAGCTGGTTGATATAGGAAACCAACACGATCCCGTTTCCCACTGCGAGTCCGAACAGCTCGATGAAGCCGATGGAGGCCGGCACGCTCAAATACTGCCCGCTCAGCCACAGAGAGACCACGCCACCGATCAACGCGAACGGGAGATTGAGGATGATCAAGGTCGCATACCGCAGCGAATGGAACGCCCAGAAGAGGAGGAAGAAGACGAGACCCAGCGTGATCGGCACGACGATCATCAACCGCGCATTGGCCCGCTCCATATTTTCAAACGCGCCGCCCCAGACGACGGTATACCCTACCGGCAAGTGGAGCTGTGCCGCGAGCTTCGCGCGCCCTTCATCTACGACGCCACCGATGTCCCGGCCGACGACATTGAAGCCGACGAAGATGCGGCGTTTCACATGCTCACGGCTGATGCGCGCTGGCCCTTCACGCATTTCGATGGTTGCGAGATCACTCATCGGGATCAAGGCTCCGGATGCCGCCTTCACCCGAATCTCCCCGACACTCGCAACACTGTTCCGGTATGGCTCCGGGAATCGTAAGATGAGCTGAAATCGCCGCTCACCTTCATAGACCTGCGTCGCCGGTTTACCACCGATCGCCGTGGTGATGATCTCCTGCACGTCGGCCACGTTGATGCCAAACCGGGCAATTCTCTGACGATCGATGTCGATGGTGAGATAAGGCTGTCCGGAAGTTTGTTCGACCTTGATGTCTTTGACTCCCTCAATCCGCTGCAGCAAAGATGCGATCTCCTCCGCTTTGTTCCACAGTACGTCGAGGTCGTCACCGAATAGCTTGATCGCGCATTCGGTCCTGATACCGGAGATCAACTCATCCACCCGTTCCTGAATCGGCTGGCTCATCAGCACGGAAATTCCGGGAATTTCAGCCAATTTGTTCCTAATGGCGTCGGTGAGTTCCGACTGCGTCTTAGCTGTCTTCCAGGTGCTTCGATCGTGCAAGGTCACTACCGGGTCGCTCTCGAATGGTTCTTCAGGTGTATACGCGATTTCCGGCCTCCCGATTTTGCTCACGGCCATACGAACCTCCGGAAACTCCAACATCGCCTTATGGGTCTGTTTCTCCATCTCGATGGATTCCGGCAGAGACACGCTCGGCAGACGGACGATTTGAGGGGTGAGCGCACCTTCCTCCAGTAGGGGTATAAACTGCCGTCCAATGAAGGGCACAAGGGCCACGCTGGCAAGCACGATGGCCGACGAACCGGCCAGGACGCCTATCCGATGCCGCAGGGTCCATTGCAGCACTGGCAGATAATGCTGCTTCATCCAGCGAGCGAGGCCCGTTTCCTGCGGATGGTCACCACGCAGGAGCAGCGACGCGAGCACTGGTGACAAGGTCAGTGTCACCACGACCGAAGCTAAGAGTGCGATTACCAAGGTGTAGGCCAGCGGGGCGAACATCTTGCCTTCCATCCCTTGCAGCGTCATGAGCGGCAGGAACACGACGCTGATGATCAGAATGCCGAATAAGATCGGCCGACCCACTTCCTTCGTGGCATGAAGAATGACGCTGAGCCTGCTTTCCTGCGAGGCGCCGCGATGTTGGGCAAGGTGCCGATAGGCATTTTCCACCACGACCAGGGACCCATCAGCGATCTCGCCGATGGCGATCGCCAGCCCGCCAAGCGTCATCAAGTTGGCGGAGAGCCCAAACCCCTCCATAGCGATAAAAGTCACAAGCGGCGTGACGATTAACGTGACCGTCACAATAACGGCACTACGGACATGGCCCAGGAAGAAAAAGAAGACGAAGACCACCAGCACAATCCCCTCAATCAATGCGTCACGGACCGTGTGAATGGCGGCATTCACCAGCTCGATGCGATCGTAGAAGGGAATCAGTTTCATCCCTGACGGGAGGACATTGCTTTGCTGCAGATCCTCCACCTTGGTCTTGACGGCTTCGACCACCTCGCGGGCATTACCTCCGCGCAGCATGAGCACGATGCCGGCAACGACTTCCCGCTCCCCATTGAGCACCACCGCACCATGGCGAACGGCTTGGCCGATGCGGACCTCCGCCACATCGCGAAGAAAGATTGGCGTGCCACCGGATTCCTTCAGGATGATCGATTCGATATCACTCATGTTCTTGATCAGACCCAACCCCCGGACAATCGCACGCTCTGCATGACGCTCCAGGACATTCCCGCCGGCATTGGCATTGTTCTTCGCAACGGCCTCGTAGACCTGGTGCAGCGTCAGATCGAATTTACGCAGCTTGGCCGGATCGACGAGGACCTGATACTGTTTGACGAACCCACCCATGCCGTTTACATCGATCACCCCCGGCACGCTCTTGAGAAGCGGTCGCAGGACCCAGTCTTGGATGGTCCGCTGGTCCGTCAATTCCCGCTCGACGACCTGAGTATCAATCACCGTGGCACCGGGCCCTGTCCTGAGCTTTGTCGAAGGGCCCTCCACGTAGTATTGATAGACTTCTCCCAACCCGGTACTGACCGGCGCCATCACTGGTTCGATCCCTGGTGGCAATCGTTCGTTCGCCGCGATCATTCGTTCCAGCACCAACTGGCGGGCAAAATAGACATCGACATCGTCCTTGAACACGACCGTGATCTGCGACAGTGCGAACTTAGACAGCGACCGGATCTCCGTTAAGCCCGGCAGGCCGGTCATTTGGATTTCGAGCGGATAGGTGATAAACCGTTCGACTTCGACCGGCGATAACCCCGGCGCGTCGGTCAGTACCTGCACTTGGATGTTCGTCACGTCGGGGTAGGCATCGATTGGGATCGACTCAAAGGCGATCACACCAAGGACGGACAACAGACAGGCGAGGCCGATGACCAGTATTCGTTGCCGCAGCGAAAATTCCAGCAGAGAGGCGATCATAGCGACGGCTCGATCTTGTGCCGTTCCATTTCGGACTTGAGGGCGAAGGAGCCCTTCGTCACAACCTGTTCGCCTGTTGTGACCCCTTCTAACACTCTGACCACGTCTCCCTCTTCATTCCCCAACTTGACGGTCCGCGCTTCGAAGGTGCCGGCTTCCCGTTGAACAAACACCATCTTGCCGACAGGTCCATCCTGGACGGCCTCTAACGGTACGCTCAGCACGTCCGGACTTGAGATTGCCAACACGCTGATGATGGCGAACATTTCCGGCTTCAACAGTCGATCGGAGTTCGGCACGGTGACCCGCAGGCTCATCGTGCGAGTTGCCGGGTCAAGTACGTCTCCGAGATAGGTGATGGTCCCACCGAAGATCGCATGGGGATAGGCCGCCACGACTACGGTGACTTTTTGATCCTTGCGGATGAATCGCACGTCCTTCTCCGGCACATTGCCGATCACCCACACATCCGTGAGATTGGCCACGGTAAAGAGCTTCTGCTCTGTTTCAACTACTTCTCCCCTCGTGATGTTTCGGGTGATGACTCGCCCGTCGAATGGTGCGCGTAGGGGCATGTCGGCCTTGATCGTCAATTCTCGATCAAGCCTGTCGATCTCCTCAGGAGGCACACCAAGCAATTGGAGACGGTTTTTTGCTTCCCGCACTTCGGCTCGTGCCGTCTTCATGGCAGCTTCGCGTCGTTGCAGTTCCGCAAGGCTGACAGCCTTGTTTTCATACAGATCCTTGGCGCGGAGATGCGCCAGCTCCGCTTCATGCAGTCTTGCCCCGGCCTTGAGATAGTCTCCTTCCGCAACGCCAAGGTCCACGCTATGGAGCATCGCCAGGAGCGCACCCTTTTTCACGTCCTGCCCGACATCGACATGGACCTTCACAACCCGGCCACGAATTAGGGTGGTGACCTCGGCCAGTTCGTTTTGGTTGGCCTGGACGGTGGCGGGAAATTCACGATGTGAAAGAAGTTGCCCATGCGTCACCGGCACGAGTTCCAGCTGCATGCGGGACAACTCTTCCGGCGTGAGACGCAACAGCCCTGATTGTGCGGAATGTGAGTCCGGTTTGACTGTAGAGGTATCCGACGGTTTGTTCTCGCAGGCAATGCCCACCGTTATGATTACGCAAGTCGTCAGACTACATATGGCCCGAGCGAGAAATTTAGTTGGCCTTTGATTCGGTCGGTTATAACCCACGGATCGCAACTCCTTGGCATGGCGCTTCGAGCTCAAGTACCTTCCTCATCCATTTGACCCTCTCGCACGGGGCATGCCTCAAAACACGTTGTTTTCCTCTTGCGGAGCTCGATATTCGTGGTCTATTGCCACTGTACGGATATGGCGCTGTAGCGAAATGCGACAGTCGTGCTGTGGACTGCTTGGCGCTCATGATCGTTGATATGAGATACTGATTTAGAAAGGGATCGACCCAGCATGGAAATCCAGCCCCAATTTCCAGACGAACAATCTCCAAGGGGTGAATTTACCCGCCAGCCGGACGCGTTCCGAGGATGGGTCACAGCCGACGGCAGCTTGGGCTATCTCGCTGAACCGGGACGCTATCATCTCTACGTATCATGGGCCTGCCCATGGGCCCATCGTACAATCATCGTACGCAAGCTGAAGCAGCTCGAAGGTGTGATCGGGATGACGGTCGTCGATCCTATTCGTGACGAGCGAGGATGGGCATTTCGCGAGGGGTCGGGCCACTCCCTCGACCCTGTCAATGGGTTTCAGTACCTCCGTGACGCGTATAAGGCGACCGACCCGAACTACATCGGGCGAATCACGGTTCCCGTGCTGTGGGATCGAGTCACGAAACGCATCGTCACCAATTCTGACGATGACCTGATGAGAATCTTCAACGGTGAGTTCAATCGATTCACTGAAAGCCCGATCGACCTGTATCCGGACGGACTCCGGCAGGAGATCGACGAGCTCAACTCGTTCATCTACGAGAACGTGAACGATGGGGTCTATCGAGCGGGATTCGCCACATCGCAACAAGCCCACGAACGAGCCGCAAGGCGATTGTTTGCGGCGCTGGACCGACTCGATGCACGCCTTGCCGTCCGCCGTTACCTATTCGGACCGGAGCTTGTGGAAACCGACTGGCGACTCTTTGTCACGTTGGTCCGGTTTGATGCGGTGTACTACGGTCATTTTAAGTGCAACATACGGCGAATCATCGACTACCCGAATCTCTTCGGATATCTCAAAGACCTCTACCAAACCGACGGCATCGCCGAGACCGTGAATGTCGACCATATCAAGCGCCATTACTACATGACGCACGACGACATCAATCCGACTCGTATCGTCCCAATCGGCCCCGACCAAGACCTCTCGACACCGCATGGGCGTGACCATCTAAGCTCGCGTTAGCTGCTCCAGTCACAATGCCGGAGGCTTCGGATCTTTCCATCCCCGTTCATTGTCTAATGGAATAGACAGTCCTGATGACATTCTCCCCATCTCGCGGAACATGCTTGGGTTACGCATGGTTGTAGCCGCCTCTTTCTGCGGAGTTTTGGAACAGTCTTTCTTGATCAATTCAAGCACAAGAGTTGCTCCATCACGAACCTATGGGTTCGCAATCTTTTTAACTGAAAGGAGCAGTTATGGACATGATGTGGCTGTTCGCCCTTGTAATGGGTGCACTCCTCATTGGGGGAATCGTCGTCTACAAGAAGAGTGTGTAACTCGTCGTCCCAGATTGGGACTGCCCCGTGGGAAAGCGCTTGGTTTCCGAGAAGCGCTCATGCTTGGAAAGCCGTCTGGTCGTGGGGATGGAGACCTCTCCCAGGGCAACTAGACTTTCGCTTCGTCGAGCCCCTTCCTAAATGCCATCGCTCGCCTTTCTCAAAGGCGAGCGATGGTTTTGTTTCTGCGCGTAATGTCGTAAGTTGATCGGTTTGCGCCTTATCTGACAACAAGTACTGAACAGGCACTCTGTTGCGCGAGTTTCATCGAGACGCTGCCTTGGAGAAAACGCGTAACGGCGCTTCGCCCTTTGGCCCCTGTGACGACCAGATCCGGCTGCTCGCGATTGACCACCTTCATAATTTCTTCAGCGGCTGGCCCCACGCATGGAAACTGCCTGACGCGATACCCGATTTTCTCAAGCTTTGCCGCCTCTTGTGCAAGCAGTTTTTCCCCGGCTTCCTTCACCACTGTATAGCGAAGGAACGGCATGACATGCACCAGCAGAATGATAGGTGGCTCGGCTTTTGGCCCGACCTTGAACTGCTTGGCGAGGAACCGAAGGGCTTTGGTGGAGGAGGGAGAGCCGTCCGTCGCCACGAGCATCCGCCGAAGAGTTTGGGGAGGCTCTTTCACAATCAAGACCGGACAGGACGCATGGAGTGTCACGGTTGTCGAGACACTTCCCAGCACAAAACGATCGATAGCATCTAACCCGCGGCTCCCGACCACGATCAATCCCTTGTGACCCGCCTGTTCGATCAGGGCTTGTGCAATCTTGTCCTGCACGACGCGCACCGAGCCCTTAAGCCCTAGCTTCACGAAGCGCTGCTTCGTCTCTGCTTCTACCCGCTTGGCTCGAGACTCCACAAGGTGAATGGCTTCCCCTTCGTCCGGTTCATACCCGCTGACGAACGGTTGGACGATGAACGACGGTCGTACGGATTGAAGGTCCATCGCATGAATCGCTGTGACTCGTGGCGCCATCCGAAAAGGCATCTCGCCGAGCCAACCCAACGCCCATTCAGAATACTTTGATCCATCCACTCCTATGACGGCTTTCATCGGCCTCCTCCCTTGCACGAGAGATTCTTATGACCCAATGTCCTGACTCCGCCTACGCTGATAAGAGAGACGCAACGTTGATGCCACGATCATGCGGCCGTAGCCGCTGTCCGTCAGCCCCTCTTTCAGGAGAACAATTCAGAAATAAATGAATGGCGGGTAACTCGACTTTTTTGGTACAGTGCGCCACTGCTGCCTCAATGCTCGTGTTATTAATCTCAAGAGGGTTATCCGAAGGATGAAGACAACAGGCGCGTGTAGGCCGGCCTGCTTCAGGCAAGGTGAATATGGACTCGTTCTTGTCGTCGTATTGATCGTGCTTTCCGGTTGCGCGGCTCAAAAAGCCGCAACCAGCCCACTCACTCCAAACATCGGACAAAACGCACAGCCTGTTCTTCTGGCTGATGTCGATCCAAGGACCATCCCGTCAGCAGCACCAGCCCACGACACGGTTTCTGAAGAGCCATTTGATCCGTTTTCCAAACCGGGTGAAGAGGGGGTCGAAGAGTACGATCCATGGGAGCCATTGAACAGTAAGGTTTTTGATTTCAACTGGCAGCTTGATCGCTGGCTGCTGAAGCCTGCGGCCAAGGGTTATAACTTCATCGTCCCCAACATCGTCCAGGTGGGCTTCAGCAATTTCTTCTACAATATTCGTGTCACGCCACGCTTCATGAATAATCTTTTCCAGGGCAAGTTCAAAGGCGCGGGGATAGAAGCGGGTCGCTTCCTCATCAATACGACGGCCGGGGTGGGTGGATTCTTCGATGTGGCCCAACACTTTCACCTGACCACGCCGGAAGAAGATGCCGGACAGACACTCGGGTTTTACGGAGTCAGACCCGGCCCCTATATCATGGTGCCGTTTCTGGGACCGTATACCGCTCGAGATCTTGTCGGGTACGTCGGAGACATCGCCCTGAATCCCGTCTATTGGTTGATGTTCCCGGTCATTGAGATCGATGCCATTCCTTCCGTCGTCCCCCATGCAAATAGGACAACGAGCTCTCTGATTCTCCTGACGGCGCGTGGAACAGAAATCGTGAATGATCGCTCATTGAACTTGGAGAAGTTCCAGGGGGTAGAGGAGTCCACCTTGGATCTCTATGCGGCGGTCCGTAACGCCTACCTTCAAAAGCGCGCCAAGGCAATCCGAGAATAATTGATCGACGTTCTTCAAGCTCTCGCGTCGTTGTCTTGAAGTGCGCTTGGGGTCTCCCCAACCAACGACCCCGTTTGGATGACCATCGAGTTGGCTTGCCCCACAGCTCAGTCAGTATCACACATTACGAAGTGGCAGAGCGCCGATTAAACGCTCTTGTTGTAGATGATAATGCCGACGACGAAGATCACTAGCATCACGGCTGCAAACGTTAAGAAGGTACTATCCATAGTAGTTACTCCGTTCGCCTGGACCCACCACAGCAAATGCCCTCAAGGATGAGACCGATGGACAGCTCTTGCCTGAGGAAAACTCCCAAGGACGACAGCCGAAAATCTGATGCCAAACAACAACTTGGCCCCATGGACATTGGGAAACCAAGATCTTCCAAAACTTATTCCGCAGAAAACATGTTGTCAAGTAACTTGGACGGAACACCCGGAGCAAATTGATCGGTGCAGAATACGAGGAGGCCGCAAGGTCATTACGGTCTTTATAGGCACACAAAGACCGATGAGGATCATAACTACCCCGTGACCGTGAACAGCAGGTTCACTCACCAGTGAGCAATGAAGCTGCGAAAAATTATGAGGATTATGTATCTTTGTCGAAAAGAATCCGGTGGAAAGCTGGGAAGAAAATACTAGACAGCAGTCTGAACGCGACCGTGTCTTGAAGAAACCTTGGAAGGCTCACCTGCTATTGGATAGACCTGAACCGAGTAGGTCCGATCCGGGTCTAGTGTCACGCAAACCTTGCCCGTCTTATTGAGATAATCGATGGCCAAGTATACTTGATTCCAAGTCAGGTCAGGACACAGCCCCACGACCTCTTCCATTGAGCAGCGAGCCCCAAACTCGTCCAGTGCCCGATGAACACGTTCTATAATCGCTGAAACCTGCATTCGACCTTCCTCAGCAATACTTTATGATCGAATAATAATCAGTTCGCCCTACACTTGTGAACTAGGGATGTCACTAGTAAGACGAAGGTATATTACTAGTGGTTTGATATCGTACTTATTATAGACTTCGGTCTCTATCAGGTACCCGACTCGGGAGCATCCCTACGTCGACACGCTCACGAGGCCCTCAGCGATTGCGTACTTGATGAGCTCGGCGGTGGAATGCAGATCGAGTTCGCCCATGATGCGAAACTTATGGAATTCCACGGTCTTCACGGAAATATTGAGAATAGAGGCAATCGTTTTGGTGCCTTTTCCCTCCGCGACAAGCTGGAGCACCTCACGTTGCCGTTGTGTCAAAGACGTCACCAATGGCTTGCTTGGCTGCCCATCCGGAGATTGGAGTGTCGCCGCCAACACATCCTTCGTGATCAGCGGAGTCATGTAATGTTGACCTCGCATGACGGCCTGAATAGCTTGCTTGAGTTCCACCGCCGCTGATCGTTTTATCAGATAACCTGCAGCCCCAGCCTTAAAGGCTTCTGTCGCATAGGTGGGAGTGGCGTGCATAGTTAGAAAAATGAGCTTGCTTTCCGGCACCGACTTGGTCAACTGACGCGCCGCATCCAACCCGTTAAGCAGCGGCATGGAGATATCGAGCAATACGATGTCGGGGCGTAGCTGTTCGGCCATTTCGACCAACGTACGCCCATCTTCCACCATCCCAACCACCTCGCCCTCGGCTTCGACCAGCTTCCGCAGCCCGGCCAGAACAATGGCGTGATCATCTGCCATCAAAATACGCGGCCGTTTCATGTGACCTCCACGTCAATGGGCACCCAAGCACAGACCTTCGTCCCCTGGGATGGCCGCGACTGAATTCGGAAAAAGCCATGTAATTGCCGCAACCGTTCCTCCATGCTGCTCAACCCCAGGCCTTGTTCATGGGCGCTCAAATCATCCAGGTTACACCCTTTTCCATTGTCAATAACGGACAGTCCGACCCCTTTGGAGGACCCACGGAGCTGGACGACCACCTGCGTTGCCTGCGCATGTTTCACGACGTTCTGGACACTCTCTTGCATCACCCGGAAGAGACAGGTGGCGTGATCGATGGGAACGGCGGTGGGAACCCCAGCAATCTTGATGCGGATCGGTAGGCCCGTGCGCCGAGAAACCTGCTGGACATGATCTTCGACGGCTGGACGCAGTCCGGCATGCTCCAAGAGCGAGGGGTGAAGGCGGTAGGCCAGCGTGTGCACGTCATCGGACAGCTGCTCCAGCTGTTCACGGAGTGGCGTGAGACCGGGAGTCAGTTCAGCCGCGACGCCGGAGGGATGCTGTTCCAACGACGCCACCTCCAAGACCAACGCCGCTAATCGTTGGCTGACATCATCATGCAGGTCACGAGCAATGCGCTGACGCTCTTGTTCTTGCGCATTCAGCAGCTTGGCCGTCAGCTCTTCCAACTGGACCTGTTGCTGGTGCAGCGCCTCTTCAGCCTGCTGACGCTCGGTGATGTCGACCGCCACACCTCCCAACAGCACCGGTGCTCCCTTGTGATCCATAATGGGGAATTTGCTCACAAGTGCGTGTCGAATCTCCCCATTCTGGATGAAGGGCGCGACCGTGTGCAGCGGTACCCCGGTCTCCCGCACCTTCCGATCGTTGGACTCGTACTGTTCGGCGACGTCCGCCGGCCATAATTCGGAGGCCGTCTTCTCTTTCCAAACCGCTCCCTTCAGCAGGGATTCTTGGAAGAGTCGATTGACGTACAGATATCGACCCTGGGCATCTTTGATCCACGCAAATCCATGCAAGTGATCCATAAAGGAGGCGAACCGGCGCTCACTGATTTTCAGCGCCTCCTCGGCCTGTTTGCGTTTCGTGATGTCGATCATGGCACTCAAGGTTCGAGTGGGACGACGCTCGGGCCCTTCATGATCGAATAACGTCCATGATCGAACGTTCACCCAGCGGATGCTGCCGTCGGGTCCCAGCACGCGGTGTTCGACTGAGGAGAGATCGTCACCGGCGAGATCCTGCGCTTGCGTAATCGCCATGGCGACTGCTTGGCGGTCTTCCGGATGGATGCGCTGAAGATACCCCTCCAAGGAGGCCGGTTCATCCGCTTTCACGCCGTAGATTTCCCTCATGACCGGCGACCAGTACACTTTTCCTGTGCGATGATTATGGTCAAAAATACCGAAGTTGGCCAGACGAATGACCTGATCCGATCGCTCCTCGCTCTCACGGAGTGCGCACTTTGCTTCCACGCGAGCGGTCACATCTTCCGTCGCAATCACGATACCGCCGACTTCATCCCCGCTATACCAGGGGCGGACATTCCAGGTTATCCACTGTACGGAGCCATCAGATCGGACGAACCGGTCCTCGTCTTCGCTGAGAATTTCTCCAACCAGACCTCGGTGATGGACATCCTTCCAGCGAGCTGAAATATCGGGAAACAGGTCATAGTGGGACCGACCGATGATATCTCCTGTCAGCCGATACTCCTCCATCCAGCGACGGCTTGCCCCCAGATAGCGCATGTCCCGGTCGAACATCGCGATCGCGGCAGGAGCATGCTCGATGAATAAACGAAACCGCTCCTCGCCTTCACGCAGGGCTTCGTTCACCCACTTCTGACTGGACACATCGACTTGAAATCCGATGAGTTCGAGTGGCGCACCACCATCATCGCGAAGAAGACGCACCTCATCGCGAAGCCAGCGATAGGTCCCGTCCTTGTGGCGGAACCGGTACTCATGTATATGGCGACCGTGTTCAAAGGTTCTCAAGAGACCGGCCAACACATACGCGCGATCATCGGGATGAATATGGCTGATCCAAAAGTCTGAGTCGTCGGTGAAGTCCTGCGGACTGTGCCCGAGCTGCTCCACCACGTTCTCACTGACGAATGTCGCGCCATAATCCCCGCTGGCTCTACAGGCGTAGAGCACCACCGGCGTGGACGTCAATAAGAGTTGTTGCCTCGCCTGCATGGTTCTCAATGCCGTCGTGCGCTCTTCGACGTGCTGCTCAAGTGTCTCATTGAACCGGCGAAGTGCGTCCTCCGCCTGCTTCCGCTCTGTAATGTCATTGCCGATCGTGAGTATGCAGGACTTCCCGTTCAGTGTGATTACGTTCGTGGAGATGAGGAACTGTCGGAGTGCTCCGTTCTTCAGCCGCATGGATACTTCAAGATTCCCGACCGCCCCTTCTGATCGAAGTCGATCGATCAATCGCGCACGCTCGTGGGGATCTGGCCAGATCCCCAACATCAACGTCGTTTTTCCGATGACTTCGTCTCGACGAAAACCGAAGATCTCCAGGCACGCGTCGTTGATCTCGAGACAGAGCCCGGTCTCGAGTTCCGTGATACCGATCGGGTGAGGACTCAGGCGGAAGGCTTCGGCAAAGACATCGTCTCCTGCCGATCCGACGGCGTTGTCTTGCCGATCTCCTGCGTGAAGTGTGGGTGAAAGCGGTCGAGCCCTCACCCAACGCTTTTTCTTGGCGGCTTTGGGTGTCATGGGGAGAGAAATTGATTCTAGTCCACTTACAGGAACCCCGCAAGGACATATTCTCTGCGCATGAGGGATTTTGGCGAACGCGTGCCGCTTCGTCGTGTTGTCAGAACCGAAGCCCTGGCAAGAGGAACATGAAGTCACGTGGATTGCATGGAAATCGTGCAAGGCCAGGATCATGCCAGCACGATCCCCATCGTGCGGGTGTTTCATCCAGAAGCAAAAGTCGCCCACGAAGACAAGCCGACAACTCCATCCTTACGATCGACCGCCCTCGCAATTCCGGCAGCGACACCATTGTGCGGCAAGTGGTCGCGTTCTCCGTGCATACAGACCAGCTGATCCATCCTGAACCAGCATGCCGCAGATCATATTATTCCCTTTGCGGCCATGGCAGCAGGCAGAAGTCCGTTTGTCATTTCCGCGATGGGCGACCCCTTCGTGCTCAGCTTGTCTGTCCATTCGCGCCTGATCTACAATATTATATCCGCGAGGTGTGTATGCCTCAGATTCTTCCTCCCGTCCTTCTTCTCGGTGTTCTGCTCGTGCTGGCGTCGTGTGGAGACTCCAGCTACCAAGTCCGTCAACCTCTTGGCTATGGCATGATGCCTCCTGGTGAAACCTGGGTAGCCGTTGACAGTGCCTACCAGTCCCCGGCACATAACCTGGTGTACTTCGATCCAACGACGATTCGCCGAGACGGAGCTCTTGTCACGCTGTGGCAGTTGACCGACTATAAGTGGATGCAAGGGAACGCGCCGTTCGGGCGGTTCATGATGGGTCCCCACCGGTTCTTCTCGACGAAGTCGCACAAGGAATTTGACTGCGTCGACAAACATGTTCGGTTATTGGCGTCCTCTGAGCACTCTCAGCACATGGGCACCGGTGTCCGACATGCGGTGGCGGTTGCCCAAGACTCCAGACTTCCCATTGAACCAAGCAGTATCAACGAGGCGCTGTGGAAAGTAGCCTGTGGCAAAACAGAAGAAGGTATCATTATTCTTCATGGGCGTTCTCTATGGGCATACCCAGCCCACGACATGTGCCTTCTTGCTACAGACCTTAGTCGCTTCTTGTGGCAGAGTTCCCCAATCCTTTCGTTCTTCATTTCTCGCAGCCCCTCTAACCCTCAGAGATGTGGCTCAAATACCAAGCTTCAGACTAAACGAGCTCTGGCCTCGTCCTTGCTGAACGTTTAGTCAGTAGTGATTGAGGGTCATCACAGGCGCTTAGCGCATGACAGGAAGGGAGGAGTCCTATGTCCGTTGCCAAAATCATCGAGATCAGCGCCGAATCACCCACGAGTTTCGAGGATGCCATCGTCCAAGGAATAGCCAAAGCATCCAAATCCGTCCATGGCATCAAATCGGCCTGGGTAAAGGAGCAACATGTCGTGGTAGAAAACCAGAAGGTCACCATGTATCGCGTGGATCTGAAGGTGACGTTTGTGTTGGATTGAGTTGGGCAGGAGAAGGTGACGGGTTGCTGAGGGTAACGGATGGGCCGGTCGCTCGGCCTGATCCTTCTCTTCGTCGAGGGCCTGTAGCGGTTTGCATTCCGGCACCCGGACGATGAGCGTGGAGTCCGGTTCGACGATGGGCACAGCTCAGAAGCGCCGTTCGATCATCCCTCCTTAATCGTGATCCCTCTGGGATCAGGGCTCACGCTGAAGATTGTGAGTTTCATGATTTGCCTACGGTCAGCGCTTTCGGGTTATAGCTATGCTCAAATACTGCGACAGTCTCATGACGACATCTATCGCGGTTGATCAGCACCAGGACTGATGATCATCGGAACATTCAGTTTTTCTGGCACGATGATGGTCTTGGAATTAGGGCTCTCATATAACTTAAATCGCAAATAGTCCGGCGTCAGCGTTTTGGTGATGATGTCTTGCGCCTGCGACTGTCCCGTCGCACGGATTCTCATGCTATCGGCTTCGCCTTCCGCGCGAATCTTCAATGAATCTCCCTCGCCCTTAGCCTGAATCCGGGCAATGTCGGCATTGCGCTGAGCAATGACCACCTCGAAGTCCTTCTGTTCTTTCTCCTGTTCCTTTGCCTGTTTCTGCTCAATGGCTCGCAACACCATCTGCGAAAATTCCATTTCGGACAGCGCTACATTATAGACATCCAAATGGCGACCTTTGAGTGTTTCGACGACGACGGCTTCGATCTTATTGCCGATCTCGCTGCTTCGCTCGGGAAGGGTGACCATGGTGTAGTTTGCGACGACCCCTCGGACAGCCGACAAGAGTTGGGGGTGCACAAGTTGCTTGTACCATTCAGGCCCGACTTCCTGGGCCAAAAAGTAGATCTCATCGGGGACCGGACGCATCGTGATGGTGGCGTACACAGTGACCGGCAGATCATCTGCGGTCAAAGCGTCGACTTTTTCCCGGAAGCTTTTCCATCGCGTGTCGTAGACCAGGACGTCATTCCAAGGCGCTCGCCAGTAAAATCCTTCCTTGAGCGGTTCCTTCGTCAGCCCGCTGGTAAGCGGGTACCAGCGCAGTCCTCGATTTCCCGGGTTGACCGTGCTACTACAACTCTGGAGGACCATGAGCATCGGGATGAGTAAAAGTAGCAGCCGAACTGTTACAGACTGTTTCATATAGTTCTCCTCTTTCTTTGTCGTGCAGAAAGCCTTCAAGACTTACGGGTCCGCCGGATGGTGTCGCGCCTTGCGGGCCACGGACGCATGAGACTCGGATATCCCTTCGAGTTCCTTTGCCGTCTGTTCGTAGTAATGTCCCAACAACCGTGCGCCGGAAACCAGATCTGCGTCAGAGCCAAACAGAGCCTCGTAACGTGCAGCAGCGATCGCTTGTGCATTGGCCTTCTCGCGCATCGCATCGGCCTGGGTCTTATAATAGTCGGCAATGGCAGTTTGATCATGTAAGGGATCATAGGAGCTCAGATCGATCGATTCAGGAGACACGCAGCTGGACATCCCCGACATGATGATAACGAGGAGCAGGCTTCGGCTTACCGAGGTACGCGCCTGATCACCATGGCTCGTTCTCCTTTCGCATCGACGGCGGGACCGATCGTTCATTCGTATCAGACCTTTCATGACCGGATGCATGACCTGAGTGCTTGCGAAGATTGTACTACATGGAATGCTTCAAACAACTAGGCATGCGAGGAGACTCTTAGCAACACGAACTGCGTCACCGCTGTCTCTCTATCTCGTGCACTACGACCTCACATTGCATGGCCTTCAAATCTCACCCTGGTCATTATCGAGCCAACCACCGGATGTAGAGTAGGAACATGCTGCTTCTCTTTCTCCGATAACGCCCATTTCCAGGACCCCATCGCAGTGCCACGCTCACCTTCATGAATGGTCTGTGCCAGGTCAGCATCCGACTTCCGTTGCACAGCGGGACTGGTGAGATCCGCCGGTGGAGGCGTCACGTCATACGCCTTTCCTCTTCCCTGTTCTCCATGGCAGAACCGGCAATATTGCTCATACAGCCGCTTGCCCTCCTGCAGGTTATAGTATTCGCGTAACGCCTCCTCACTACTCTTCTGCTCCGCGAGAGCGTACGAAAGGATCGCGCACGACAACGCGAAGAAGAGAAACAACACGATGGATCGTGATGACATAGCTTTCCCCTTTCTGATCTTTCTACAAGGAGAACGGGCAACCATTGTGCCATCGAAACGAGTCATCGTTTGATCACAGCCGTGTTTGAAGTTGTTGAATGCACGGACCTTTGCCGCGCCGTAGGATCCAGCCTAGCCTCGGCATCGGGAAAAACTCCACGGAAGACGTGCTGCTCACTGTCGCGGAATGCTACATTTCACGCAGACCGATTCAACGAAGGAAGAAGATTTTTGACAGTGCTAGCAGATTCGCGGCAGTTGCTCGCCCGACAGCAGATCGAGTACACGATGGGTGCCAACCACAGTCCGCAAAGCAACCATGGGAGGATCGCGGTCCGTCACGACACCGATGTGAGCCGCCAGACTGGCTGCCTTGTGCCGTCGCATGACAGCGAGAGTGGCTTCAGCCTGCCGAGCCGGCACGATCGCCACGAAACGTCCTTCGTTCGCCACATAAAGTGGATCAAGTCCTAAGAGCTCGCAAGCTCCACGCACCGGTTCACTCACAGGAATGGCTGGCTCTTCCACCGTCATCCCGACCTTGGCCGCTTCGGCCAGTTCGTTCAGGACACTGGCCAGCCCGCCGCGTGTGAGATCGCGCAGGCAATGGATGTCGATACCACTGTCGATCAAGTCGGCAACGATACGATGCACCGGCGCCGAGTCACTCTCAACGTTGCCCGCGAACGTCAATCCTTCTCGTACACTGAGCACCGCCACGCCATGGGAGCCGAGATCACCGCTCACAAGAATGGCATCACCCGGTTGTATCAAAGTCGGCAAGACACGAACACCGGCTGGCACCAGGCCCACCCCGGACGTATTGATGAAAATCTCGTCGCCCTTGCCGCGATCCACAACCTTCGTGTCGCCCGTCACGATCGGCACACCTGCCACCCTCGCGGCCTCGGCCATCGAGTGCACGACTCGCTGCAGCACATCCATACTGAGCCCTTCCTCCAGGATGAATCCCGCGCTGAGATAGAGAGGCTTGGCACCACACATGGCTAGATCGTTGATCGTGCCGTTCACCGCCAAACTTCCGATATCACCCCCAGGGAAAAACAGCGGACGCACCACATACGAATCGGTAGTGAAAGCAAGCGTTCCATTCTCCACCGGCCAAGTCGCACCGTCATGCATGGAGTCCAGTAGAGGATTGTGAAAAGCCCGCACGAACACATCTTGAATCAGCTCCTGCATGAGCCGCCCGCCCCCACCATGCGCAAGCTGCACAGTGTTCTTTGTTGAGACAGGCAAGGGACAAGCCGGTTCAAAGGGTTTGTTATGGCTCATAGTTGTCTCTCTCGCGAAGCCCGCTTCACATTTCACTTCTCGCGTTTCACTTCTCACTTTTCACATTTTACGTGGCTTCGATATCTATAGTATGCGGCACAGGCCCCTTCACTCGACACCATCGGCGCTCCTAGCGGTTGTTCCGGTGTGCAACGAGTCCCAAAGGCCGGACAGTCAGGCGGTTTGAGCAATCCCTGGAGAACCAACCCGCTCTGACATTCCGGATCTTCAATACCTACTGCGAGCTGCGCAAGTTCCCGTTGAAACTTCAGTTCAGCGTCGTAGGCGCAGTAAGCAGACTTGAGGCGCAGACCGCTCGCCGGAATTTCGCCGATACCGCGCCAGGCCCGCGACACCGGTTCAAAGACTTCGTCGACAATGGTCCTCGCTGGTCGGTTCCCTTCCCGGCTGACCGAGCGTACATACTGATTCTCGACCTTGACCCGTCCTTCCTCCAACTGACTGACCAGCATCGCAACACCTTCGAGCACATCGAGCGGCTCGAACCCGGTTACGACGATAGGGACTTTATAGCGCTGTGCGATGGCCTCATACTCCTCATAGCCCATCACGGTGCAGACGTGACCTGCTGCAAGAAACCCCTGGATGCGATTCTGTGGCGACGACAGGATCGCCTCCATCGCTGGAGGCACCAGCACGTGAGCGATCAGCAGGCTGAAGTTCGTGATCCCCGCCTGCTCCGCTTGCCTCACCGCCATGGCCCAGGCCGGTGCGGTTGTCTCGAACCCCACCGCGAAACAGACGACCTCACGATCGGGATGCTTTCGAGCCAGTTCGAGTGCGTCCAACGGCGAATAGATGATCCGGACATCTCCACCGGCTGCCTTCACGCCAAACAGATCACCAGATGAACCAGGCACACGCAACATGTCACCGAACGAGCAGAAGATCACACTTGGCAAGGATGCGAGACAGACCGCTTGGTCGATCAGAGACACCGAGGTCACACAGACCGGACAGCCGGGCCCATGGACAAGGGTGAGGTTAGGCGGCAACAGACTATCGAGACCGAACCGTACGATCGAATGAGTCTGGCCCCCGCAGACCTCCATGATCGTCCAAGGCTGGGTTACTGCTTTCTTTAGCCGCTCCGCCAGCGCCGCGGCCACTGCGCGATTGCGAAATTCATCCACGTATTTCATGAGCGGGATCCTCTGCAATTTCGTTAATTGGTATTAGCCGGACAACCTAGAAGAAGTGGTGTGGTATCGGTACTCCTCCCCGTGGAACAGCCACCACTTGAGCGTTCCACATGGTCGACTAGAAACAGTGGCGCGAAGATCCGCAGCGAATGGTCCGCACCGAACCAAGGTCTATTCGTCATAACTTTTGAGCAACTCAACCGCTTCATGCACATCAGAGACAACTTCGCAGCCGAGTTCTTTGTCCAAAGTCAGTGGCCTCTTAGTGACCAGAACTTGGAGCGACCTTTCAGTGAAAAATGCATCACAGTAGGACAATGCGGCCGCCGCATGATTGAAATCGAGAAAGTCATTTTCCTTGAATCGTCGCCCCCTATTCCAGCGCACCGCTGCGTGGCAGGAGGCTATAACGTGAAGCGTAGGCAACTGCTCGATGAGCCGTCTTTTTCTGAAACCAGAAACAATCAGCGTTTGTAACATTTGCTCATGTTCGATTCGACGTTGGGGATCCACTTGCGACGGTTCGCGCGTCTCTTCTTCGAACATTTTCTCCAGAATCTGGACGCCAACTTTCGCATAGAGGCTGACCGCACCTGCCACTTCGATAGCGTACGTTTGCTCGAAGCTTCTGAGCTCATGCGCATGCTGGTGGTTCCCAGTGTTTAGCTTGTCGGTCAGTTGGCTGAAAGCATGACGCGGTGGCGCTGGTGCAAACGAGAGCCTATCAACTACAGTCCCAAGTGGTAGTTTCCACATGTGATCGAAGAAAGCCTTCTGAGTTGCCAGCTCGACGGAAGCGCCAAATCGCGTATCAGTCGGATAAAACAGGCCAAGGACATAACTCAGTTTTGACCAGACTAGGCAGCACATCGGGTCTAAGGCCCTCTGACCTCGACAGGCATAGAGGAAGTGCGCAAGCTCTGTGCCAATCCGCTCGTCCTGAGGAGCGAGCGTAACGCCGAGGCTAAGATCATCGATTAGCGCCGCTGTCGCTTGACGTGTTCTAAGATCCTCTTGCCTGATCAACTCGGCGAATACTGCTTCGCTTATGGGACAAAATACCCGACCGCCTTGCACCTGTATTCGGAGCAGCTCAAGTAACTCCTTATCTACAGGTCGCTTTTCGCGGTCTAGGGCCGCCTCGCGCAACAATATCCAGTAACGTGAATCAAGATAGACTGCTCGTCGCTCATTCAGTGACTTAGCAAGATCGATTCGGCACGCGCGTACGTACTGATCTAGCGAAACATGCGGCTCCTTGCGGTGTTTCTCAATATTCGCCCCAGTTCTCACTGATGAACCACCTTTCCTCCGCCAAACATTCCATCAAATGTTCCAAGCATAGGGCTGCCGATGAGCTGGAGGCATTCGACAACAAGGCGCCGTTAGGGCTCAGGGAGGTCACGCTTGAGGCTGTTATGTTGTTGGCACAAGAATCGAAGGTTTGATAATTCATCTCTGCCACCCCGAGAAAGAGGTTTTATGTGATCAACGGTCAAGCGATCGAGGACCTCGCATCCGGGGATAGCGCAAACGTGCGGTATACCTGCATCGAGCATGGCAAGTACCAGATGTGAGCGTTTGGAGTTGAACTCGGTTCGGCGTATTCTCGTATGACGCTTCCTTGCCTTAGCACCCGCTTCTGCAGCCTTAATCTCCTCTAACAAGCGCAGATAGTCCTCATACTGGAGCTCTCGGTACTTCGCTAGCGGCCCCATTCCGCCGCAACAGGCATCACAGAGGTGCTGATTGTTCATTTGGGAATGTGCAGTATGGATGGCCTGGAAAAGTTCTTCCGCCGAGACATCCAGAGCCTCCTCGTGCACGAGAACGCCTACGTTTGGCGCAAAGGATAGGAGTTTGCCTATATGTATGAGTGGCATGTGCGTTGCCTCTGCGGTCTAAGAAGCCCCATCCTGCTTACACCGATCCGCTTTATAGGAATTAGGGGTCAGAGTACAATTTCCGATCTGATCACTCCTTTTGGTCGCCCCCGTGTTTCCCCAATCAACCGCCTTCCGACTTTACTCCCAATTTCCTCCTGAAAGGATTCACTCCCCACCACTCGCCCCAGCTGCGTCGCCTTCCGGATATGCTCCCATTCAGTGTCAGATACCGAGTCCTCTAGCCACTTGGCATAGGCCGAGGCTCGCGCCTGTAGGTTATCCCCCAGCGTGACGTACCAGGGGTCCTCATCCAGCAGAGGAGCCGGTTGCCCCAGGGCACGTCCGTGATAGCTGCTCCATCGGTAGTCGCGGGGGTGACGCACCATTCCCGCTCGAACGGGGTTCAATTCAATGTACCGGCTACATGCGATTAAATATTCATCCCGGCTCACAATCGCACTCTTGAAGCGCCCTTCCCATAAGGTGCCCGTGCGCTTATAGGCGTCATTTACATACCGGACATACCGACGCCCGACACTCTGCATGAAACGACCCAAATCGCCTTCGTGTTCCGGCTCCACTAAGAGATGAACATGGTTGGTCATCAACACGTAGGCATAGAGTCGTGCCCGGCATTTGTGTTTGGCCTCTCGCAGACAATTCAGAAAGACCTCATAGTCCTTCGGCGCAAGAAATATGGGCTGCCGGTTGTTGCCGCGCTGGATGACGTGATGGGGGTAAGACGGCAGGCTAAGTCGAGGCGAACGCGCCATGGTCAAGGATCCTCGCGAACCAATGAGACGGACAACCTACGCCGATGCTGGCTTTACTGTCAATTAATTGTTCTCTGACCCCTATTTCCCCTATTTCCAGTTATTTGCTGTACACAACACTAGTATCTTCACTAGATGACAAGCGCTCCCCGAATGCTATCGTATATGTGCAAATAGCCTGGGGAGTTCTCGGGCGCATGGAGGGGCAACAAACACGCCGGACTATCAGACAGAGGGCGATGATGTCGAAGGGCAATCTAACTTTTCATCAATCTGTAGCATCGCTTTTGTCGGCCTGTCTCCCCATAGAACAGCATCTCATGGGTAGGGTAACAAGATTATCCAAGGCAACTTCTCCACTCACACGAGGAGGGAACTATGAATGATGACCAGACACCCAATGACCCTGCGAAGCTTCAACTCATACGGGAGTATCTTCGAAAGTTCCTCTTCTCTGATGTCCAGCAGAGATCCGATGAACAGATGTGGACCCATTTTTCATTTAACGAGAGACCGCAGCGCTCGGAGATTGTGTTCCACCGAACGTTCCTGGACGATTGTAGGAACCTTGATGAAATCATGGAGAAAAGTATCATGCCGTTGCTTCTCGCCAATCCAGGGAAATCAATTATTGTAGGAGAAATGGGAGGGCTAAGCGTCGAAGACAGCGGTCACACCTAAAATTCTACTGTCCACCGGACGAAGAGCAGCAAGAGCCGCGCTCAAGACGGTGTTCCGGAAAAAGTTCAGATTATCCTCGAATGCCTTGGAAGGGTGCAAGGGATCTCGGCGATCCATGGCGTGCTACCCCGAACGCGGAGTTAACCGGCGCGGCGCCGTTGGCCGCGTCCGCATCGAGCGTGGGGGCGAGAGATTTCGAACGAAGAAAGACGTAAGGGGTCAGCCCCCTCGACTCTCACTAGGCGGCGTCTGCCCCCGCGCTGGATTTGGCATGCAGAACAGTGACGCCGACCAGTTCGTTTCCGTCGTAATGATAGATGAAGCGCCCGTCCATTTCGCTGTCGGTCGCCCGTTGCGGTTTTCTCAGGCTGATATACAGCACGTCCGCTTCGTCATCGTAATCGAGCCACAGGTGGTTGGAACGCAAGTTCAATGAATGCGGGACCAGGCTGAGGATGTCTATGACTTCTGCCATTGGATGCCTCTTTTGAGCAGCTTATCGATCTTCGAAGTCATGAATGCTGTGATCACGAACCCATCCTGCCCCTGTTCCTTGTAGGCGACCACGACATGCTTCGCGCTGATCGCAGTTTGGTCATAACGCTTGCCCGCCAATAGTTCGGCTTTGATGCCGGTCACGATAGAATCCGGATCACCAACCGTTTCCACAACAAGATCGAGGTGTCCTGCCAGATAATCGTGCGACTCGATAATGTGGCTCCACCGTTCATGCGTGAGACGCACCTGGTTGCTATTGCAAGTTTTGGAGACCTCTGATCTCTTCTAGGCCTCTCTACTATCATCGGTACGGTAGTCGTCAAAGCGGCTTTTCAGGCAGCGTCGGTTTCGATCTTGCCAGGAAGCTTGCTAAGGATGAGTTTTTGTAGTTCGACCTTGTTGGCGGCATTGTCGATATCAATACCCACTAGCCGTCCACTCGAAT
>CABVRV010000033.1 GCA_902500755.1 uncultured Nitrospira sp.
TCGCAGTCAAGGGATCATAAAACACGGTGACGCCTTCGTCAAAGGACACGCCATGTTTCTAAAGATTGGGGAATGACACCTCGAACACCACACACCCGACGTCGGTCTTAAACGGACCATGCTGTTCTCCGGGAGGGCGGCGTAGTCACCCGCTTCAAGCCAACGATCGAAGGCGCGGTCGTACAGCCGCCCGCTGACAATGAAAACCTCCTCAGGGTATGCATGGGTCTTCCCCCGAATGCGGACGTATCCGCGCCAGGCAGGAAGCGGGTTAGCCTGGTGTATTCACCCGTCACCGGATCGATACTCAGTGTGATCTCCTCGGCCATCCCCTCCAGACCTTTGATGGCAGTCCAGCGGCTTCGTTGGTCGGGAGCCAACGGGTTCCAGTAGATTGTGGTCGATTTCGACATTCCCGTCTCAGCACAAGGTGTGGCTCAGTTCTTCGGTGCGCTAGGGGAATCGTTTCCGCTGGGTCTTCCGGAACTCCCATGGGGGGATCGGCTCAGGATCTTCCCACAACCCCTTCTTCGCCTCTCTTGCTTCCAGCTCAAGCCGCTCCAGTTCAGCGTCGTCCGGTGCAGACTTCCGAGCCCACCAACATCGGCCCTCCTTCACCAAGACGTGACTCACGTTGGTCCCATCCGCAAGCAGCACGTCGGCCATGATTCGCCCATACTTGTCCTTTCCATGAGGCTCGACCGTGACTTCCATGGCGAAGACGAGGGCTGAGACCGCTGGTTTCACGTCATCACCGTAGGGTTGGCCCTTCTCAGGACAGTCGAGGCCATACAAGTGGATGCGTTGTGCTTTTCCGAGGCGCACAACTTCGATGGCGCTCCCCTCAAGAACACCGACCACTTCGCCGTTGAAGGAGAATGCTTCGGCTTGGCTGAGGAGAAGGAACAGAACTAAGAAGATAACTCGTAGCTTCATGAGACTTGCCTTACGTTATCCGCATCCAATAAGCTACGCCACCGATCGGCTTCTTGACTACGTCTGCTTCGCCACAATCTTGTCTCTAAATGGTGTCATAGGTCGCCCGCCGAATGATCGTCTTTTGCACGATGAGGCTCAACAATGGTATAGGCCAATCCGCGTAAGAGCGGGATCTGCTTATTTCTGTCCGTCTACCATGCTATCGAATGGTCGCAGCATAACGCCATAATCATTGGCGTTTCAATGAGTCGTAACTGTAATCAAGGTCAGAGTGCAACTTCAGAGGGGCGATCAGCCCGTTTGGGACACTCCTGCGTTTCCCCTTTCAGTCGCCTGCCGATGGGCCTCGCTGGATGACGTGATGGGGATACGACGGTAGGCTGAGTCGAAGCGGACGAGCCATGGTCGGGAGAGCTCGTGCACTACGAGGGAACAACTTACTTCACGGGTCGTTGGCGATCAAGACAATTGATCACTAACCCCTATTTCTTTCCGACTTCGTTCCCAAGCAGTTCCCAGAGACAGGCGGGAGCGGACCAACCACATTGATCTGCCCCCGTCGTCTCTCGCGGCTATAACATCAACTCAGTTCGGACATTGCGGCACTTGAATGTTCAGGCCGGCGCGTGTCGCCAATTCCTCGAATTCGCAAGGCCGGTACGCATCATTGATCCGTTTGGTCATCTTGTCGACCCCGTAGCGAATCAAATCACCTGGGGGCACGGGCGTATAAGTTGGAGCTTCGTCTATGCAATTGTCTGAACCAATTGGTGGTGGTACTGAAGAATTAGCTGCGAGCGTTTGCCTGATTTTCATCTCAACCGCATTATTATAGCCAGCAGGATCGCCAGTTCTCGCTGCATCGGTCGTTCCGGCCCACTTGGCGAGGCTGTTGGGGAAATCCGTCACCCTCGTGCCATCATCAGGCTTCGTGTAGAGGATTGGGCTGGGGACAAAATGACAGGACTTCCAGGTTGAGATCACCTGGAGAAAGGTCACCTCATTCATATTCGGAAGCCCAGACTCCCTGATGATCTGCGTCAGCAGCTGCCGAAGGTTTGGGTCCGTTTCTGGCGCATGAATATCCACCTTGGCGAGATCAGGCACCATACTGAGATATCGAGGCTCATTCAACAGGGCTCGAAGCGCTTGTCGCCGGTCAATCAGATAGATCGAAGAAATGTTGGCATCTCTGCGATTGCCTGTGGCGACCAAACCTGGATTGATTGGATTCAGCATGCCCATCGGTTTGAACTCCCGACTGTTGCTATCCTTCACATCCAGGAAGGCTTTCACCCCGCGAACCAAGGCCTTGCCTAAAAAGATGGCCAGGACTGGTGGGTTGCCTTCATCGACTTCCGTCGTAAAGTCGAGATTGGGGCGCAACGGAAAGCCTTCTTCCAAGGTGCCGCTGACCGCTACGATGGCAAACTTGGTGCCCCCACACTCACCGGTAAAATCGTTGAGATGATTCTGCAGGTGTACCTGCGCAACGTGGGCAGGTAACTTCAGAGTACTCGGTTTCATTTTCCCATGACTCGGGATATGGCAGATAGTTGTTTTGGGGCCTCTCCCCCTATCATCATCCTCATCATCATCGCGGTCCGCCAGTGCCACGGACGGAATCCCGACCAGGCTCAGACTCAACAACAGCACACCAACTGGCCCTAAGAATCGCTTGAAATCGGACATGGTGCACCTCCCAATGGACTAAAGATCCTTGTATCCGCCAAGTTGTGCGAGGACCCAAAGACGGGTGCAGCGTGATGCCACCGGTCGCGTCATAAACGGGCGCGCATCCTACTGATCTGAGTCCTGAACCTGTATAAGTCTCGGTACTGGAATCCGAAGCGGTCATCTCACGCTCCGACAGGAGCGTGCCACCTGGGCGAACCTTTGGAATCAGACGAACTCTCTTGTTGATCGCCCGCTAGCATCAGGGACCGGGTACTTGTGGTCGTGGACTCAGTCTGAATGATGCCGCGGAGCTAGCGCGGCTGACGTGAAGCCCGCCCATGAACAGGCGAGCAGTGCTGGTCCGGTGGAGTAGGATCGAGCATCTTCGACCTCCCCCTGGTTCGAAGTGATAGAGGAAGACCTTGCAGCAAAAGAAATAGGAAACAGGAGGCAACAGCTACTCTCTCTTACCCATTGGATCAACTAGTAAACGTACTAGTCTGGTCGCAACAAATGTATCTATCAGCATGGTCCATTAATACCTAGCTACACGGTCTGTGTTCTTATTCACCTCCGGGGGATTGTTGACCGCTGAGCGAGCAAACTATTGGGTGACCTAGGAAACGGCTGTCAAAGGGCGAGGCTCCCATACCGTTGGTGGCGAGGGATCTCGGTCATCCATGATCGTGCTACTCCGAACTGCGGAGAAGTTTGCTCCCGCACTATTCTGATCTGAGCCACATAAAGAGGCGGATCTACCGATTGTATGCACGCTACACGCCTTTGAGTACTCCGAGCATAAGGCCAAAAGCATGAGTTTCAATGAGATGCGGCTGTAGAGCCATTTATGATCGGTTCATATTCCTTCCAACCGGCACAACACGCCGTGGCCGGCGCTCACCCCTCGGTCCCCTTTGAGGATCCTAGCGCTGCCAGGTTGGCGTAGGCCTCCAACGTTCGTCGTGCCGCCGCCTCATCCAACCGGCTGATCGCAAAGCCGACATGGACGATGACGTAGTCCCCGACTCCGGCTTCCGGAACCAGAGCTAGCGATACTGATTTCGTCACTCCACCGAACGATACCGTCGCGGTACGGAGCGCGTCACCCTCAACCTTCAGAACTTGTCCTGGGACTGCGAGACACATTCTCTTGTATGCCTTTTCTTACTGAGCGTCATTGAGACGGTGTGCCGCGATGACCGCCTGGCCCAACGATAATCCTCCATCATTGGGTGGAACCAGATTATGATTATAAACAGTGAATCCTGCTGCCTCCAACCGTTGTCTCACTAATGACAGAAGCAGCCGATTCTGAAAACAGCCACCGGTTAGGACAACGCGCGGAAGACCAGCCGCCTGCGCCACGCGAACCACTCCCTCAGCGAGGCCGACATGAAAGCTGGCGGCAACCAGCTCAGCTCGGCTGCCTCTGCGAAGATCATCCACCATGGCACTCATCATGGGCCGCCAATCGAGCATCCACTTGGTCCCAGGATTCTCACTTGGCACCAGATCGATCGGATAGCCTGCGTTGCCTCCTCCACTTGTCTCCATTCCTCGCTCGGCAGCAAACTGGACTGCCATCGCCGCTTGGCCTTCAAATGACGTTTCGCGGCAGAGTCCTGCGAGGGAGCCGACCGCATCGAACAGTCGCCCCATGCTTGTCGTCCAAGGTGATGCGATACCGGACCGGAGCAAGCTTGCGAGCTTCTCACGCTGATCGTCCGCCGACTTCCAAAAAGGAAGGTCATGAATCAACATCTCTTCACCCAGTAGATCCCACAAGACAGCTGCAGTAGATCGGCTCGGGTCCTTCATGGCTGCTTCTCCACTCAATAACCGAAATGGTTTGAGAGAGGCAAACCGATTGAACTGCCGGTAGCTCGCAACCAGGAATTCTCCACCCCAGACTTGGCCGTCCGCTCCATAGCCGGCTCCGTCCCAAGCGATGCCCAACACGTCACCGTCGAGCTTGTGCTCCGCCATGCAGGAAGCCACGTGAGCATGGTGATGCTGCACGGGAACCAACGGGACAGAGAAACTCGCAGCGAGTTGTCGCGCGAAGCCGGTTGAACGGTAGTCAGGGTGCAGATCGCAGGCTATAGCCTGAGGCTCGACTTGTAATAGTCGCTGGAGATCCTCGACCGCCTGTCGGAAGGCTCTGTCTGCCTCTAGAGTGGAAAGATCGCCAAGGTGCTGGCTCAGCACGACATGATAGTCTGTCAGCAAAGCGACTGTGTTCTTGAGGTGTCCGCCCACGGCAAGGATTGGACCCTGCAAGTTCTCATTTTCTAGACCGTCACACCAGCGGACGGCCTGAGGCACATAGCCTCGCGCCCGGCGAAGGATCACCACCTCAGGCTTGGGCCTGCCCACCTCACCCCTGTCGTTGCGACCAGGCGTATCATCAACGACCAATACCACCGAATCATCAACCGGCCTCGCGATCGGCCGATCATGCACGAGGAACGCATCGGCAATTCCATTCAGTCGAACCAGCGCCGCCTGCTCATCCGTCACGATCGGTTCTTCGGAGCGGTTGCCACTCGTGGCGACCACGGGTCTCTGGAGCGATCCCATCAAGAGATGGTGGAGCGGCGTTGTCGGCAACATGACGCCGAGATAGGGATTGCCCGATGCCACGGCGTCAGCGAGGACTGCATCGCGCCGCTTTCGCGCCAAGACAATCGGCGCTTGCGGCGAGCGGAGCAGCGCCTCCTCCCCCAAGGACAACAAGCAATAGCTTCTGATCGCATCGATGGATGGAAACAACAGCGCGAAGGGCTTGTCACGTCTTCGTTTCCGATTTCGTAAGCGCTGGACGGCCTCTTGTGACCTGGCATCAACCCAGAGTTGAAATCCGCCTACTCCTTTCACCGCAAGGACGAGTCCTTGTTCCAGCAGAGACACGGCCCGTTGTAACGCCTCTTCTCCATCTGCGACTGCGTGACCCTGCTCATTCCACAAACATAGGCACGGACCACAAGTGGCACAAGCGATCGGCTCGGCATGAAAGCGTCGATTGGTTTCAGCCCCATACTCTGCGGCACAGGCCGAGCAGAGCTCGAAGCCTGCCATAGTCGTATTGGAGCGCTCGTACGGAATTGCCGTGAGCAGGCTATAGCGTGGGCCACATTGGGTGCAGGTGAGGAACGGATACCGGAAGCGACGGTCGTGTGGGTCTGCGAGTTCATGCTGGCAGTCGGCGCAAGTCGCGAGATCCGGCGGGATGACGAGAACTCGTTGTCCGGATTCCTCGCTCTGGTTGATCGAAAAGCCGGCGTCGTCGAGCACTGGAACGACCGTCGTGTTCACGGTCTCGACGGACGCTGAGGACGGGGCGTCGGTGCGCATCCTCTGGAGAAACATCTCCACAACTGGCACACCCCCTTCTGCTTCGATGAGCACGCCGTTTCTGGTATTCTGCACCCACCCCGTCAGCCCCAACTCACGTGCCAGCCGATAGACGAACGGGCGGAATCCCACACCTTGCACCGTTCCTTCCACCTCGACCCGTATGCGCTGAGCAAGAGCGTCACTCATTCCTGGACTATCAATTCGTGGAGCACGACTTCCTGTGCTGTCGGTCTCGCGATCACCGCATCCCCACAAACCGGACAGACATCGTCTGATTCCGTAACCATTGTGCATTGAGTACAGCGAGGACACCAAGCCTCTCCTGGGACAGGGATGATTTCCAATGCCGCACCTTCGGCCTTTGTGCCACGCGCAGCGAGTTGAAACGCCATCTGCAACGCGGAATGATCATGAGCCAGCAAGTGAGATAGCGCACTGACCTTGAGTCGCACTGCGGACAGTCTGGTGGATCCAGTTCCGTTCAGCTTCTCCCCTACAGCCTTCACGACTTGTGTCATCAGATGAAACTCATGCATGACAGGCTTCACATTCCTGGATGATCCGTTTCACAACGTGATCCAATGCCTCGCCCATAGGGGGCGACAACGGTTGGCCGAGCTCAATATTCCCAACCTCGACTCCGTACACGATGACGGTAGCTGGAAGGACGTCCATTGCCCGGGCCAGCTCGATCGCCTCCGATACCCCGATGGCATGGCTGGAGCGAGGAAAGACTTGTCCACCGATCCGGCTCACCGACGCATCGAGTCGATAGATACTGCCGGGAGCCTTCCCACCGCGTGCAGCATCGATCAGAATCACAACGGACGCGCCCTTCATCAGTTCGATGAGGTCAACGCCCGCCATCCCCGCTTCGATCACCTCGGCACGGTCACCGATTGTTTGCCGAAGTCGGCGGACAGTCAGAAGACCGACGGCATCATCACCTCGCAGGTCGTTGCCAAGGCCGATAATCCGAATGGAGGAGGGAGGACCGTTTGTTTTCACGCGCTGCCTTCTCTTCTGATTTCCAGATTCAGAAAATGGGTCGCACAGGAAATGCACGGGTCGTAGCAACGGATGACCCGCTCGCAGGCCAGGGCCGCCTCCTTATCGGGAAGAGAGAGGAGGCGCGGCAGGAACAGACGCAGATCCTGTTCAATGCGACATTGGTTCTGCGAGGTCGGCGGAACGATCTTGGCCTTACGGACGATGCCGTCGCCGTCCACCTCATACCGATGATAGAGAATTCCTCTGGGTGCTTCCGTGCAGGCCATCCCGATGCCCGGCTGCACCGTAATAGGCGCTGCCGGTACGGGTGGAGGTTCATACCGCTCGATCAGTCGTAACGATTCTTCCACTGCATAGAGAATCTCGATCGAGCGCGCGATGATCCCGTGAAACGGATTACGCATAGGCAATGCAACCGCACAGTCGGCCAAGACCTGCTTGGCCAACGGTGTCAAATGCTCGAGATTCAAGTTCAGACGAGCCAGCGGGCCGACCAGATAGGGCGAGCCTTGCAAGGTGCAGTGGAGGGCGGTGGAATAAGAGACCTGGTGCTCGGTGAAATGTCGCTCGAACTCATTCACCGAGATCTGCAATCCACTGGAGGCGACGACCTGTCCTTCATTGAAGGGATACTCATCGGGGTGTCGAAGCGCAACATCATTGTAGTCAGGAGTAAAGTCCGGAAAGTCGAACCCCGCGACCCATCGCACGGTTTCCACCGCCGCATCGCGCGCCCATGAGAGTTCGTCTTTCATCCCTTCCAGCTCACGGCGAAATGGAACCCGAGAGAAGCCACCCACCTTCACGGAGACCGGATGCACCGACCGGCCGCCAAGTAGCGTCATGATCGCATTGCCGGCTTTTTTGAGCCGCAAACCACGAGTCACCACGGCCGGATGGTCTTTCGCCATCGCGATGCCGCTCTCGTACCCGAGAAAATCCGGCGCCTGAAGCAGGTAGACATGCAGCGCATGACTCTCGATCCACTCGCCGCAATAGATGAGCCGCCGTAGGTCTCGCAACGCCCCCTCGACGCGCAGGCCAAAAATCCGCTCGAATGCATGGACCGCGCTCATCTGGTAGGCAATCGGGCAGATCCCGCAGATCCGCGCGACGATGTCCGGCACTTCGTCATAATGCCGACCCTGCAAAAAGGCTTCAAAAAACCTGGGTGGCTCGAAAATCTTGAGTTGTACGTCCTGGACTACGTCGCCCTTCACCGTGACACGGAGCGCGCCTTCCCCTTCCACGCGGGCCACCAGATCGACGGCGATGGTCCTCGTGTGCGTGTGCTTTTCAGACATTCAGCCCTCGAAGGACGTTCCGCTTCATTACACAGGTCACGTCTTTTTCTCCCAAGCCTCGCTCTCCGTGCGAAAGGGCGACACAGACCCGTTGATGCCGCGAAAACGGCGCACGACTTCGACGGGGATCAGTTGCAGCTCGCGATGGAAGCGCGTTGCGAGCGAAACCGTGTTGGGTGGAAGACCTGGACCTTTTCGTTCTCCCTCGCTTGGCCCAAAGCAGCCGTAACAGTCACGACCCATGCCGGGACAGATGGCCCCACAACCAGTCCGCGTGACTGGCCCAAGGCAGGGTATCCCTTTCGCCACCAGCACACAGACATGTCCCCGCCGCTTGCATTCCAGGCACACACTGTCGCCCGGCAAACGAGGCTGGACCCCCACCACGAGATCCGTGATGACACGAAGCAGCTGATTCTTATCGATCGGACAGCCCCACAGCTCGAAATCCACATGAATATGTTCGGAGATGGGAGTGGATGTACTGAGGCTCTGAATATATTCCGGGCTGGGATACACGGCCTGTTTGAACGCCTCGACATCGGCCCAGTTGCGCAAGGCTTGAATCCCGCCGGCCGTCGCGCAGGCCCCGATCGTGATCAACACCTTCGCCTGTTGCCGCACCGCGAGAATACGATGGGCATCCTCTGCGGTGGTGATCGACCCTTCCACCAGTGCGATGTCGTACGGCCCCGGCTTCATGTCGCTGGAGGCTTCCGGGAAATGCGCGATATCTAATGCCTGCCCCAGCGCGAGCAGATCGTCCTCCAGATTCAAGATGCTGAGCTGGCACCCATCGCAGGAGGCGAATTTGAAGACCGCCACCCTTGGTCGTTCTCGCTGTGCTTCCCGCTTGGACATTGTTTCGCTTCAGACTCCTGTTCGGCCCAACCACTGCTCGACTCGATCGTAGCGCATAACCGGACCGTCTTTGCACAAAAAGTACGGACCCATCTGACAATGACCGCAGAGACCGATGCCGCATTCCATATGCCGTTCGAGCGACACATACATGGCCGTCGCCGGAATCCCGCGCCTCATCAGAATGGGCGCTCCCAGTCGCATCATGATCTCAGGCCCGCACATCAGGACCATGCTCTTCTCAGGATCCATCGACACCTGTTCGAACAGTTCCGTCACGACACCGACGTGATAGCGCCAGGTCTTATCCGGTTGATCGCTGGTCAACAACACTTCGGTATCGGGGAAGCCCCGCCAGGCATCGAACCGTTCGCGATAGAGGAGGTCGTGCGGTGTCTTGACGCCGTGAAGAATCTTGACGGCTCCGTATTGATTGCGCCGTTTGAAGATGAACTCAATGGCTCCTACGACCGGGGCGCATCCCAGCCCACCGGTCACGATCACGACGTTCCGTCCCTTCGCCTCTTCCAGCGGCCACCCTTCTCCAAACGGACCGCGGATGCCTAAAGTCTCACCAGGCTGGAGATCGGCAATCGCCTTCGTGGTTCGGCCCACCGCACGGATGGTATGGTCGAGCCGCTCCGGTTCATCCGGGTCGGACACGATGGAAATCGCCACCTCGCCGATTCCGAACAGATAGACCATATTGAACTGGCCGGCCTTGAATCGAAATCGGCGTCGGGCCTCTTCATCGACAAGCTGCAAACGGTAGGTCGTGATATCTTCGGCTTCTCGGATTTTCTCCACGATCGTCGCCGGATGGATGACATAGGGATTGACCATTGACTCAACCTCCGGCATACGTCGCTACGTACCTATCTTGTGTTGGAGATCTATTGGCGGCTGGACACCCGGCGTCAGCAAGGCCGATAATTCCTCGGTCAAGTCGATCCCGACCGGGCACCACGTGATGCACCGACCGCAACCGACGCAACCGGACGTGCTGAATTGATCGATCCACGACGCGAGCTTGTGCGTCAACCACATCCGGTACCGATCTTTGATCGTCGGACGAATGTTTTTCCCGTTGATATAGCCGTGTTCCTGCGTAAAACAGGAACCCCACAATCTGGCATGCGCGGTGTGTTGGTGCGAGAGATCCGGTGTTTCCTCGACCGTGTGACAAAAGCAGGTCGGGCAGACCATCGTGCAATTGGTACAGGCAAGACAACGCCCTGCCACCTCGTCCCATCGAGGATGTTCGTGAGCCTCGTAGAGAGCATGTGGCAAGCGCGAGCGATCCAACCGTCGGACTTGATTCTCGGCGCAGGATTCGATACGCCTGGTGGCCTCGCCAGCTAAGTCCTCAGAGGCAGGAGGCAGAGAGAAGCCTGAGAGAATATCGCGGCCGGCTTCGCTGCCCGCTTCAACCAGGAGCCGGTCGTCCACTTCGGTTAAAGCGAGATCATATCCGCACTTGGCACGAGGGCCGGTCTCCATCGATGCGCAGAAACAAGTTTGTAATGACCGTGTGCAGTTCACAGCAACCACGAAGAGCCCGTCACGACGGGTCGCGTAGTAGGGATCCCGATACGTTTCGTTCAGGAAAATCCGGTCTTGTATGGCCAGCCCGGCGAGATCACAGGCGCGAGCGCCGATGACAGCTACCTTCTCCGGTTGAGGTAGCGTTGGGCTCGTGGTGAATCCTTCCTTGCTCCGCGTGATCTGTAAGAGCGGCTCACGCGGCGCAAAGACGAACGGCTTCAGCGATTGCGGTCCATGAACGACACCGAAGATTTCCTGTGCGCCGGTCTGTTCCAGTCGGTAGCGTCCTGGTTCCTGTTGATCACGCCAGCCGATCGGCAGCTCGGACACCGAGCTGATCGTCTCCCAGACAACGGACCCTTCTCGCACGGTGGGCCCAACGATTTGATACCCCTTCGCGCTCAAAGCATCGAGGAGCCGTTGGAGGTCGGCTCTTGCTAAGGCGCCGTGCATCTCGCTGGTCATTTACACACTCAACACGCTCTGTATGAAAGCGTCCCTCTTGTCGCTATCGTAAATGCTCTTCTCTGGTCACGCAAGGCGAGAAACCGGCCTACTTACCCATCATGAGCGTTTTACTTTCATTCCGTATGGAATTCTTTTCGCGATGGGCAAGAATCACCGTATCGATACGCTCGCCGCAACTCACGCAACGGAAGTCCATTGACCTGATTTCTAACACCTGTTCGGGCACCATGAGTCCGCCACAACGATGGCAACGACCACCCCATACACTCCTCTTCTCAGCGACTGTTTCAGTCATGATGGGTCCCTCCTTTTCCGTACGAGCCAGCCTTACACGATAAGATTCACTGGAAGGGTCCCTTCGTCCACTTCCCACCTCTGTCTACACCGATCAATGGTGAATGAGGCAACAGCCTCACGTGTGTGACTGCCCCGTAATGCTACAGACCGCCGTCTGTTCCCTGGTGGATTGGAATCTAACTCACCGTTTTTTCAGGGAAGTACCAGGCGCTTCTCCCCCTCTTCCATATCTGGCACCGTCAATGCACAAGTCGGGAGCAGGGCATAAAGTTCATCATCACTTTAAATAGAAGGAGGTTGCGGTCATGAGTGCATTAACACGGTGGGAACCAGCATCTCGTTGGAATCCGTTCAAGGAGATCGAAGAAATGGAGAAACGACTCTCGAACTTATTCGGTCGAACACCTGTACCGACCGGCGGCGATAAGAAGGAGGCCATCACCGTCGCCGAATGGTCGCCACTGGTGGATATCACCGAAGATGAGAAGGAATACCTCATCAAAGCGGAAATTCCTGAAATGAAAAAGGAGGACATCAAGTTGAATGTCCATGACGATGTCCTCATGATCACGGGTGAGCGTAAATATGAAAAGGAAGAGAAAGATAAAAAGTACCATCGAGTGGAACGCGCCTATGGCAGCTTTATGCGGAGTTTTACTCTTCCTGAAGATGCCGATGGATCCAAGGTGAACGCCGAGTACAAAGACGGCCTGCTGAAAGTGCATCTTCCTAAAACCGAGAAAACCAAGCCTAAAGCGATCGAAGTAAAAATTGCCTGATTTGGAGAAGAGGGACATCATGTTTCGTCATCCCCGTTACCTCGAGATTCCATGGCAGGTTCATTGGGATCAGAAAGAGGCCGGGCCACACCACTACTTCCTGCTCACGCTCATCCTGATTCTACTAGCTATGTTCTTAATCGGAGTCGGCGTGACGAGCGGCCTGACGTGAGTGTATTGGACGGAAGGGAAGAGCGTGACGTTCAAGAATCGTGAAGAAGCTGGCCGGCGGCTCGTGGAGCGGCTGATTCAGTACCGCGATCACTCAACAGCCATCATCTTGGCACTCCCACGTGGTGGAGTCGCAGTTGGTTATCAGCTGAGCCTGGGCCTGCATCTTCCGATGGACGTCTTTATCACCAGAAAGCTGGGAGCACCGGATAATCCTGAGTATGCCTTGGGGGCAGTGGGCGAAACAGGGACGGTCTATCTAAACCCTGAGGCAATGCGCGCGTACGGTCTTTCTCGCTCGGACGTCGAGGAGGTGGTTCAGGTGCAACAACGAGAGATTGCGAGACGGCAGGACCTGTACCGCCAAGGTCGACAGTTACCCAGACTTACCGATCACACCGTCATTCTCGTGGATGATGGGATCGCTACCGGCTCCACGTTCTTCGCAGCCGTCCAGTCCATCAGACATCTCAAACCGCTCCGCCTGATTGGAGCTATTCCAGTCGGCCCAGTGGAGACCATTCGAGAGGCTTGCATGCAGGTGGACGAACTTATTGTCCTTGCCACACCGGACCCCTTCTGGGCCGTGGGGAATCACTATATCGACTTTGGCCAGGTCAGTGATCACGATGTGGTGGCGTATTTGAACCTGGCGGAAGAGTCGCTGTTGGGCTGGAGGGAGCGGTCACGCTCTTCAACAGCCTCACCGCCACAATAGAGAAGGATGCATGACCGCGAAGACAATGACCCCAGCAGGCTTGGGGCTCGACACCAGAAGGAGGTTTGCTTGAGCGTGCGAGCTAAAGCAGCATCGACCGTCACCTATTTCATTGCCATAATAGCCTTTCTTGGCGGTATCGGGACGGTGGCGGCGAAAATCGTCGTTCCGTCCGGATCGGTGATTGAGGTCGACGTGGCCACGCTCAGAGCCGTTGTCGATACCTTTGAGCAGGCGGAACAAGCGATCAAAGCCCACGACCTTGCAAAGGTCATGGCCCTCTACTCTCCCCAATACAACTACCATGGGCTCAAGAAAGACGATCTCCGGAAGATCTGGAAAGAGCTTTTTGATGAGTATCAGGAGATTGCCAGCACCCATCTCTTCACGAAGATGACCAAAGTTGGAGCAGGGAAGGATACCGTGCTGGAAGTCACCTGTACTGGCCATCTCTGGGCCAGATCGAAGACCAGCGGCCTGTATGTTCCCATCGACAGTTGGTATGAAGAAATACACTACCTCGTCCTCGAAGACGGAGCGTGGCGTATTCGCGGCAATGTGGGTGAATCACCGCGCGCGCTTCCGTTCGGCACCGCACCACATCCACTCTTCTGATGTGCGGGTGGGAAAGGTTGTGACATGAGAGTCGTCATCGGTGTTGATTGGTCGGACCAGTCTTTCGCTGCCGTCACCCAAACATTTCAGCTCTATCATCCAACCGACGTCACGCTGGTCCACGGCGTCGATTTAGGGATTTTGGAACATCCGGTCGTGGCTCAAGCGGGCAACGTGCAAGGGTACGATGATTTTCGAAAGGCGATGATCGCTTCGGGGCGCCAGCTGCTGGAGCGCGCCGCCGCCATGGTCCCCGCTGAGGTTGCATCGATCAGGAAGGTAAACGAAATCGGCAGTCCTGCTCAACTCATTCTTGACAGCGCCACAAACCTTTCCGCCGACCTTGTCGTCGTCGGCGTGCGTGGACGAAGCCGACTGTCCGAGATGGTCCTCGGGAGCGTGTCCCATCGAGTGCTTCTGCACGGCTCCCGCCCGACCTTGATCGTCAGAGGCGCTGCACGTAAGGTGCAGCGCGTGCTCGTCGCCATCGAGGATCGAGATGACGCCGATCGAATCACGAAATGGCTCACGCAACATCCCTTCGTCGATCCCACTGAGCTCTGCGTGCTCCATGCCCTCGTTCCGATCGGAGTCAACGACCCCTATGACGCACTGGGAACCGAAACATGGTGGGAGGGCGCGGAGCGCTATGCGAAGGAACTCGTCGCTTCGACCGCCGGCAAACTCTTAAACCCTCGCCATACGATAAGCACGAAAGTCGCCACGGGCAATCCCGCCGCGGTGATTGAACAGGAGGCGCAAGGTATGGACTTGGTGGTCGTGACCTCCCACGGACGCAGAGGCATTTCCCGTTTCCTCTTGGGGAGCGTCTCCCACACCGTTGTCCATCATGTGACCTGTCCAGTGCTTGTTCTACGGTGAAAGGAGCGAACATGAAGACGATGTCGACTCTCGCCCTGTTGTTCGTCGCCCTCTCGACCTCTGTGGTCTTGGCTCAAGCGATTCGAGGAGATTCAAAGGCCGGACAGGGTGTGTATGAGCAACAGTGTCTCCGTTGCCATGGAGCTAACCTGGACGGGAATGGGCCTGACAGCCAAGATTTGATCGTCCAACCAGCCGATCTTCGATCTCAGATCAGTCGTTCGAAGACGGATTGGGAACTGCTCGTTGCGATTTCGAACGGCGTCTTATTCAGCCCGATGCATAGCTTTCGCGGCAAACTGACGGATCAGCAGATGTTGGATGTGCTGTCTTATATTCGATCCATCTCACCACCGGACGTCACGAGTTAGTACGGAGCCGTGCCCTTCCAGCAAGCAACCGGTAACAATTCTATTCGGTGGCTAACCTCCTGTCTGTTCGTTCTGCTGATCTTGTGCGCACCCAATGTTCCGGCTGCGGAAACTACTCCGGGCATCGAAGTCTTCGTGCGCACAGGCTGCCCTCATTGCGAAGCCGCGAAGACCTTTCTCGATGAACTTCGACAGGAGCAGCCTTCACTTCGCATTGTGCTCTACGACATCGCTGAGGACGACGCGGCGCGACAGCGACTGGCAACATTGGCAAAGGACCGGGGCATCACAACCATCGGTGCTCCGACATTCCTCATCGGCACAGAGGTCATCGTCGGATTTCGCTCATCCGACACGACTGGCGCCGAGATTCGAGCCAAGCTGGGCCAGGAGGCCTCAGGTGCCACCCATCCATCAGTCGAAAGCATCGAGACGGGATGGTTCGGCCTGCTTCGTGTCCATGACCTGGGCCTTCCGCTGTTCACCGTCACCATCGGATTGTTGGACGGATTCAATCCCTGCGCGATGTGGGTCCTGCTCTTTCTGCTATCGTTGCTCGTCAATTTCCAAGATCGGCGGAGGATGGCCATCATCGCCGGAACGTTCGTCCTCGTCAGCGGCGTGATCTATTTTGCCTTCATGGCGGCCTGGCTGAATATGTTTCTCCTGATTGGCCTCTCACGCGGCATTCAGATCGCGCTGAGCGGCGTGGCCTTATTCGTAGGCGCAGTCAATGTCAAAGACTTCTTTGCCCTCCACCACGGGATCTCATTGAGCATTCCCGAATCAGCCAAGCCCGGATTCTATGCCGAAGTCCGAGAGATACTTCGAGCTGAAAAATTTGCCGGAGCCATGGTGGGAATCGTCGTCCTCGCGGGTCTCGTCAACATGATCGAACTGCTCTGCACCGCCGGATTCCCAGCGCTCTATACGCAGATTCTCACGATGCAACAGTTGCCGACATGGGAATACTATGGTTATCTCGGGTTGTATAACCTGGCCTACATTCTTGATGATAGTGTCATGGTGACAATCGCGGTGGTCACGTTGAGTCGTAGAAAACTATCGTATGATGCAGGTCGTTGGTTGAAACTGACCGGTGGAGCTGTGATGTTAAGCTTGGGCCTCGTGTTGTTATTGAAACCCGAATGGCTGGCGCTTTAGATACACGTACGATGCGATCCGTTCGCCCCCTTTACATTCCGCCGCTGGAGACCGATCACAGTGAGTCCGGCTCGCTCATCATGCGTGACGGTTCGACCGCCGCAATACGACCGGCTGAACCGTCGGATGCGCCGATGATGCAACAATTCGTCGATCGGCTATCCCCTGAATCGAGACGCCACCGATTTTTCTCGGAAAGCTCTCCGTCTTCGGACAGTATCGCCGCCCTGTGTAATTCTTCTCACCCACGTTCGCAGTTCACGCTGATCGTCACGCGCGTATGGGAAGGCATGCCGCGTGTGATCGCCGCCGGGTCTTACTGGGCGAAGAACGGGCAGACGGCAGAAGTGGCCATGGCCGTGGACGATGGGTTTCATGGGAAAGGCCTAGGGACGCTGCTGCTGGAACGACTGGCCTTAGTCGCCATCCGACATGGCTTTACTCACCTTTGGGCTGTCACTCACGCCGATAATCTGGCCATGCGCGAGGTGTTCCGAGAATCAGGATTTACCACCCATGAAGCCTACGAAGGCGAGGCCATGGAAGTGGAATTGTCGCTGATCCCCACGGAAACGACCGTCACTCGTGCCGAGGTCCGTGAACGGCTCGCCACAACCGCTTCACTCCGCCCGTTTTTTCACCCTCGATCCGTGGCCCTGGTCGGTGCATCGCGCGATCCAAAGAGCATCGGCTATCGACTCCTCGATGCACTCCGAACCAATCAGTTTAGCGGCGCCCTTTATCCGGTCAACCCACATGCCACGGTAATCGCCGGAGTTCCTGTTTATTCGTCAGTACACGCGATTCCCGAATCAGTGGATCTCGCCATCATCGCCGTGCCCAGGCAGCACGTGTTATCCGTCGTCGATGATTGTGCGGACAAAGGTGTCCGGGCGTTGGTGGTGATTACCGCAGGCTTTGCGGAAGTGGGAGCTGAAGGAGCGGAGCTCCAGAGCCGGCTGGCCGAAAAGGTCCGGCAATACGGCATGCGCATGATCGGGCCCAATTGCTTCGGAATCTTGAACACGGACCGCGACGTACAACTGAATGCCACCTTCACCACGCTGTTTCCCCCCCAGGGCCGTGCTGCCATGTCGTCGCAAAGCGGCGCCATCGGGATTGCGACCCTTGCCGGCGCACAGCGGTTTCACTTGGGCATCTCGTCCTTTGTGAGTGTGGGCAACAAGGCCGATGTGTCCGCCAACGATCTCTTGCAATATTGGGAAGAAGACCCTTCCACGAATGTCGTCCTCCTTTACCTGGAGTCCTTCGGCAATCCTCGAAAATTCGCCCGCATCGCGCGGCGCGTGAGCCGTCGCAAACCGATCATTGCGGTCAAAGCCGGACGATCACAATCGGGGCGGCGTGCGGCGAGTTCTCACACAGCGGCACTTGCAGCCAGCGATGTGGCCGTCGAGGCATTGTTTCATCAAGCGGGCGTCATTCGCGCTGGATCACTCGACGAATTGTTAGCCCTAGCCGCTGGTCTCTCGAATCAACCGCTCCCAGCGGGACGGCGGGTCGGAATCATCACCAACGCCGGAGGGCCGGCCGTTCTTTGTACTGACGCCTGCGAGCAAAGCGATTTGATAGTTCCGGAATTGTCTGCCCAGACCAAGGCAACACTCGCCTCCTTTCTTCCGATGGCCGCAGCACTGAGCAACCCCGTCGACTTGATTGCTTCTGCCACACCGGATCAGTACGCCAAGGGGATTGAAACGCTCCTCTTGGCGAGCGAGATCGATGCATTGATCATTCTGTATATGGCTCTGACCGTGACAGACACAGCCGATATCGCTCACGGCATCATGACCGGTATCGAAAATGGTCGGAACGCGGGCGCGAAGACCAAGCCGGTACTCATCGGCTGGATGGCAGAGGGCGACATGGACCGTACGTTTAGTTCCCAAACAGAAACCATTCCCGCCTACCATTTGCCGGAGACCCCCGCACTCGTGCTCGGCAAAACGGCGAGGTACGCGGAATGGCGACAACAGCCGGTCGGCATGGTTCCCGACTTCGATGATCTGAATCTTCCAGCCGTTCGGAAAATCTGTGCCGACGCCCTCTTACGTCGCGGAGCAGGCTGGTTGTCCGTGGAAGAAACCAGAAATGTCCTGAGTGCGATCAGGCTACCTGTTCAGCCGGGCGGAGTGGCCAGAACAGCCGATGAAGCAGCGGCATTGGCAAGGCAAGTGGGCTATCCGGTCGCCGTCAAACTGGCCTCACATCAAATTGTGCACAAAACCGAGATCGGCGGCGTGCAGCTGAATCTCACGAACGAGGACGCGGTTCGCGAAGCATTTCACTCAATGAGAACGCGACTCGCCGAGACCAATCAGCTCGACGCCATGGAAGGCGTGCTCGTGCAGCCGATGCTCATCGGCGGCATGGAGGTCATGATCGGGGTCACGGATGATCCCCTCTTCGGCCCTCTGATGGCTTTTGGACTTGGTGGAATTCATGTCGAGATCCTTGGAGATGTGCAGTTCCGCATCACGCCGCTCACCGACCGTGACGCGGCAGAAATGATCCGAGAAATCAAAGGCTATCGTTTGCTCACCGGCTATCGCGGGCATCCACCGGCCGATCTTGAGGCCTTGGAAGACACGTTGCTGCGGGTATCTCGTCTCGTTGAAGAAATTCCGGAGATCAGCGAACTCGACTTGAATCCGATCTTCGCCTTACCGCCAGGCCAAGGCTGCCAGATCGTGGATGCGAGGATACGAATCGAGCCATTGCAACCCGCAGTTAGAAATTCTCTTTTCAGAGACTCCCGGAACCTTGCGACATGAAGTTGTGGCTGATTTGAGCACAGAATAAATACAATTGTGATATGTTTCGCTCAGATCCTCGCTTCGGAGCCGAGAGTCCTGAGTCTGAATACCAACCGAAAACATGAGCAATCGCCTGTTTCCCAGAAACTTCTTAGTCAGTGAGGAGTCTCTGCTTGAGACTGTAATCCTCCAACTCCTTAATGGCCTGATAGTATTCTAGCAAGTCATCGTCGAAGGCTGTCAGGTCCGGGTCCGTGACAAGTTCGATGTTCTTCAACCACTCATCGCACAAAATAAAATACCTCGAATAGATGATTCGATTGAGCCGCCTGATAAGATCTGATTCCAAGAAGTAAATGTATGTAAACAAGCGTTGAATATCAGAGACAGTCCGGTCTTTGTAGTAACAAAGATATCGTGCGAACGTCGCACCCTTCAGCACTAGAAATCCGACAATTGGAGGAGCTTCCTTCTTGAGTTTAACCCGAGGGCCAATGAGTTTGATGTCTTCAAGTGTGATATTTGAGAAGTCTCGTTGTATTTCAGCTTCTTTAAAGAGCGTTTGGAAAACGATCTTTCCCTGACCTATCACTTCTCTGACTATGCCTGACGTATGCTCACGAATATTTTGCTCATCTCTCTGTTGCGGGACGCGCACGAAAAAATACCAGAACAACCAGCTTGCTAGAAATGATGAAGCAAACCCTAGTAAGAAACCTACCAAAAAATCCATTGGAACTGTGTGTGCCACTAATGGTTTGAAGTTAGAGAGGCCAACCTTCTTTGTATTTCTGGCACAGGCAACATCTTTCAGCACATGGGCGACGACTATGGTATCGCCATCGGTCTCTTCAAGGCATGCTTACTGACATGCGGCCATTTTCTCGACATCAGACCACGCAGTTTTTGTCTTCCTCATGATACTTTTTTGAATCCTGTAACCCTCACACTGCAAACTCAACACCCACTTTCCGCCCATGCACGCCTCAAGCGTGATGAGCATTTCCAAACTGAACTCGTCCCACTTGGCTCGCACTAGGATGCCCATTTCATGTGGAGTTTTCGGTGATGCATCGCGCAGTCTCGAAGGTAAAGATTGATCAGGCTCTGGTACGGGATCCCCATTTCCTCCGCAATGGACTTGAAATAGGTAACCGTATCGCAGTCCAGCCGCATCGTGACCGGCTGTTTCAAATTCTTGACATACGGATTCTTTCGCCCTTTCATCTTAGAGAAGTCGTAATGGTCTCTCATTGTCTTTGCCTCCAATATTCCCGCTCCTCACCTTTATCGGCCTTTCTTGCTGAGAACAGCCGCACTACGCTTTCGCTCTCCCTAAAGCAGTGACATACAACGATCACTCGCAACCTGAAACTCATCCCGAGCAGGATAAAGCGGTCTTCTGCTCCGGAGTGGTCAGGGTCAAAGTATTGAACGGCATGCTCGTCATAAAACACCGTTCGTGCCTCTTCAAATGAAATGCCGTATTTCCTGAGATTGGTTTTCTCCTTCGCCGCATCCCACTCAAACCGAATCCCATCCATCCGTACACTGTACATACGGTTGAAGGCTCCGTCAAGACGACCCTCACCGACTGAACATGAGCTGCCGAGTGCGTGCGAGTCTACTGCTCCGGATGGGGATCTTTTCTGATGAGGGCGAGGTAGAGCAAGGTGTCGGCGAGGTCTTGATCGGTCATGGTGTGGTCGGGAAACATGCCGGTGCCAGGATGGCCTTCTCGAATAGCGCGGGCCCGTTCCTTGTTATTTTTCAAGCGCAGGACCTCCGGATTCCGCAAGTCGGTGGGGGGAGGATTCAGTTTCGCGATGAGCGCGGCGGTGTCCGCTTCCAGTCGTGGTGTCTTAGACAAGTACCCATCGATCCCATGACAGTAGTAGCACACACCTTTGCCGTTAAAAATATCCCGGCCTTGCAGGATATTGCCCTTTAACTTGCCGCTCGGTTGCGCTGAAGGAGACTCGGCCCAGGCGCGATCAGCAACAGAAATCGGCTCGACTCCCAGCCAGATCATGATAAGCATGCTGAACGAGGTTGTCAGTTTGACCAGCAGATTGAGACTACGGTAACTGAACAGATGTCTCACGCTTTGCCGTCCATTCTTTGATTTCCGTCAGTGGTCACTGCAACAAGCATTGTACCGGTCTTCCGGAATACTCTTCATGTTACTGAAGACGGTGGTGCGTTCTTCCGCACTGGTCACGTTATCGATCGCAGGATAGAGCGCCCGTTCTTCCTTTCGATTATGCGAGCCCAATAGCTGTAAGAGCGCCTGTTCCTCCTGATCGGTATCCAGATTCTGCCCTTCCACTTTTTGGTGGATCACATCCAGCAACTGTTTGATCTGGCTATGTTCATGTCGCATCATGGGCGTCGGCCCGTCCTCGATCATCCCGGTTTTCTCTTCCCAGATTGGAAAGAGCAACTCCTCTTCCCACACAATATGCCGCTGGAGGCCCATCTTAAACTCCTTGAACGCTGCCTTGGCCTGGGCAAAGTCCGAACGTTTCATCGTGTGAAAGGTCTTGAACAACTCATCCAGACGGTCGTGATCCTTTTCATAGCATGTCGTGATGGTCTGTGATTCACTCATGGTGTGGTCCTTGTAACATGAATCGATGACCTAGGTAGTTGGGCATAAAACGGCGAATGAATCGCATGATCGCTATCCGTCACGGTATTTGTCCATTTTTTCTTTCATCGCTTCTCGACCGGCCTTCACTGCCGCTTCTACATCCGCTCGCCGTTCATCCACGAAATGCTTGCCTCGTTCAATGACCTCATCAAGAGCCGCTCGCGCCTCCTTTGCCCTTTCGATCATTTCGTCTTCCGTCCTTCGGGCATGGCGTTGTATCACGCGACGCGTATCCTCACCGGACTTGGGAGCGAGAAGAATGCCGGCGATCATTCCTCCGATTGCTCCGCCGAGAAATGCGAGGAACACCGTTTCAGGCGAACTTCTGCTGTCCTGATTTGCCATGATGAATCCTCCCTAGTGAAGCATGTATCTATTTGTTTGGACAGCGCGGTCTATGCGAGGAATCCTCGTCAGCGCTCTCAGCTTATTGCACATTGATGAGATCTTACGCCATCAACACTGGATCAACAACCAGTCATTCTACGGAACTTCTTGGCGGACACCGAGCGGAGCGGTGTTGCGAAAGGGCATCGGCGAACGCGGCCTTTTCATATCCCCTCCGTATACCTTCACCTCAGCTAGCCGACGGGATTGAACGGAGCCAAACTACGAATGTAGTTGAGCACATCACGAATCTCTTGATCCGACAGCCGATCGGCCCATCCGTGCATTGGACTAAAAAGGACCCCCTGTTTGATCGCAAGATACAAGTCCATGTCGGTCTTGGTGCGCGATTTTGCTGCCCGAAAATTCGCCGGCGGAACGATGAGCTCCTTGATATCGGGCCCCAACCCATCACCCGAGGTTCCATGGCAGCCGACACAGTGCTGTTGAAAAATCCTCTCTCCGTTCTTCGTACTTCCCGTATGGCTTTGAGCCAGAGCCGTAGATCCGGTCAAAACGACCACGACGGCGCTGATCACTAGACGTAAAAACATGCGAGCCCCTCCGTTACCCTCTCCTCTGGACCACACGATCAACCAAGGAGGTACACATTCCAAGGACGGACGGCGACGATCGATTTTCAGTGCTGGTGTTCCTGTGTTCCACTGGATCCTCCAGCCCCGTGATCGCCACTACTCTGCCCGTGTCCACCACTCCCCATGCTTCCGCCTCCCATACCACCCATTCCACTACGGCCAATTCCGCCCATACCACCCATCATCCCACCGCGACCCATGCCGCCCATTCCACCTCCGTGTTGTCCTTCGCTTGTACTCTTCATTTGTTCACGATGGGCGCGGTCCTTTTCTCGTTGATCGGGAGTCAACAGGGCCATGGCGGTGCGCGTGCTTTTGATCGCCTCGAACAGACAGGCCCCTTCCGCCTTTTTCAATTGCTCGACTTTAGCCTGGATTGCTTTGAGATCAGTCTGCTCCTCATCCAACAGCGCGTGCAGTTCGAGCTTCGCCACCTTGGTGTCGGCTTCCAACCTGGCCTCCGAGCGTTTGAAGTCCAGCTGGATGGCCTTGAGTTTGCCGATCTGTTCCTGCGTCAACCCAAACTCCTTGGCATGCTTCAACAGATGTTTCAGGTAGTGCCCACTGTGATCGTCCTGTTCCTCCTGATCGTGACCACCATGCCCCTTCTTCTCATGGCCTTCGTCGGCAAAGACGGAAAACACGGTTATCGCAACAATGAACGCGGCTCCTCCGAATCCTGTCACCCACCATCCTTTCAGCTTCGTCATGATTAGTACCTCCAGGGCTCGACCAACGTGCGTATTGGTGTTCTCTGTGTGGAGCGACTTTCAACCCGGTCACGAGGCGCGAAGAGCCTGCGTCCTCGGATCGCATTCACACGCCTTCATCCGTTTCCTCTTATTGCGTGAGGGATGTTCTCCTCAAGATTGGATTCAGAAAAGCTGAGTGCGATTTTAGTGCCTTCACGAGGTTTGAGGATCTGTGCGATGAATATTCAATGAAATCGCAGGTTGAGGCGGTTCAACCACACAAGAACGGTCCGATGTGATGCAGAAATACTCACAGCGCTATTGTCAGATGAGGAAAAACGCAACAACGGATGAGGCGAACACGCTGTCGCACTCGCTCACGGCGAGTGCGACCGTAGACTCTATGGGCTTCTGAACGCCTATTACTGCTTCACAATGATGCCGCACGCGATTCTCGGTCCACCCGGTGCGTCTTTGGTCGGTGGATCAGGCAGGTATTGATCCGGAAGCTCGTGGATGATGAAAGCGCTGCCATCACTGTCGAACAGCGTATTCAAGCCGCCGGAGAGCGTCACTCGACTTGTCACGGTATAGAGAGAACCCTTTCTGGCACTATCGACGGCCAGATTCTGTAGATCCCCGAGATGATAGGGATGATTGCCGAGACCAGGGCTCACATTGGCTTCCGGATTCACCTGTGGGTCAATGTTGCCGTCATAATGCCCCTTGGCGGCTGAAAATGGCTCGCAGTTTCCAACTTCATGAATATGGATCCCATGTAGGCCAGGGGTCAGTTTGCTTTCAGGAGTGCCTTGGACCTTCAGCTTGATCCGCACGCGCCCTTCATACTCTTCATAGAGGTCGGCTTCCCCCGTGATGCCGAGCCCGGCAATCGCCGCTTTTGCACGCAACTTGGTATCCTGCTTGCCGGTGTGATAGGACGAACAGCCGCTCAACAGCAGCCCGATCACCAACCCTGTTCCCACCGTTCTTACTGTGCTCATACGGCCCTCCCCCTCGGATGACTTCCTTCAGCGTCCACGCGACCAAGATATCCTAGGTATGATAGCCGCAGCGACCGAGCGGTGCAATCTCTTATCTTTCGGCTGAGCAGGATTGATCATCGTTCACAAGCTTCGCCTTCGCACTCCTTCATTCCACCACTCCGCCCACGATGCTCCATTCCTCCTCTACCACCCATAGGTCCCATGCCTTCTCCGCGACCCCTCATTCCTGGCCCGTGCATGCCCGCGAAGGTTTGTTCATACTGAATGAGGGCCCAGATTTCTTCATCCGACAATACCTGTCCAAACCCAATCATGCCGGTACCGGGAGAGCCGTGCTTGATTACCCAGAAAATTTCGCCTTCCGTGCGGTGCCGCCAAAATCCATGGTGTTGAAAATTCCGAGGAGAGGGATTTAGTTGGGCGCCTCCTGGTCCGGCGCCGTCCCCGTCTACTCCATGACAGGTAAAGCACGTGCCCTTGCCGTGATAGAGCGCCTTCCCTTTTTCTATGATTTCTTGAGATGCGGGGAGCGGGCTCCTGAGAGCTCGGGCTTCGGCCAGCTTATCGGCAGGCACTCTCGGCTGCATCATATGCCGTTCTGCCGCACCGTTGGGGACCTCGAACAACACCAAGATAGCCAGCAACGGAAACATCTTTATCTTCATCGCCCTGCTCCTTCCTCAATCATCTCGGCACTTCTGTTCTCCAGCAGCTCAATGAGGGCCTTTCTCGTGTCGAGCATACGGAAAGCATCCTCGGTCAGCATGGAACTTGGATCTCCGAATCGTCAGCTGCCATACGACACTTCCTTCTTCCGGTCTTAGATCAGAAGGAGACGCTCCGATCTCGGTCTGCCACGGCTTTGATGTAATCCGGCATGCCTTTGATGGAGGCGCCGGCTACCAGATCCGCCGTGCCGACTTGTCTGGCGACCGCACAAGCTCCGCAGACCCAGATCGGCACTCCTGCCGCTTGCACGGCGGCAAGCAGCTCTTTCAGCGGGGTCAGGTTCACGCCGGTCACATGATCCGCCACACCTTTGCGACCCAACGTCACGGCTTCGTTCCATAGCCACAGAACCACATCGTGTCCTTGCTCTTTGGCCGTCTTGGCGGCCATAAACGGCAAAGTCGCCATCGTGGGATCGTCCGTCCCTCGACTACCTGAAATAATGAACGTCGGCATGATTGACTCCTTGAATAGCTGGAGGTTCTACGCAACGTAGGCCGTTCTCACGAACCGGTGCTGCGCTCCGGTTATTGTCCCACGACGATTCGGCCACCCATATCGTCATCTGCCCGATGAAGGGGACAGTAGAATCGATAGGTCACCGTCTCTCCCTCGACGGCGGTCGCATCGCTCGCCATCCGATCCCTGTCGATCACGATCTGCTCGGTCCCCGCTGGCGGAACAGTAACCCGAACCGGCCTGATGATCTGAACCCCTTCCTGCTCTACAGACTCAAACAAGGCCGGGGCTTCGAACACATGGGTCCGTTCAGTCGGATTCTCAAACCGAAAAATCAGCGGCTCTGTGAAATCCATGCTTCGTTGAATGGCGATGTCCATGGGAAGCCAAATTGCTTGCTGATTTTCGACATCACGGGCGACAAACGCGATCTCCTTCGGCCAGCCGGGCGACGGCATGGCCAGCAGTCCGCCGCCAATCACACACCCAAGCCCTACACCCATGGCACGAGCGGAGAGTCTACCCAATCCCTTCATGTGGTGTTCCTTTGACGCACAAGACGACCAGCCAGCTGCTCCCCTTCACGTCATCCATCTCAAGAACAGGACCGCCCGTCCCAGCTGAGCTCCAGTGTGAACTGTCGCCGGCCAGGACTGGGATCCTCACCCTTCGCCCCCTCCGGAAGGAAACGCATCGATTCTCTCCCGTGGGTGGAAGCACGTGTCAGACGATGACCAAGACGTGACTCAGCCGCCTCCGATATCCCCACGAGTTTCAATCACAAACAACTCCCCTTTCACTTCAGGATGGATGTCGCACCATAAAGCATGCCGCACACTTTCGGCTCCACCTGTCATCGGATCGAAGTTCGAGGGCGCTGTCGCGAACCGCAACGTCATCGTCTTTCCCGCGTCGACATGAAACGACTTGAATTTCTTTCCTCGTATCTCAGTCCCGCCTTCCACCTTCACGGGAATGTCTTTGAACAACGTTGATGCTAACCCGTGCGTGACCGAATCCTGATTTCGGACGACGATGATCGTGTCCTGCGACGGCATCGTGAACCCAGCGGTCTCATAGCCGTGCTGGCGGTCCTTGATGGTGATCTCCACCTTCGAGGGCGGCGCTCCCATCCCCACGGCCTGTGCATAGGCGATATCATGGCCACCCGCCAGTACCGCCCACGCAACGACTGCAAACAGAACGGCTGAATTCACCGCTCCATATCGACTCACTCCCATAATCGACCTCCTTTTTTACACGTACACATGGACCTTCCTTACTTATCCTTCGCTAAACTCCGGATGTAGTGGATGAGTTGCCAGACCTGCTCATCCGGCAATGTGCCGAACGGCATCATCCCAGTTCCCGAAGAACCATTCTTGATGATCCAGAACAGCTGCCCATCCGGCAGGTCCCGCATCATCGCGCCACATGTAAAATTTCGGGGTGGCGGCACTAAGGCCGCACCCATCAGCCCCTTGCCATCTCCTTGCTCACCATGACACATGACGCATGCGACGGGCTGCGCGGTCCTCAGGAATAATTCTTTTCCCGCCTTGATCGCCCCGGCAGACGACGGAAACGGGTTCGTTTTGGCGAGGAGGTCTGCCGGAGCCTGTGCTGTCTTGCGCGGTTGCACACAGACACTCCCTTCAGTACCTCCTGCTGCCGCAGCAACATCCGGGACCCCTTTGAAGGTCACCTTCAAATAGGCGATCACGTCCGCCACGCCCTGTTGACCGATCGTCAAATTCCAATACGGCATGTTCGGCGATTTGCCGACTGCCGGTCCGCCATGATTGATGACGTTGTAGAGATATTCGATCGGGAGCTTTTCGAAGGGAATGTTGGCATGTATCGCCGGTTTGGGTTCCAGGCCGGAAGCTGCCGGTCCGTCGCCCTTGCCGGTGAAACCGTGGCATTGAGCACAATATTCCTTGTAGAGCGTCTTGCCGCGATCCGAGCTCGCGTTGGCGAACTCCTGACCCGCCCATGGCTCATAATATTGAAAGTCCGGCACCCCTTGCACGGCGAGGAAGCCGATCACCGCCCGCAATTGCGCATCGGTTGCATCGGCCAGAAATTCCCCATTGTGGACCGTGAAGTCTTGCGGATTCTGGCCGAAGCGATACAGCCAGTCCGGGTTGTATCGTTGACCGGCATGCTGCAAGGCGGCGCTCTGGGGCCCCCCAATCAGTTTGCCATTCTCCTCGATCGTATGGCAGCCAAGACAGGCATGGGCTTTATAGGCCATCCCGCCGAACGTCACGTCGAACTTTGTCACTTTTGAAAGATCGAATGCGCCGACCGTCACGCGCGGGTCTTTGTTGTGTTCGGCAAAGTAATCCGCGAGTGCGCTCGCCTCCGACTCTGTGACCATCGGATGCCTGGACGGCACGCTCGTGAGATCCCATAGATATCCCTTGGCATAGAGTGGAGCTTCCTTCCCGGTGAGCCAACGAATGAGCCACGACCGTTGGTACTTGCTGCCGGCCCACATCAAGTCAGGCGCGTGAAGCTTGAAGCGCGAATCCGGCCGACCTTCCAGCCGGTGGCACTGCACACAGGTCTGCTGGATGATGTCTTTCGCGCGCGCGTGATCACTCCCAAACGACAATTGCGGGGACGACATGAGTCCCAACAACACGAGCGCGGCGCTTCTAACGACCATCCGGATTCTCACCTCCAACATCGCTGCTCCTTTCACGAAGGTTTCTCCGCACGAGGGTGGGGATTGAGTTCGATCGCCACGCCGGCAGGCACCGCGAGGGATTGATGCACTGTGCAGCCATGCGCGACCTTCAACAGGCGTTCTTTTTGTTCTGCGCTGATTCGATGGGGAAGATGGATTCCGATCTCGATACGACCGACACGGTGTGGAACTTCGGCCATCGTCCATTCCGCATCGACCGTCAAGCCATCTCGAGCAATGCCGTGCCGCCCACAGAATTGCCCGACGAAGTACGCGACACAACTCGCCACGGACCCGACAAAGAGTTCGACCGGACCCATTCCGGCATCCTGCCCTCCATCCTCCGCCGGCTGGTCGGTGATGACTCGATGTTTGCCGCTCACAATGTCGTAGCGTGTCCCTCCGTGAAAGGTGGCCGTAAGTTTCATCTCTCTCCTGTCGCCCGCTCAATAGGGTACATCTGCCGGCTTGCCCCCCTTCGGCCAGTCGTGGATCTTGTCGGGAAAGTCCGGTCGAGGCTGCGTATTGATATAGGCCGCTGCATCGATGGCTTCGTCGTCCGTCACCGTCCAGCCCCAGCCTCGCGGCATGTTGGCCTTGATAAACGAGGCGGCCACACTCACCCGCGCCATGCCTGCGCCGATGTTGTACGAACGCGGCCCCCACACAGGCGGTGCCGCCATGGTGCCTTGCCCGTCGGAGCCGTGGCAGAAGACACACTTTTTCTCAAAGACCTTCCTGCCGTTGAGAGGGTCAGGTTGATGGGTCGAGATGAGACGTGGGATTCCTCGCCATGGGACCTCAACGCCGGGCGGCATATTCTGCGACAACCATTCAATGTAGGCGACGATGCCCGTCAGTTTGACACTGTCGGGTGGAAGTGCCTTGCCGTTCATACTGCGTTCGAAACACTCGTTGATTCGATCGGCCAGTGTCATCTGTCGGCCGGCTCGTTCACGATACTCCGGGTAGAGAGTGGCGATACCCACGAAGGATGCAGAGTTCGGGTTGAGCCCCGCATCTAAATGACAATTGGTGCAGGCGAGTGCGTTTCCAACGTACCGCTTCCCATATTCCTGCGTGTCGACAATCATCTTGTAGCCCAGGCGAATCTGCTCGCCTCTCAGATCCCCCGGAATCGTTTCGGGCGATGGCGGAACAAACAGCGCATCGACTGGCGACCCCGTGTTCCGACGAGCAGCCGCCTCCTCACTCTCCGTGACCCGTGGAGGTGGGACACAACTGATCGTCCCCACCAGCGCACTCATCAGCACAATGCCTGCCGTGATCTGTCGGCTCATAAAGTGGACCTCATTTCTTCATACCGGACGCCGAACAGTGTGTATTGATCCCGAACAACGTAAACAGGGGACAATACCCCGCCGCTCCAGTGAGCAGCAGGATGGCCCCCACCGCAAGTGCCGTTCCCGCTATGGCAGTCGAAAACCCCGCGAAGAGACCGATTATGATCGCCAGTAGCCCTGCTCCAATTCGGATAGGTCTCTCAATCCCTCCAACGTTACACGTCATGGCATTACCTCCTCATCGAAAAACAGAGTTGATCTTTATTTCCCTGATACGCTTATATGAGACAACTTCCACTTATTGGATTCATTCTTTAGGGTTGTCCACCGGACTCCACCCCGAGTGTGCGCACATAGGACAAGACGTCCCAAATTTCCTCATCGGAGAGAGCGTGTTTCCAGGCACCCATCGCCGTATTGGGTTTTCCTCCGTGAATCCGTCGAAACAAGGTCCCGTCGAGCCGACTCTGAACGGCGAGCGAGGTGAGGTCCGCCGGAGGTGGAACAAGTTTGATTCCGAGTCCCCCCTTCCCGTCGATTCCATGGCAACGGATGCAGGTATTCACGTAAATTTCACGCCCACTGACTGAATCTCCACTTTTTGCTGAGACTGTCAGCTCTTTTACTCCAAGATTGCTGAACCCCAGCGCCGCCATGCCAGACAACAGTGCGCAACAAACCAGCATCCGTCCAGTGATAGGCATCTTTTTCACCTTTCTACGCTGAACCTTGCGATCAGTATGCCATTCCCCCTGTCACAGATCGGCACTATTCCCATTACCGAACAACGGCTTACGACGTTGCTTTAGAATGGATCGGAGAAGCGGACCTTGGACTGGTGAAGAACGCCACAGCACCTTATCCTCCGTTGACGCAGGATGCCACACAACTTCATCTCCGAGTGTTAGAGCCCCAGCAAATGTGAGTACAAAACGCTGAGCGAACTCGTTTCCCCCTGCCAGGTAGTGTGCCCATGAAGGAAGTCGATGCGATTCCGCTCGAAAATGAGAAATTCTTTCAACTTTTTCCTAAACCCACTACCCTATTCCTTCAGTAACCAGATTACTCGCAGGAGATATTTCCCCTTGGCCTAGTTTCGGATTTGGCGCCTCATTTGATGTCGCAACCATCCTCTCCGGCTATACACAACCTCGCATCGCTCTTTCAGTGGAGTTGCCGGAGAAGTCCGAATGACCTGGCCTACGCGTTCGTCCGTGACAACCTCGAAGTTGAACACCACGTAACATTTAGTCAGCTTGAGCGCACGGTCTCTTCGCTTGCCGACCATCTTGCACGTGAGTTCTCACCAGGAACCAGGGCCCTTCTTCTCTACCCACAGGGGTTGGATGTCGTCTATGCATTTTGGGCATGTGCCTGTGCCGGTCTTGTTCCGGTTCCCGCTCCAGCTCCCGATCCCGTCCGGTGGAAACACAGCCTGCCAAGGCTTCGCGCCATTATCGAAGATGCCCAGGTATCGCTGGCACTCACGACTTCAAGTATCACGGCTCTGTCTTCAGAGTTCTCCATCGCCAAGGAGGTAGGTTCGATCAGGTGGATGGCAACGGATCAACCCTACGATTCAGTCGATTCGGTTGAGTTGCCACAGCTTCCCAGCACCACCCTTGCCTACTTGCAATACACCTCAGGGTCGACAGCCACTCCTCGTGGCGTCATGATCAGCCATGAAAACGTAATCTCCCACTGTAGGGCCTTGAGTCTGGTGGGAGAAGTGTCGAACAGGAGCCGGTCGCTCTGCTGGTTGCCCTACTTCCATGACTATGGATTACTGCACGGAATCATCGCCCCCTTTTATACCGGTAATCCCGCCTATCTGATGTCGCCCGTCACGTTCCTCCGGCGGCCATTACGTTGGCTCGAAGCGGTGGCTCGGTTTGGGATCACCCACAGCGGGGGACCGAATTTTTCCTATGAAGCTTGCCTCAGAGCTGTGCGGCAACAGAAAGGATGGCGGGCCGACTTGAGCAAGTGGGTGGTCGCCAGTTGCGGCGCCGAACCCATCCATCCCGATACAGTTGAGCGGTTTATCGACACTTTTGGCCCATATGGTTTCCGGCGAACCGCGTTCGCACCGGCGTATGGACTTGCAGAAGCCACGTTATCGGTGACGGTGAAGCGGTCCGGAACGGAGCCGAGCTTCTTGCATGTTGACGCCGACGCGTTGGCCGACTCGATCGTCAAGGAGTCGCCCCGGTCAGAACGAGGAACGCGGACACTCGTTGGATGTGGGGTACCCCTCGAAGAGACTCATGTCCGGATTGTGAACCCGACTACTCGACGCGAGTGCCCACCCGGTGTGGTCGGAGAAGTGTGGCTGGCCGGAGCCGGGATCGGCGCGGGATACTGGGGCAAACCGGAAGAAACTGAAGCCATATTTAAAGCCTCGATTGCTGGATCCGGAGAGGGTCCCTACTTACGGACAGGCGACCTTGGATTTCTCCACCACGGAGAATTGTTCCTGACCGGACGCCTAAAGGACCTGATCATCGTGCGAGGACGGAACTATTCTCCCCATGATCTGGAGTGGACGGCCCAGCAAGCGCATTTCGGCTTGCGACGAGGATCTGGGGCGGCCTTCTCGATTGAGGGCAAGACGGGAGAACTGGTGGTGCTGGTCCATGAGATCGACAGGCAGCTGTCCGAATCCGACCTGCCGGACGTGATGAACTGCATCCGTCGTGCGTTGGCCGACGAATATGGACTCGAACTCCACGCGGTGGTGCTGATCAAGTCCGGGACGATCCCCAGAACCTCCAGCGGAAAAATTCAGCGAGGCGTCTGCAAAGCCGCCTTTGAGTCAGGCCAACTCGCCATCGTGGCATCGAGCACATCGGACCCGGATCCGCAATATGATGCCGAGGGTTCACCGAGCGAGAGTCCACACACCATCGTCGAGAAAAGGCTGGCGGATATCTGGCAAGAGGTGCTTGGAGGAGATCCTCCAGATCGCCATGCGAACTTCTTTGCACTCGGAGGCAATTCGATCCTTGCCGCACAGATTGTTGCCCGCATCCTCGATCTGTTCCATGTCGAACTCCCCATCAGCCTTCTGTTCGAGTGTCCAACGTTGTCTGCGCTTGCCGCCCGGATTGAGGAGGGAAGCGCGAGTTTGGATGACGTGGGCCAGGCCACAGGTGGCGACGGCAGGACGCAGGTTCCAGCCATTCCGCTTTCCTCGCCCTCCATACGGAAAGGCAGAATTCCTCTCAGCCCCTCGCAGCAGCGACTGTGGTTTTTGGAGCAGGTGCATCCTGGGAGCGCGATCAACCATATTTCCATGAAGGTGCGTATCCGGGGGTCGGTCAACCCCGATGTGTTGGAGCGCTCGGTTCAGGAAATCATCCGTCGACACGAGATTCTCCGAACTCGTTTTGGATCGGAGAAGGGTGAAAGCTTCGCAGAAATATCCCCTGAAGGCCTCTTCACGCTGACCGAGCATGATTTCAAAACACTGAGTCGGACCGAACAAGAAATCGAGGTGCGGCAGTTCCTTCGAACGGAGGCCAGTCGACCATTTGACCTCAGCCAAGGGCCATTGTTCAGAGTTGCGCTACTGGCGCTCGATCAAGATCTGCATGTCTTGGAGCTGACGTTCCATCGGCTCGTCGCGGATGGTTGGTCCCTTCGCCTCTTCTGCAAAGAATTGGCCTTCCTGATGGAGGCCGGTGGGAATGCTCAAGAAGCCCGTCTTCCCACACCGTCCGTTCAGTATGCGGACTACGTGAACTGGCAGCGGGCCAGGCTTGATGGAGGCCTTCGTGAGGTCGACCGCGAGTACTGGATCAAGCAGTTGCGCGATGCCCCGCCGCCTGCTGAATTACCCGCCGACCGTCCACGGCCAAGGGTGCGTACGTTCGAGGGGGCTGCCCAGTTTCGGTCTCTTTCTCCTCGACTAACCAACTTGCTGAGCCTCTTTTGTCGGCAGCAGAGCGTGACCCGATTCATGGTGTTGTATGCTGTGTTTGTCACATGGCTGCAACGCTACACACGCGAGTCGGATGTTGTGATTGGATCGATCGTGTCCGGCAGGCGCCGGAGAGAGCTTGAAGGGGTGATGGGGTATTGCGTCAATACGGTGGCGTTGAGGTCCGAACTTTCGGATGGGCTGACCGTACACGAACTGTTGGAGCAGATCCGCCGTGTGGTGGTGGAGGCCTATGACCATCAGGACCTCCCATTTGAGGAAGTGATCGAGGCATTGTCGCTACAACGAGCGCGTCAGCTGTCCCCACTGTTTAATGTGATGATCGTGAGCGAAGATGACCCCCTGTCCACGTTCAGTGTCCGGGATCTTCACGCCACTCACCTACCATGGAAACCGACTGCCTCGGAGTTCGACCTCGTCTTGATGGTCGTCAACAAAGTGGACGGCCTTGGCTTGGCGCTGCTCCATGATTCTACGGCTTTTGAGGATTCAACCATCGACCGAATGTTGGAACAGCTTGAGATCCTCCTTGAGGAATTTCTCAAGAAACCTGAGGCCCCTCTCGACCAGCTTTCATTGCTGACCGACGAGGAGAGACGGAACATTCGCCTGACGTGGAACAGGTCACCCACCCTGGCCTCCGGTATTCATACCCTCATCGAGGCACAGGTGGAACGGACTCCTCATGCACCGGCTGTCACGTGTGGAGACCAGTCCCTCAGCTACCAAGAGCTGAACCGACGAGCGAATCGACTCGCGCGCGCCCTAAGGACATTAGGGGTCTATTCAGATTGTCCGGTGGGTCTCTGTATCGAGCACTCTGTGGATGCTCTCGTGGGCCTCTTGGGCATTCTCAAAGCCGGCGGTGGTTATGTTCCCCTGGATCCGTCCTTCCCCGGTCACCGACTCCAGCTGATACTGGAGGACGCAAAGGTTTCCGTCGTGGTGACACGGGAGCGGCTGCGTAACCATTTACAGGGCTACGCAGGTCAGATATGCGACGTGGAGAAACTCTGTCATCCACCAACAAATGGAGATGAGGAAAACCTCGCCATCTCCGGCTCTCCTGATCAGCTCGCCTATATCATTTACACTTCTGGTTCGACAGGGCGGCCCAAGGGTGTGGCTGTGACACACGGCAGTCTGGTGAGCTCTCTGCATGCCAGATTGCAGTACTATCAGGAACCGGTCTCACAATTCTTACTGACCTTTTCCCTTGCCTTCGATGGATCTGTGACGGGGATCTTTTGGACCTGGCTGCAGGGAGGGGAACTGATTATCCCATCCGAGCCAGTCTATCGTGACCCAACACAGCTTGCTGCGCTCATCGAACATCATCACATCTCGCACATCGTGTGGGTCCCTTCGTTGTACCACGTCGTGCTGGGGGACGCGTTAAGTACTCAGCTTGAATCGCTCCGAGTCGTCATTACGGTTGGAGAGAGCCTGCCTCTTGAACTCGTGCGACGGCACTACCAGCTCTTGCCTCATGCCACGCTGTACAACGAATATGGACCGGCGGAAGCCACGGGCTGGTGTAGCGTCTATCGAACGACTCGCGAGGAAGCCGGGGCCCGAGTGCCGATCGGCAAACCCATCGACCATATGCAGCTCTATGTGCTGGATGCGGGTCAGCAACCGATGCCGATCGGCGTACCGGGGGAACTCTATGTCGCGGGAGAATGTCTGGCTCGTGGCTATGTCAACCAGCCGCAGTTGACCCACGAGCGGTTTCTTGCGAATCCCTACGTGGTCGGTACCAGACTGTATCGAACCGGTGACCTGGCTCGGTATCGTGCCGACGGCAATGTGGAGTTTCTCGGACGGATGGACCAGCAGATCAAACTGCGTGGCTATCGGATCGAACCGGGAGAAATCGAATCTGTGTTAAGTCACTTCCCGGGGGTGTATCACACGGCGGTGCTGCTTCGGCAGGATAAGCGAGACCAGCACCGGTTGGTCGGCTATATCGTGGGCGAGTCGTCCCTCAAAGGAAGGCTTGAACAGGTCCGCCGTTATCTCGCAACTCGATTACCGCACTATATGGTGCCCTCCGTCATTCTGTGCCTCGACAGCATGCCGCTTAATGCCACCGGAAAGGTGAATCGAAGCGCCCTTCCCGCTCCGGAAAACACCGCCGGTCGGGCGGTGTCCAGGGTGGCTCAAAGAAATCAGGTCGAAGAATCCTTGGCTGAGCTGTGGAAGTCCGTACTTCAAATCTCGGAGGCGGGCATCCGTGACAACTTCTTTGAGCAGGGAGGCCACTCGCTCTTGGCGACCCAGCTCGTCTCTCGGATACGTGAGCTCTTCGAGGTTGACGTCTCACTCTCCACGCTGTTTGACCGACCGACGATCGCCACGTTGGCTGAAGAAGTGACACGACTGCGTCAGCGGGAGCAGAAGGCTTCTCTGATGCCCCCGATCACTCCGGTGCCCAGAGATCAGCC
>CABVRV010000034.1 GCA_902500755.1 uncultured Nitrospira sp.
GGGAGCAGAAGGCTTCTCTGATGCCCCCGATCACTCCGGTGCCCAGAGATCAGCCGCTCCCCCTCTCCTATTCTCAACAACGCATGTGGCTGCTGTATCAGTTGGCTCCTAAAGGTACGGCCTATAACATGCCGTTTGCATCGAGGCAGATGGGACGACTCAACAAAGCGGCCCTCCGGAGTACGATCGATGCCATCTGTACCCGCCATGAGGCCTTTCGAACGACCTTCACGATGAGCGGCGAGGGACCGGTCCAAATGATTCACCCCTTTCACCCTCCTCATTGGGTCGAAGCGGATCTTCAGCAAATGCCACGCGAACAACGACGACAACAGGCGGCTCGGCTTGTAGAGCAGGAAGCGAACCAGCCGTTCGATCTCGATAAAGGCCCTCTCGCACGATTCCTCTTGATTGCGATCGAACCAGAGGACCATGTGTTGGTGCTCACGATGCATCATATCGTTGGTGACCAGTGGTCGTTCGGGATCATTGGCCGCGAGTTCGCGTTCTTCTACAACGCGTTTAGCCGCGGAGAAATTCCTTCGCCAAAGCCGATCCCCATTCAGTATGCCGACTACGCGGTGTGGCAGCGTCGTTGTCTGACCGACGACCGGCTCAACATGCAATCGGATTATTGGCAGCAAAAGCTGGCCGGGCTTGCCAAACTTTCCTTGCCGACCGATCACCCACGCCCTGTGTTGCAGACATTTAACGGATCCCATCGCATGCTGGAGTTGCCCGCATCGTTGATCGAACGATTGAAGCAGTTTGGCGCAGAACACAATGCAACGGTATTCATGACCCTGCTAGCCTGTTTCCAGATTCTCTTGAGTCGCTATTCCGGCCAGACCGACGTTGCCGTCGGCTCTCCCATCGCTAACCGGACTCAATCTGCGGTCGAGACGATCATCGGCTCGTTTGTCAACACACTCGTCTTGCGGACAGATCTCTCCGGCAATCCAACGTTTGTCGAGTTGATGGCACGGGTGCGTGAAACGGCGTTAGAGGCCTACGCCAACCAAGACTTCCCCTTCGATAGGTTGGTCGAGACGATGCACCCCTCTCGCGACCATAGCTCCGCCCCGCTGGTGCAGGTCCTTTTCAATGTTCCGAATGCTCCGATCGGAGAGATCAACGTCCAAGGGTTGAGCTGGATGCCGTTCGAAGTGGAGACGCAAGCCTCACAATTCGACTTGAGCTTGACGATCGAGACGGAGTTCTCACGGAGAGCCTATCTAACGTTCAATACCGATCTCTTTGAGCCTCAAACCGCTGAACGGATGTTGGGACAGTATAAGATCCTGCTCCAGAGCGCATTGGCACATCCCCAGAGCAAGCTGTCCGAGCTCCCGACATTGACCGCGCCCGAACGTCAACAGATGTTGCAGGATTGGAATCGCACGCAAAGAGAGTATCCGCAGGCTGATTGCTTCCCTCAGCTGTTTGAAGCACAAGTCCGGCGGACGCCGGACGCCGTTGCCTTGTCGATGGGACAGAAGATACTGCGGTACGGCGAACTCAATGCCAAGGCGAATCGGCTGGCACACTATCTCCAAGCCCTGGGCGCCAAGCCCGGTGTGACGGTGGGTATTGGTCTCGATCGATCCTTGGAGATGGTCATTGCGTTGCTGGCCGTGCTTAAGACCGGTGCAGCCTATGTCCCGCTCGACCCTGAGTTTCCACGGGATCGCCTCCGGTATATGTCGGTGAATGCCTCCCTCACCGTCGTGCTGACATCCGCCTCCCTATCCGATCGGTTTGACGCTCAAGTCTGCCGTGTGCTGTGCCTTGATCGGGAAGGGGACGCCATCGCGCAAGAGGGTGACCACGATCTTGGCCCGATCGCCACACCTCAAGACCTCGCGTACGTCCTATATACATCAGGTTCGACAGGGCAACCGAAAGGAGTAGAAATTCCGCACCGCGCCCTTGTGAACTTCTTGAGTTCGATACTGCGAGAGCCGGGATGTACCGCTCACGATGTCATGCTCTCTGTTACGACAATCTCCTTTGATATCTTCGGCTTGGAGCTTTATGTGCCGTTGCTGGCCGGAGCACGTGTCGAGATCGCTGGTCGAGAGGTCGCAATGGACGGACGACACCTACGCGACCTCTGCGAAAGCGTACAGCCGACGATCATGCAAGCGACGCCGGCGACATGGCGTATGTTGGTCGAGGCTGGATGGCTGGGCAGCAAGAGCCTGACGGTCCTCTGCGGAGGAGAAGCCCTTCCCTCTGATCTAGCAGCATCGTTGTTGGATCGGAGCACTGCCTTGTGGAATATGTACGGCCCGACCGAAACGACTATCTGGTCCACGATCGAGAAACTTGAACGGGCCGATCGGGAGATCACCATTGGGAGACCGATCGCCAATACGGATGTATACATACTGGATCAATTCCTCCAGCCCGTTCCAATCGGAGTCTCCGGTGAACTTTATATTGGAGGTCATGGGTTGGCCCGAGGCTATCGAGGGCGGCCTGAGCTGACGACGGACCGGTTCATCACTCATCCGTTTTCCCCGGAGCCCCACGCAAAACTGTATCGAACGGGAGACTTGGCTCGTTATCGGACGGATGGGCGCCTCGTGCATTTGGGTCGAGTGGATCACCAAGTCAAGATAAGAGGGCACCGGATTGAATTGGGCGAGATTGAAGTAGCACTGAACCGCCATCCTTCCATCCGCCAGACGGTGGTCGCCGCGCGGGATGATCGGGCAGGTATAAAGCAGTTGGTGGCCTATGTCGTCTGCCAGGAGGGGCTTGTCCCAAGCCAGGCGGAATTGCGCTCGTTTCTGCGATCCGAGATTCCGGAGTATATGGTCCCGTCACTCTTTGTCTTTCTGGAAACCGTGCCCTTGACGGCTAATAACAAGGTTGACAGGAACGCATTGCCGGCTCCCGTCTCCTCATTCTCGGATGAACCAGTTCGCAGTCGTCCGCGTGATCGGATGGAAGTTCAACTGACGGCTTTGTGGCAGCAGGTCCTGGAGGTCTCAAAGATCGGAATCCATGACAACTTCTTCGATCGTGGTGGTCATTCCCTCAAAGCAGCCCACCTCTTCTTTCTTCTTGAACGGGTATATGGAAGACGTCTTCCGTTGGCGACGCTGTTTCAGGCACCGACTATTGCAGAGTTAGCGTCGGTGCTCTCACATGAACACTGGACACCGCCATGGCAATCGTTGGTAGCCATTCAACCGAGCGGGACGGCAATACCGATCTTCATGGTGCCCGGAGTAGGGGGTAATGTATTGCCCTTTGCGCAGTTGGCAAAGCTGCTGGGGACGAATCAGCCTTGTTACGGATTACAGGCGCGAGGACTGGACGGAAAGGAGTCGCCATTTACGTCGGTACCGGAGATGGCGAGCCATTACATTGCAGAGATCCGTCACGTTCGCCCGAACGGGCCGTATATCATCCTTGGTAGCTGTACCGGCGGACTGGTCGCGTATGAAATGGCTCAGCAACTTCTCGGGCAGCGGCAAGCCGTCACCCTCGTGATCATGGAGACCTGGCATCCATCCTCATATCATCGACATCGTTACAAGTGGCCAATGAAGCTTGGGCTGCCCCTGTTCATGTTGTGGAGGATCATAAGTAATATCGGGGCGCTCTTCCGTTTACCCGTCAAAGACTGGAGTCCATTTATCCGGCGTAAACGCGAGAGACTCATGTCATTGTCACGAACCGTTGCCGGTAATGAAGAGTTGCTTGCCGATTTCCAAGTCAGCCGAGTGACCAGAGCCACGCTCCAAGCCGTGGCATGCTACGACGCTCGGAAATACCCTGGACGAATTCTCAATATCGTGGCGTCCAAGCGGTATATAGCTCGGACGGTGACGGATACCAGACATATCTGGCCAGAGTTCGGTGGCAAAGGAAGCAAGTCTGTGCAAGTTGAAGCTCTCAATGCGGGGCATCTCCTTATCACACCACACGTTGAGGAAGTGGCCAAGCATATCCAGACCTTCCTTGTCGAGGATACTCAAAACAAGCCACGCCCGTTGGCCGCGTGATTCAGACGGGTAACGCTCGTCTCATTTCTGTTGAATGTGAGGCTAGTCGGTGATGCGACTTGCACGATTTCTCCGCTTTATTGTGCAACGGTCGAGATCCATGGCCTGGCTCATGGTCTGTGTCGGCGTCTTGTCGGGTCTTTTGAGCGCCGGTGTCTTGGCGCTTATCAATTATGCCCTTCATCATCACTCCGACCATTCCCTCCTCGTGCTGCTTGGGTTCGTCGGTCTTGTCTCCGGCAAGATTCTGGCGAACCTCTGGTCCCACATTCTGCTCGTCCGATTCGCGCAAGACACCATCCTGGACCTCTCTTTGTCGCTCTGTGCGAAGATCGTGAGAGCTCCGTTGCGTCGTTCCGAGCAACGAGGAGCCGCCAATATCCTTGTCACCTTGACCGATGACGTCAGTTGGGTCACTTGGGCAATCCAGTGTTTCCCCCATTTCCTCATGAATGTGGCATTGGTATTGGGATGTGGGATCTTCCTTGCCTGGTTGTCATGGAGTGTGTTTCTAGCCGTGGCCGCCGTCGCCGTCGTCAGTGTCCTCGGGCAACAGTGGTTACACACCAGTACCCGCAGCATCATTGCCGCATCTCGGGACGCCAGAGCCGACCTGTTTCACCGCTTTCGCTCACTCACTGATGGACTGAAGGAGCTGATGATGCATCGGGCACGACGGGAGGAGTTCATCAATCAGGATGTGCGAGGAGCGGCAGAGTTCTATAGAGAGACGAATTTGAAAGCGACGCGCTTGCAAGCTTTCCTAGGAGTTTGGACTCAGGTCTCGCTCTACTCTCTTATCGGTTCCCTTATATTCCTCTTCCCATCTTTTGGGTCAATTGATCCTGAGGCGCTTACAGGATATATCGTGGCTATCCTCTATGTGATGGGCCCCATCTCCAGCATTCTTGGCACGGCACCAACTCTCGAGCGAGGCCAAGTGGCCTTGGAAAACATTGAACGATTGGGCATATCGCTGGACATCGGCCTCGATGATGCCCAAACGGGAGAACCGGTCGTTCGAGAGCTTGGGGCTTCTCCTCTCGTGCAATGGAACAATGTCGCGTTTTCTTACGGAGAGGAAAACGGAGTCGAAGCGCCCTTCACGCTTGGCCCCATCAGTCTGGAGCTGAATCCCGGCGAATTGGTGTTCATCATCGGGGGCAATGGAAGCGGCAAATCAACGTTCGTAAAAGTGCTCGCTGGGTTGTATCAACCGATACAGGGAGACGTGAGACTGTCCGGCACGATGATCACCGATGAAAACCGAGAGTGGTACCGTGAACACTTCTCGGTGATATTCTCAGACTTTCATCTCTTCAAGAAACTTCTCGGTCAATCGGATGCTCACGTGGATAAGCTCATTCCCCAATACTTGCGATTACTGCATTTGGATCAGAAAGTCACCGTACACGATCGCGCCTTCTCCACCCTCGATCTCTCGCAGGGGCAAAGGAAGCGACTGGCGCTGGTGACGGCCTATCTTGAGGATCGGTCGATCTACGTGTTTGATGAATGGGCTGCGGATCAAGATCCGCAGTACAAGGAAATCTTTTACAAGACCTTACTGCCGGACCTGCGCGCTCGAGGGAAATCGGTTATCGTCATTACCCACGACGATCGGTATTTCCACCTCGGCAATCAGGTCATTAAATTGGAAGACGGTAAAGTTGTGGAGCACGTAAAGTCCGTGGTAGATGGGCACTGATCGTAAGGATGAAGACTTGATGTCGAACGTGTGTATTCGGGAGCACAGTGCTGTGATTTCATTTCAGTCCATCGCTTGTCTCGCCGAGATAAAGCGACACAGTCACATTCACCTCGAACCGAATACCATCCACCTCTGGGGGGTCAAACTGGACGGATCTGCTTCCTGCCTGGCGCGATGCAAGGAATGGTTGGATGAACGAGAACTGGACCGTTCGGCTCGCCTTATTCGAGCAGGCGACCGAGAGCGATATGTGCTGGCTCACGGAGGGCTCAGAGCAGTGCTTGGCCGATATCTGGGTATCAGTCCGGATTTGGTAGGCTTTGATCTCGGCGAATCTGGCAAGCCCATGCTGACAGAGGAATTACGTGATCGATCGGCGATCACGTTCAATCTGTCTCACGCCCATGGCTGTGCGCTCGTGGCAGTCTCACGAGCACAAGAGGTCGGGATCGATCTTGAGCCTGTTCGTTCAGATGTCCAGGTTGAAAATTTATCCAGACGTTTTTTTTCTCAATCCGAGCATACGACGATCATGCAATCGTCTCCGGATGAACGCGCAGCCATCTTCTTCCGCTACTGGGTTGCGAAGGAGGCGGTGTTGAAGGCGCAGGGTATCGGTCTCAGGGGATTGACTGGGTGCGAGATCATGCTTGGGACGGATGGAGTTTGGAAAGACGTTCGAGTCCACGTCGATTCCCGGCTCCTAGATCCATTAAGAGTTCGGCTTCTCTCTTGCGAGCCTGGGTGGGAAGCAGCGGTGGCGGCTAAAAACTTGGATCAAGTGAGGCAGTGCGGCCTAGACCGACAGTAACTGGTCGTTTTCTACAAGGCTAGCGAATGACCGGCTCCAATGTCACCGTGGCTTTCATCGAATTGGAGATCAGGCAATTCCGCTCCGCTTTTTCAATCAGCCCCTTGGCCAGAGTCACATCATCCCCGGATTTCAATGTGATGGAAGGCCTGACCGTGATGGCGGTGAATTGAAATTTTCCCTCTACCAACTCCAGCCGACCTTCCGCCGTGCTTTCATAGCTGGAGAAAGCAAGTCCTGCTCGCTCCGCCACGGCCAGAAACGTCGTCATCAAGCAGACGTTCGCGGACGCTACGAAGAGATCTTCGGGAGACCAAATACCCGCGTGTCCCTTGAACTCAGGAGGCGTGGCCACCTGGACTTCCGGCTTCCCTGCACATGACGTGACGCCCTTGCGCTGTTCTGTCCATTTCACTGTCGTGTGATACATATACACTTTGCTCTTCTGTTCCATTCATCCTCCCAGCCTTTGAACGTCAACAGACCTTACCCCATCATTTCACGTCAACGAAACCCTTCACCCAATCTCCGACCGCATGCGTGATTGCCACCACGCACAGGGCGATAAACACGTGTTCTCCGATCACCCTCCAGGGAGCGATCGCCTGCGCACGAGCGATGAAGATGTTCAGAACCGTCAACAAGAACAACCCCCAGATCACACTGATCACGATCGCCTGATCAAGCGGAGTGAAAAGGACTGGAATCAAAAAGGTCGCCGAAACTAGAAATTTCACGGCGAATGTGGCGAGCGTCGCTTCCCAGATGTGGCTAGTGGGGCCGCTGTTCTTTGATTCTTCGGATACATGGATGCCGAGGGCATCCGCCATGGCGTCGGCGATGGCGATCGTCAGAATGCCTCCGAGCACGGCCGCCCGTGAGTGGGTGCCCGCATGCAGCCCCACCATCAGACCAAGCGTCGTGATGACGCCCGACGTTAATCCGAAACTGATCCCTGTTCTCCAGGATGTTTTCATCCTGCTTCATCACACCCTTCATTAACGCGGAAAGGTTAACACATAGGCGAGCACATCGCGGATGGCTTCGCAGGAAGCACTCTACGAGCGATCGCACCCCGTCGAGTGCTGCACGCATTGCCGAAGCCATGACACGATCTGATCGAGCAAGCCGGCGACCGCTCGGTTGGCGGCCAGTACACCCCCATAGGCATTCTCACTCGGAGCATTCTCCACAGCCTCGAACACCCGGGCTCCGAGAATCCTTGATTCTTTCAAGTCCACAAGCTGTAACCTGGCCGTCACTCTGACTTGACTGGGCTGTTGGAGAAATTCCTGCTGCAAGAGAACTCCGTACGTGTCGAGGCGATAGTCCCCACTGACTGAACCCGGCAAGGGAATCACGGTCCGCCATGCCCCACTCTGAGTGAGCACCTGGACCATCAACGGAGTGAGCATGCGCACCGGACTATCAGCCCATTGATTCACGGAAAAATATTCGAGTTCGTACGGACGTTTGACATACACCATGCGCGGCGTCTCAAATCCCGGCTCCGCTTGAGGTGGACTCACAAGCAATACCGGACCATCGATCTGCTTAGGAAGGATGTTGTGAGATGAACCATCAAGACTCAAGTGATAGGTGCGGATTTTCGGGGAATCCGTTCGGAGCGACAGACAACCGCTTCCCGTCACAACCAACACAGCGCACATGACATGGATGAGCCGATACTTCTTCATATCCCGATAAGTCCGAGCCTTATTCCCCTGGGCCACGTGGTGGCGTCTTCCGTCCAAACACCAGCGAGCTTGGTTCTCGCTCCAACTCCCGGGCCACTCGAGTCAATGAACTCGTGAGCTGCCTGAGCTCCGTGACCAATACGCCGACTTCGGGCAGAGTCCGGCGCGTGAACTGTTGCAGCTCCGGTCTCGCTTCATTAACGACCGTTCCAACGGTCTTGCTGGTCCGAGCGAGTTCGTCCGTTGCCGTGCCTAGCGCGGTGACACTTTTGTTGATCCCTGCCAGTAGGGTGGGAACCTCGGTGTTCAACGATGCCGTCAACTTGACAAGATTGTCGGCACTCCGCGCTGCACCGTTCAAACTTTGTTCGATCTGGGTTTTGTGGGCTGCGATGGTCTGGGCAACATCCGAGAGATCTTTGATGGTGCGCTTGAGCAACGTGCGATTCTCGTCATCGAGAATCTTCGCCGCCCCGATGGCCGCAGCATCAAGATCGACCAACAGCTGGGCCAGACCTTCTTCGGAGAGCAGCCGCGAGACGGCCTCGTCCAAGCGAAAAAACAAGGACGGGCCGGTCTTGAGGACCGGATAGGCTTGTCCTTCCAGCGCTTGCAACGAAGAAGCCTCCCGACTTCCTCCCGTCAAATTGATCGTCGCAAGACCGGTGAGCCCTTGGGTTTCGAGCACGGCAATGGTGTCCGTCTTGATCGGCGTTCCGCGGATGATATCCAGCGTCAGGAGGACTTCTTCCGGATTATCAGGCCTCAAGGCAATGTCCTTGACCCGTCCCACATCGACGCCACGATATTTGACGGTCGAATCGATGCTCAATCCTGCGACCGACTCCTTCATATAGGCCACATACCGGTCGTAGGAGCCTCGGTAGTCTGACTTTCCTAACCACAAAATTCCGACGAGTATCCCAGCCCCGAGTAACGTCACGAACGAGCCGACGAGAACATAGTTGACCTTGGGTTCCATTTTCCTGCCCTTCAGTTGCTCGTCAGTGTCATGCCGGATCTGTGGTCGAGGTGTGATGGTCTCTGGTGTTCCATACCGCCTGCTCGCTGGCCGCACGCCCCCGAGGACCTTGAAAGTATTCACGGATCACGGGATCGTCCGACTGGGATAGCTCCTGCATGGTGCCGACCCCGAGCACTCTCCCACTTCCCAGCACTGCCACACGATTGGCGATGCGCCATAGGGAATCCAGATCGTGCGTGACCATGACCACCGTCAGTCCCAAAAGACTTTTCAACGAGAGCACGAGATCGTCGAATCCCGCAGCAATGATCGGATCGAGTCCAGCCGTCGGTTCGTCGAGGAACAGCAGCTCGGGGTCCATCACAATCGCTCGGGCCAACGCCGCTCGCCTCCGCATGCCTCCGCTGAGTTCGTTGGGATACTTGACGGCGCTGTCCGGAGGTAATCCCACCATGGCAATCTTGGCGGCCACAATATCTCGAATCAGTTCGACGCTCAATGTCGTATGCTCACGCAAGGGAACGGCGACATTCTCCGCTAGTGTGAACGAGCTGAACAGCGCGCCATGTTGGAACATGACACCAAATCGGCGGTGGACCGGATGGCCATCGCCCGCTTCCAATCGTCGGCTGTCTATGCCGAACAACCGTATGGTTCCGGCCGACGGGATGATCAGGCCGATGATCTCACGCAATAACGTGGTCTTGCCACACCCGTTGCCTCCGGCAATCGCGAAAATTTCTCCACGGTTGATGGACAGGCTGACGTCCTCGTGCACGACGGCTTGTCCAAACCTCGTGGCCACGTGACTCACCTCAATCACCGGAGTCTCAAGATTCGTAGCCGACGGCATCAGGAACTACCTCTTGCACGCTTGTTCGCAGACCGTTGAAAACTTCGAGACCCAGGATGTTCAAAAAGACCGTCCGGCAAGGCCGCAGCGAGCGAAGAGGCGAGGCGTACGCTTCGGTACGTTGAGCCTCTGAGCGATGCGAGAACGCCGCTGGCGGACTTTTTCAACATCCCGCTACAAATCCCACCAATTGAGCAAAATGCTGCAAAGCGCATCGAACACAATCACGAGGAAAATTCCCTGCACGACACTGATGGTGGTGTGTCGGCCGACGTCGTCAACGCCACCACGAATCTGAAATCCTTGATAGCAACCCACCAACGCGATGATCGCCGCAAAGATTGGAGCCTTTCCCAATCCGATCAGAAAGTGTCGCACAGGCACCGCTTCCTCGAATCGAGCGATGAACTCTATAAAGCTCACGTTGAGCTCTCCCAGGGCGATCAGCATACCGCCGAATACCCCCACGATATCTGCGTACACCGTCAACAGGGGAAGAGCAATGATAAGGCCAAGCGATCGCGGGAGCACGAGCAAGTTCATGGGCGAGATGCCCAACGTCCGCACCGCGTCTAATTCTTCCGTGACCTTCATGGTGCCGATCTCGGCCGCATAGGCCGATCCCGACCGGCCGGCGATGAGGATCGCCACGATCAACGGCGCGATTTCACGCAACAGAGAGATGCCGACCAGATCCACGATGAAAATGTTCGTGCCGAACTTGCGTAGCTGTTCCGCTCCTTGATACGCAATGACGACTCCGACGAGAAACGTCAGCAGACCGGTGATCGGCAGAGCCCGCACACCATCCAGTTCCACGATCCGAAGGAGCGCTCGCCATCGGATAGAACGCGGCCGCGTCAGAGATCGGCCGAACGCGATGGTGCTCTCTCCGAGAAAGGCGAGGGCGCGAATCGCAGACCGTTGCCGAGACTGTAGCGCACGTGCCAGGCTCTGATCCCATCCCGTTCCTCGGACAGCGGCTCCGCGCTCAAGTCGAGGTCGGTCAGTTTCCACCTTCTGAAGCAGATCGACGAATTCCGGCTTTAGCCCTTGGAGAGACGTCTGTTGACCCTTACGACGCAAACCGTCGATGCAACGCTGCAGCATCAGTGCGCCACCCGTATCCATGGCGGTCACTCCAGCGACGTCGTAGAGAACAGAGGACACATTTGGCCATCGAAGCGCTCGACTTCCTCGCTCCAGCTGGGCCAGGTTCGGAAGGATCCACGCGCCGCGGCAGCGGATCACATTATTCTCGACCGAGATGGTTGCCTGTTGTTCCATCAATCCCACGTCGTCGGTTGATCGGACTCCTCATAAGTCTGCGCATCACATCTGTCCGAGCCCTGTCAGAAAACCGTAAACAATCTCCGAGCGCCGTCTACGCGCCATCGAGAATAGCTTTCAGCTCGGTCCCGGTAATGACCTCGCGTTCCAGCAAAAGCTTGGCGCCCTGTTGGAGCGCGGCTTTCCTTTCTTCCAGCATTTGCCTTACCCGCCCGTACTGCTCATCAATGATTCGCCGCACTTCGCAATCGATTTCACGGGCGGTCTCTTCGGAATAGTCGCCTTTCTCGGACGCGATAGGAAGTTGGAGAAATTGTGGTTGCCGCTCTCGCTCCAACGTGATGGTGCCGAGTTTTTCGCTCATCCCATAAGCCTTGACCATGCTTTTCGCGATGTCGGTGGCCTTGAGGAGGTCGTTCTGCGCTCCCGTTGAAGCCTCGCCGAAAATGGTTTCCTCGGCGATCCGGCCACCGAGTAACACAGCAACTTTATTCTCCAATTCGGATTTCGTCATGAGAAACCGGTCTTCCGTCGGAAGCTGCAATGTGTAGCCAAGCGCCGCCACGCCGCGCGGAATGATCGAGATTTTCTGCACCTGATCCATCCCCGGCAACGACATCGCGACGAGGGCATGGCCTGTCTCATGGTAGGCCACCCGCTCCTTCTCCATCTTATTCAGGACGCGATTTTTCTTTTCCAGTCCGGCGATGACTCGCTCCACGGCCTCCTGCAATTCCGGGAGCCCCACTTGGTCTTTGCCGCGACGCACGGCCAGCAACGCCGCCTCGTTGATGATGTTGGCCAAATCGGCTCCGGAGAATCCTGGCGTCATCGCGGCAATGTTTTCGAGATCCGCGTCCGGACCCAACGTGACCTGTTTGGCATGCACACGGAGAATGGCCAGGCGACCGATCTTGTCCGGACGGTCAACGACCACATGACGATCAAACCGGCCGGCCCGCAACAAGGCAGGGTCAAGAATCTCAGGGCGATTGGTCGCGGCCATGAGAATGACGCCGATCCGAGGATCGAAGCCATCCATTTCGACCAGCAACTGATTGAGCGTTTGCTCCCGCTCCTCATGCCCCATGGGCCCTGCGCCACGGGCTTTTCCGAGCGCATCTAATTCATCGATGAAAATGATGCACGGCGCCTTGCCCTTCGCCTGTTCAAACAAATCGCGAACCCTTGCGGCGCCCACTCCCACGAACATCTCAACAAATTCTGAGCCGCTGATGCTGAAGAACGTCACACCGGCCTCACCGGCCACAGCACGGGCCAGCAACGTCTTCCCGGTCCCCGGAGGTCCAACAAGCAGGATCCCCTTGGGAATCTTGCCGCCGAGCTTGGTGAACTTCTCCGGCGTCTTGAGGAACTCGATCACCTCACGCAGCTCTTCTTTGGCCTCGTCCACGCCGGCGACGTCCGCGAACGTCACCTTAATGTCCTTCTCTACGTAGATCTTCGCTTTGGACTGCCCGACCTGCATGAAACCGCCCTGCGCCTGTCCTAATCGTCGAAAGATGAAGAACCAGATGCCGACGAAGAGAGCGACCGGGACGATCCATGATAGGAGATCACGCCAAAACGTGGATTCAATGACACCGGTAAAGGTGACTCCGTGTTGATTGAGTTCACGCACGAGTTCAGGGTCTTCGACCCGCACAGTCGCAAAGGCTTTGGGTTCTTTCGAATCCCCTTCAGGCTTCAATGTTCCAGTCAAGACGTGGCTGGTCACGGAGACTTCTGCGACTTTGCCAGCCGCTACCAGCCGCTTGAATTCACTGTAGGGCAGCTCTTCGACCTGGTTCAGAGCCTGAATAAAGTCATGCACGAGCACCACCGCCATCATGGCAAGAAGGATGTACCAAATGGAAAAGGAGACTTTTTTATTCATTGCTCGCGGTCCTTTATGAGGAATACAAGGCTTTCGACATGAGAGCCACTAAAACATGAAATAGGCCCCTAGACCGATCGATTCGATCTTCTGGGTGATCGTAAACAGGCCATAGGGGTTGAATCCATGGAAGTAGTTCGCCATGATTCGAAAACGCCGGAGCGAGCCTGTTCTGGACCATTCAAACCCGCCCAGGACATTGGTGTCGATAATCCACTCATGTGCCTGTATCGACTTGAAATCCGCCGACAGTACCGGTGTCACGACGAGCCGGTCGAGGAACGGCACCAAGATCCGCGTACGCATGGATGGAGCCCGTGCTTCGAATCCCCACTGAACCTTCCCGCGGTCGAATGTTGCCGGTTCTCGATGCACCAGATACCCACCTCCACCATAGATACGCAGCCATCTGTAATCGTAGGACAGAATGGCGTCCACCTCCTCAAGGATAAACGTAATCGGCTTGAATCCTGGATTGGCCCCCAAAAACTCATCGCCGATGTGGCTGCTTTGGTGATAAAAGCGCAATCGTGCAGACCAATTGCCTGAGCGCCATGTAATCGGTATGCCGACATTGAAGTCCGTGTTGACCAGTTGGGCATTCTTTTCATCTAAGTCGAATTGGGCAAAAATGCCGGTGAGCAGGCTGATCTGCCACCCATTGCACCCGTCCCGCCTCGTGTAAAAACCAAAGTTCTCTCCGATCGCCACGGACCCGATATTGGAGGTTGTGCGGTCAGTGCGCGATCGCGTCGATCGCCAGTTTGCAAAGAACTGCGGCTGCTTCGGATCCGCCAACAGCGGACGGAAGACATCATCGGAAGGAAACGCCTCTCCATCGGCTTTGCCATCGATTTTCTCATAGGCTTGTCCATACCGACAATCGAGCGGTATCTTTAAGTTCGTCCCATCCGGATTCTTGTCGCCTATCTCATCGGCATACACTGGTCCGACCAACAGGAAGTACAGACAAAATATTCCGACATTCCATCGATCGCAAGACAGCACCCTGCGGCCCATACCTTTCCTCCCCTTTGGCATTTTTACATGAAGTGAGTTGGGCAACCCTCATAGGGCCCCTTCGATAGCATATTGTGGGAGGAAATTCATAGATATTGAAAGGCATCGCTGACTAGAATCACCCTTTCATGCGCAGCACATTGTCCTCGCCATGGAGCGGTTCGCTGTTTATCCGTGCCTCCTTTGCGCAGACTTCTGGCTCAAGTCCCACTTCCATTGGCTGATCTCCGGCATATCTTCTCCATATTCGGCGATGTACTGCTTATGTTCGATGCGCTTATCGCGGAGGGCCTGCTTGGCATAGTCGGCCTGAGAGCCATGAAGCGGTATCCGATCGATGACATCCGCAACCAGATGAAAGCGATCGATGTCGTTCATCACTGCCATGTCGAAGGGCGTGGTTGTTGTTCCCTCTTCCTTATATCCACGCACATGCAAGTTCTTGTGATTCGTCCGCCGATAGGTCAGTCGGTGGATGAGCCAGGGGTAGCCATGGAAGACGAAAATGATCGGCTTGTCCGTCGTGAACAGTGCGTCGAAATCTCTATCTGACAATCCGTTCGGATGCTCGGCTTGCGGCTGCAGCTTCATCAGATCGACCACGTTGATGACGCGAACCCTGACGTCCGGCAGATGGGTCCGCATCAAGGACACGGCCGCCAGCGTTTCCATGGTGGGGACATCGCCGCAACAGGCCATCACCACATCCGGCTCGCTGTCCTTGTCATTACTGGCCCATTCCCAGATGCCGATGCCGGCCGTGCAATGCTTGACCGCAGCATCCATGTCGAGCCATTGGAGCGCCCGCTGTTTGCCCGCCACGATAACGTTCACGTGATTGCGACTGCGGAGACAATGGTCGGTCACGGACAGGAGCGTATTGGCGTCGGGCGGAAGATAGACACGGATGACCTCGGCTTTCTTGTTGACGACGTGATCGATAAAGCCGGGATCTTGATGACTGAAACCGTTGTGATCCTGCCGCCAGACGTGGGAGGACAACAAATAATTCAGCGAGGCGATCGGTCGTCGCCATGGGATATGGTTGCAGACCTTGAGCCATTTGGCATGTTGATTGAACATCGAGTCGATGATGTGAATGAACGCCTCGTAGCAGGAAAAGAAACCATGCCGGCCGGTCAGGAGATACCCCTCCAACCACCCCTGGCATTGGTGTTCACTGAGCATCTCCATGACTCTCCCGTCCGGCGCCAGATGATCATCATACGGAAGGCGGTCCGCCATCCAAGCCCGGTTGGTGACGTCCAAGACGTCTTGCCAGCGATTCGAATTGTTTTCGTCCGGACTGAAGAGTCGGAAATTCCGACTCCCCAAGTTCAACTTCATCGTATCTCGCAAGAAAGCCCCCATCACGCGAGTGGATTCCGCTTCGAGAACGCCCGGCCCCGGAATCCTGACGGCATACTCCCGGAAATCAGGCAGGCGTAGATCCTTAAGCAGCAGGCCGCCGTTCGCGTGGGGATTCGCACTCATACGACGGCTTCCTCGTGGCGCCAACTCCATCAATTCCGGCTGAAGCGCTCCTGTCTTGTCGAACAACTCCTGTGGTTTGTAGCTCTTCATCCATCGCTCAAGAATCTTGATATGTGCCGGCTTGTCCATGTCCCCCATCGGCACTTGATGGGACCGCCAGTAGTCTTCGGTCCGCTTGCCGTCGATCTGTGGCGGGCAGGTCCAGCCTTTGGGCGTTCGGAACACGATCATCGGCCACAGCGGCCGTTCTATAGAGCCGCCTCGGCGTGCAGCAGTCTTGATATCTTCGATGTCTTTCAGGACGGAATCAAGCGTGGCGGCCATACGTTCATGCATCTCCCACGGATTGCTGCCCTCGACATAATGGGGGCGATATCCATAACCGCGCATCAGGTGATCCAGCTCGTCGTGACTGATCCTGGCCAGCACGGTCGGATTCGCGATCTTGTAGCCGTTCAGATGAAGGATGGGGAGAACGACGCCGTCTGTGACCGGATTAAGAAACTTATTCGAGTGCCAGCTCGTCGCGAGCGGACCCGTCTCCGCCTCTCCGTCACCAATCACGCAGGCCGCAATCAAGTCGGGATTGTCAAAGACGGCTCCGTAGGCATGTGAGAGGGCATAGCCCAGTTCGCCCCCTTCGTGAATGGACCCCGGAGTCTCCGGCGCCACGTGGCTGGGAATACCGCCGGGAAAGGAAAATTGCTTGAACAAGCGTTTCATTCCCTGCTCGTCTTGCGAGATATGCGTATAGACTTCGCTGTACGTGCCTTCGAGATAGGCGTTCGCGACGAGACCGGGGCCGCCGTGGCCGGGCCCGGTGATATAGATCATATTGAGGTCGTGTTCCTTGATGAGGCGGTTCAGATGCACATAGATGAAGTTCAATCCCGGTGTCGTTCCCCAATGGCCGAGCAGGCGCGGCTTGATGTGAGCCCGCGTGAGCGGCTTCTTCAATAAGGGATTGTCGAAGAGATAGATCTGACCCACTGAGAGATAGTTAGCCGCGCGCCAATAGGCATCCATGTTCTTCCGCTGTTCCGGACTCAACATCTTTGACTTCGTTCGTTGCATAACCTCCTCATCTTTTGTCTTCATGACTCTGCTCCGATCAGCTCTAACACGGACCGGGCAATCTCACTTTCTTCGTCCGTGTGAATGACTCGCACGGTCACCTTGCTGCTGTCTTTCGAAACCACCGCCTCCCCCGCCTCGTTCCGCACAGGATCGATGATCACACCGAGAAATTCCAATCCCTCGCAGATGCGCGAGCGGACGATCGGTGCATGCTCTCCGATTCCCGCGCTGAATACTAAAGTATCCAATCCTCCCAAAGCCGCAGCCAACGAACCGATGGATCTCTTCGCCTGATAACAAAACAACGCGACCGCCTCGGCCGCTCTCGGATCGTTCCGTTCCTCTTGGAGGAGGTCGCGCATATCGGAACTGGTTTCCGAGACACCGAGCAAGCCGGACTCGCGGTTGACCATCCGATGGAACCGTTCCACGCTCATGCCTTCCGTCCGAGCCAGATATGTGACAAGCCCCGGATCGAGATCCCCCGCGCGGCGGCTCATCGGCAGGCCGGAGGTCGGCGTAAAACCCATGGTCGTATCGACAGGTCTTCCTTTGTTGACCGCGGCCATGCTCGCGCCATTGCCAAGATGAGCCAGAATGACGCGACCCGTCACCTCGTCTGACGTACCGACCCGCCTTAGTTCTCTCATGAGAAAGGCATAGGACAGGCCATGAAATCCGTATCGTTGAAGGCCCAGCTTTTCATACCGTCGTGGAATCGCCAGAAGACGAGCCACGAGCGGCATACCGCGGTGAAAGGCGGTGTCGAAGCAGGCGACGTGCGGAAGATGAGGATACCGTTGCGCCAACCCCTTGATGAGTTCGATCTCACCTGGGAGATGTTCAGGATCATAGGCGCTTAACCGTTGCAACTCTCCCATCACAGCCGGTGTCAGCGGTTGAGGAGCACGATAGCGCGGGCCGCCATGCACGACTCGATGCCCGATCGCGACCAGTGGACGGTGCGTCAACCGGTCTGTGAGACAGCTGAGCAGGGGCTCGATGCAGGCGGCATGGTCTGGTACGGCCACCGCCTGAGGACCAACGGTGCCGGCCCCTTCATGTGTCCATCTCAGTGTCCCCTCAGGTGATCCGATGCGATCGATGAAACCGGACAGCTCACGAACCGGAGCTGTCCCCATGCGAAACAAGGCAAACTTGAGCGTCGATGATCCTCCATTGATCACCAAGATCAAGCCGTCGATGGAAGCTGAAATGGAATCTGTCATGACGGTTCCATCTTCAGACTTCCGATCAGGGCGTACCGTTACTCATGTCGGACATACTCTCCGACCAGTCGGTAGGCATTGTGGAGATATTGAGCCATCATCCTCTGGGTATTGAAGAATCCGCCGTTCAACGCAATCGCATGCCGCATGATCTCGATGAAGCGTTCACGATCCTTGTAGTAGCAGGGCAAGACTTTTCGCTCCAGCTTGTCATACAACGCCGTGGCATGGCAGGCATCCATGTGCCCGCTTGGATCGAGACAGCCTTCGATCCGATCACCGATGGACCAGCCGGTCACATCCTCCACATGTCCCTCGACCCACCACCCGTCGAGTACGCTCAGACTTGGGACTCCATTGACTGCCGCCTTCATGCCGCTGGTTCCTGAGGCCTCCATCGGAGGAAGCGGCGTGTTGAGCCACACATCCACACCGGCGCAGAGCAGCTTGGCGAGCGCCATGTCGTAATTCGCGAGATAGGCGACCCGAACCCTACCCCGCAAGGCATCGCGGAGTTCATGGATTCTATGAATGATGTTCTTCCCCTCCTGATCACGTGGATGTGCCTTGCCGCCGAAGACGATTTGAACCAGTCCGACCTGTTCGACCATCTTGGCCAATCGTTCGATGTCGTGAAAAATCAGGGTTCCCCGCTTGTACGCCGCTGCCCGTCTGGCAAATCCGATCGTCAACACATCACGGTCGAACCCGGCATTCGTTTCGCGATTCACATATTCGATCAAGGCCCGCTTGACCGAGATGTGCGCCTCCCATATGTCGTTGTCTGGAATGCTGATCGCGTATCGAAGCGAGAGGTGATCGCGCCGCCAGTCAGGCAGACGCCGGTCATAGAGCGATTGAAAGGCTGGAGCAGCCCAGGTCACAGCGTGGACGCCGTTGGTAATCGAGTGAATCGGATAACCGGGGAAGAGGCTGTGCGACACCTCACCGTGTTTCATGGCGACCCCATTCACGAACCGCGAACCACTTAACGCAAGTTGCGTCATATTCAAGCTATGGTCATGTCCACAGGCTTTGAGCCACGCACAGCGCCGGTCGCCGAGCACCCGATGAGCAAGGTCTGGGAGAAATTGATCATGCCCCGCCGGCACCGGCGTATGGGTCGTAAATACACATTGTTCGCGAACGGCGTCGATGAGATCGGCCGGGACCCCCTCTTCATGGGACCGGAACGCCAGTTTTTCTTCCAGTAAGGCGAGCACGAGCAGGGCCGCATGCCCTTCATTCATATGGAACCGGCGGAGGTGCCCATAGCCGAGCGCCCGCAGCATGCGATATCCACCCGCTCCCAGCACGAGCTCCTGGCAAAGTCGATAATACTCATCTCCGCCATAGAGCCTATCCGTGAGCGTCCTGTCCCATGGCTGATTCTCGGGGAGATCCGTGTCGAGCAGGTAGACAGGCACCTCGTCACCCAACTCACCCTTCACGCGGTATTGCCAGGCCCCCACATGCACCGCACGATCCTCGAGCTCGACCGTCACGCGCGGGCGTACAGGATTGCAGAAATCATTGATCGGCCAGGCCACCGGCTCTTCACGCTGCCGGCCCTGTTCATCCAACCGTTGATAAAAATACCCGCGCCGATGCAGGAGCGTGACCGCCACCATAGGAATCTGAAGATCGGCAGCAGATCGAATTGAATCTCCAGCCAATACACCCAGCCCACCTGCATACGTCGGCATGGCAGGATCGAGGCCGATTTCCATGGAGAAATAAGCGACCAGCGGGCTTCTTCCTCCAACCGACTCTCCGATCGCTCCATCAGCCATCCCGATACCTCCCCACCGTTCTACTCTAAGCAGGTCTCAACCTTAAGACAATCCAAATGCGCAGGCCCCATCCATTGTGAAAACCGACCATGGACGCTGGACTACACCATCTGCTGCTCCCGCAACCGGGCCACCAACTCCTTTTTCGTCATCAGAATGGCTCCGAGCCCGATCACCATCGTCAATATGGTGACCAGCCCTCCGACGACCGGCACGAGAGAGAGAACGAAATAGACGCCAAGCCCTACGACGAAAGCCATGCGGCTGAAGAGGAGTCCGAGATGAATCTCAGGAGTCGTTGCCCGAGCCACAGCATGACGAACACCCGTCCCAGATATAGAGTGACGATATACATCACGGCCAGCATGAGCCCTATTGGAACACCCAGCACCGTTGCCACACACAAAATCTCCGTCCACGACTCCGTCAACCAACACCTCACCGCCTGCCGCATAGACATCGCCATGCACGGTCCCTGAAATCTCCACGTGCGGGCCGAAGGCAAAGTAATCGCCCTGAATTTCCTGCTCCGCGCTTAACACAACTCGCTTGCGCCACTCGGCATGCTCCGATGATTCTTCGGCCCATGGAAGGCCGGGCTCCAACGGGAAAACAATCACCGCGAGGATCACGCTCATGGTTCTCATAGAGACTCGCGACACGTTGTACGCAAGTGATTCGGGCATCGTTGCTCCTCGATCACGGAAAGTGGCCGCCGACAGCGATAGAACAAAACATACACCGAGTTCCTCGCTTGTCGCACTCCATCTTCTGGCCAGTTGTGCAAAGACGACACCTTGTTTTTCTAGGTACGGCTGACGCTCGAAAGACGCAAGATCATTCATGGTTTTCAGGGCTCTCCTGAGCGAGGGAGGAAAGCGGCGCGTGGAGTCTTGCTACAGTGCTGAAAATAGGCACTGTGGCGGAAAACTACATTATTTGGTCAGGCCAAGATAGACAAATCACCACCCGCAGGGAACGATTATCAATGATTCTGACTTCGGTCTGGGAGCCCACGATTCCGAGGATCGCACGCTCAATTGAAAGAACCGAGAGAGACAACTCCCAGAACACTGGGACCGATGATACTAGAACGGCTGTTCTACGTATCCCTTCGGCCGCGTCGGGTAGACTACGAACCAGGGCATGAGAGCAAACAATCCCAACATCACGAAGTATGCCGTTCCCGCCACCGGGTCAAACGCCTCGACGTACTGACTGAACGACAGACCGCGAATCCAAAGGATGACCGTGAAATCAAGCGCGAGGACCATGGCCAAGGCTATGCCTCCCATACCGATCCGGCTTGAGGCAGTGGGCGGCACCTGGACACGTTGAGTCACCCATCGCGCCGACAGAACCACGATGGCCAGCATCACCGGCATTTCAAACAATTCAGCCGTTCGTGTTCCGACAGCCGGAACAAGCCACAGCGCGCGAATGGTTCCCAATACGAACCCGGCGCCGAACACGAGGGCGAAATAGAGGCCGGCGGCTTTCATCATCTGATGACTCTTCACTGGAATTGCCTCCGAAACCGCCAAAGGCCCAGGCCGAACAATGTTCCACCCAACAGGACCATCGCCAAAATGGAGTCCCACAGCAACTCGAGTCCGCTCCCCTTGAGCAAAATGCCGTACGTGATATCGATATAGTAGCGAAGCGGAGAGAGTGCCATCAGGGTTTGGACCCATGGGGGCATCGCTTCGAACGGCGTCGTGATTCCTGACAGCAGCAGCATCGGCGAAATCACCAGCAACGCAACCATGCCGACTTGCGCCTGATTCTTCGTCACGGTGGCGGCGAACAGGCCCAGCCCGGCGACCGTGAAACTGTAGAACGCGGTCAACAGGAAGAACAGCGGTGCGCTGCCCTTGATCGGCACGCCGAAGACCGGCTTCAGCACAGTCGCCGTCGCAAGCGCCGTGGCGGCCAATATCACCAGCGTCATGGCCAGCACCTTGGACAACATGATCTGAAGCGGCGTGACCGGGGAGACGAGCAATTGTTCCACCGTGCCATGCTCTTTTTCTCTTACCAGGGCCGCCGCGGGCAGGAGAAAGGCGAACAGCGTGATCATGCGGAGGATATGGGAGATGGACTGGAACCACGTTTCGTCCTGATCCTGGTTGAACCAAACTCGATGGGCGCTGTCGACCACCGGCATGCGCATGTCGTCGCCCAATGCGGCGCCGAGTCGTGACAGGGCGAGGTCAAAGGAAAAGCCCCCGACGATGCGGGCTGCGTAGGCGGCTGCCGACAGCCCCTGCGGCGCATTGGTGGTATCGACCTGCAATTGGACCGTAACCGGTTCCTTCCCCTGGATCGATTCACGAAATCGCGGAGGGATGTCCAGCAAGACCATGGCGGTTCCTTGGTCGAGACGCGTCAGGCCTTCTTTTGGATCGCCCACTTCTCCGTCGAACCGAAAATACGGCTCGTGGAACCGATGGATGAGCTCGCGCGAGGATTCGCTGTGATCCCCGTCATGAACCAGCAGGCTGGCGTTGTTCAATTGCATCGCGATCCCCGCGCCGCTGATGTACACCGAGAGAGAAAACGAATACAGCAAGAATAAGAGTAACGGAACGTCACGCCCCAACTGTAGTAACTCCTTCCGCGTCATGACAAAGAGACGGAGTACCCATAAACGCACGGCTTCGATACTCGAACCATCGTTCCTATTCACCCGCTCCCCTCACCCCAGTCCAGGCATGGAACCGGCTAATCAGGCTTCGCAGGATGCTCAAACAGGCCGTCCGGCAAGGCTGCAGCGAGCGAAGAGGCGAGGCGTACTCTGTTGGGCACGTTGAGCCTCTAAGCGACGCGAGAACGATGCTGGCGGACTTTTTCAGCATCCTGTTATGCCTTCGGTCGTTTCGTGAAAAGACCATAGGCAACCAGTCGCAACCCGACGGCGAAGCCGGCCAGCGCAAACAGATCCGTCCACATCGTTTCCAGGCCCAAGCCTTTGAGGAAACTTCCTCGCACAACGTCGGTGTAGTACATGGCGGGGAACAAATGAGCCTGCACCTGAGCACCGAGGCTCAACGAGGATACCGGCACCAGTAGGCCGGAAAACAGAATGGTCGGAACCATCGCAATGATGATGGTAATGATCAGCGCCGCCATTTGCGTCCGCACCAACAGTGAAATGAGGAGCCCGATGCCGGTGCTGCATAGGATAAAGAGCAAGGAGGCCAAGAAAAAGGCCGTGAAACTTCCCTTGAACGGCACTCCAAAGAACCAGACGGCGATCGCCCAGAGCACGGCGACGTTGACCATCGAAATGACGAAGTAGGGAACGAGCTTGCCGATCAAAAATTCAGTCTTGCTCACCGTGGCGCTATAGATGTTGTAGATCGAACCGGTTTCCTTCTCTCGAACGACTCCCAAAGCGGTAAGCAATGGTGACGCCACCATCAACGCGAACATGATCAGGGCCGGCACCATCGACCACGTGCTGCGAACTTCTTGGTTGTACAGGTACCTCGTCTCGAGGGACACAGGCTCCACGAATCGGCGCGCCTCCTCCGGCACAAGGCCTCTCGTGCGCGCCAGGAAATCGGTGAGCAACTCTTGCGTGAACGCACGGTTGATCGCGATCACATAGCCCTTTAAGGTATCGGCATGGAGCGGGAAGGTGCCGTCCAGCAGGGTTTGGACGGTGACGGAGCTTCCTGCCATGAGCTGTTCTGCAAACCGCTCCGGCACCACGATCGCCATCCGGATCGCCGTGTCTCCCAGTAGCCGATCGATGTCCCGTTCGTCGTAGACGGATCCGCGATAGTCGAAATAGCGGGATTCCATGAACCGATAGAGGTAGTCGCGGCTCAGCGATGACTGGTCTCGATCCAACACCGCAAATGGGACGTGCTCGACGTCCAGTACCAGCCCATACCCAAACACCACCATCCAGAGGGGCGGCAGTAAAAAGGACATGAGCAGGAACAATCGGTCGCGGACCGTCTCCTTCCATTCCTTCGTCGCCACCGCGGTGACTCGCCTCAGGTTCATGCCGCCGCCTCTTGCTTGGTTGACGGTTCCGCCCGCTCCAACGCCATGACTCGGTAGACAAACACGTCTTCCAAGCTGAGAGGCCGCTCCTTGACCGAGATCACCCGTACCCCACGACCTTCCAGGCCTTCGCATGCGCGGGCCTTGTCTCGGAGCGGGTCACGACAAAAGACATGAAGTGTGGTCCCAAAGAGCGCCGTCCCGTGAAATCCCGCCTGCAGGAGATGCATCAACGCCCTCCTCGGTTGATCGACCACGACTTCAACAAGCCGGCCCCCGACCTCCTCGACTTGACGCTTCATGGCTTCTGGAGATCCTTCTGCGACGATCCGGCCCGCGTACATGAGCGCGAGGTTGTCGCAATGTTCGGCCTCGCTCATGTAATGGGTAGTGATCAGGATGGCGACGTTTCCCTCACGTGCGAGCCTTGTGAGAATCTCCCAAAAATGGCGGCGACCGATTGGATCGACTCCGGAGGTCGGTTCATCGAGAAACAACACTCGAGGACTATGGACCAAGGCGCAGCCGAGGGCCAGTCTTTGGCGGACGCCCATCGGCAAACTATCGGTCAGACTCGACTCGTAGCCGGACAGGCCGGCCATCGTGACGATCCATTCAAATCGCTGGCTCATCGAGCGCTTGTCGAGACCATATATCCCGGCGAAGAGCCGTATGTTTTCTTCCACGGTCAAATCCAAGTAGAGTGAAAATGCCTGGGACATATACCCAATTCGCTCCTTGATCGAACCGGTTGCCATCCGCATATCCACACCTGCCACGAGTCCTGCGCCTCCGGTCGGCGACAGAATGCCGTTCAACATCTTGATGAGCGTCGTTTTGCCCGCGCCGTTCGCGCCCAACAGACCGAAGACTTCCCCTTGCTTCACCCGAAAACTGACATGATCCACCGCGCGGAAGGATCCAAAATCTCGAATGAGTCCCTCCGCTTCAATCGCCAACCCATCACGGTCATGGACCGTTGCCGAGTCTGCGATGACATCGGATACTTCCTTGGACTCGCTCTTTTGAAGACGCAACGCCACAAACACATCTTCCAACCCTGCTTCTTCCACCCGAAACGACGACGGAATAAGGTCGCCCAAGAGGGCTTCGATTTGTGACTGGGCCTCTGACTCATCGGTGGTATCGATGAAGACGCGCAGAAGCGAACCCAACGATTCGACCTGCCTGAAACGTGTCTTCAACCTGGCGATCGCCGTCAACTGAGGATGCGCTTCACACGTCACGATCGAGCCGGGAACCAATGCCCGAATCTCCGCCGGCACTCCCGAAGCCAAGACCTTGCCGCCTGAGAAAAAGGACAGCCGATGAAACCGTTCGGCCTCGTCCATGTAGGCCGTGGAAATCAAGGCTGTCATGCCTTTTTCTTCGAGCAGTTCAGCGAGGATCGACCAAAAGTCACGCCGCGAGACGGGATCGACACCGGTCGTCGGCTCGTCGAGAACAGCCAGATCCGGTTCATGGATGAGGGCGCAGATCAATCCGAGCTTCTGCTTCATCCCCCCCGAGAGATTCTTCATCGGCCTGTCGCGGAATCGCTCCAGTCGGGTCATGGCCAGCAGTCGGGCCTTGCGTTCGGCCAAGTCCTCGTCCGGAACCAGACGAAGATGCGCAAAGAAGTCGATGTTCTCTTCGACGGATAGTTCGGGATAGAGATTCAGGCCGAGTCCTTGCGGCAAGAAGCCGATCTTGGGTTTTATTTGTTCAGCGGCGCGCTCGGAATCGACCCTGGTCCCAAACACGTCGATAGAGCCTCCCTCATAGGTCAACACGCCGACGATCGCCTTCATGAGGCTGCTCTTCCCTGACCCGTCCGGCCCGATCAGGCCGTAGATCTCACCTTTCCGGATCTCCAGATCAACTCCGTCGACCGCCACGTCTTTTTTGTAGCGCTTCACGAAGCCGGACACGTTGACGATCGTGTCCGAGGGCTGGGGGCTGAGGACTGAACGTATAGAAGGCCTGTCATACTGTTGCATCTCGGTCCTCAGTCCTCGTTGCTCAGTCCTGTCATTTCGGTTTCACCCATGCCACATCCTCGCTCCAGCGAATGATCGCATCGGCGGGAAGTCCCGGTGTCAGGCGATGATCGGGGTTCTCGTTCAGATATAGTTTGACCGGAAAGATCAGTTTCACTCGCTCATCCGGCGTTTGGACCTCTTTCGGGGTAAATTCGGCTTTCGACGCGATGTACCGAACCGTCGCGTCAAACGGGCGGTCGGGAAACGCATCCGTATAAATCTTCGCAGGGAGGTCCAGCCGTACTTTTCCGATCTGCACTTCGGGCACATACACCTTGAGATACAAACGATCGAGATTCACCAATTCCAGGAGGGGAGCACCGGCTGAGACGACTTCTCCAGCATCGACCATGCGCGTCGTGATCGTTCCGCCGGACGGGGCGGTAATCGTGAGGTCCGCCAAAATGCTCCGGACTTCCTCCAGAGCCGCATAGGTCTGGTCCCGCCGACGTTCCAAGGCTGCGACCTCTGCCTCCTTGGCTCTGATGCGTTTCCAGCCCAATTCGGTTTGTGCCGCTCCTTTTTGTGCCTGGGCCAGTCCCGCTCGGGCGATCGCAATCTCTCTCTGGGCCACGTCCCATCTCATCTCAGCCTGTTCCCACTGCTGTCTCGTCGCCTGATCCTTCTCCGCCAATTCGCGAAACCGCTGCGCGTCGCTTCTCGCCTCCTTCTCCACAGCAATCGCTTTGGCCACCTTCGCGTTGTTCTCGACGACCTCCGCACTGGCTGCTTCGATCGCCAACGGAACATCCAGATTCAGCACTGCCAGGTCTGCATGAGCGGCCTGCACCTCCGCCTCTACGGCTTCGACCGCGCGGCGTGCCTGCTCGACCCGCGCGGTTGTTTGCGCGTCATCCAGCTTAATGAGGACGTGTCCCTTCGTGACCTGGTCTCCTTCACACACCAGTAACTCCTGAATCCGCCCTGGGTATTTGCCGGCAATCGTCACATGATCACCCTCGATCCGTCCGTTCACTTGGATCAAGCCCTCAGGAAGACCACTGTTCCAGACCCAACGGTCGAGTGCCAGATAGCTGACTCCAGCGACAACCGCTAAGAAGGGGACGGCCATGAGTTGTGTTTTCGTCATCGCCGTCGGCCCTTATCCTCAGAACAAGTCGTCGATTTCGCCCTTGGCACGAGCCAGATTAATTCGCGAGGCATTGAAGCGGAACAGCGCTTCGATCAGATTGTCGCGCGCGCGCGCCATGGAGGTCTGCGCATTGGTCACTTCAATGTTGGTCGTCAACCCGGCTGTGAAGCGATCACGCGCAAAGGTCAATTCCTTGGCCGCCAGGTCGATCCCCTTCTGCGCCACCGCCACTTGCTGCTGAGACGACTCCAGCGTCAGGAGCGCGTTCCGGACTTCCAGGTTGACTTGATCGGATACGTCCTTCATGCGAATCGATTCTTGCCGCTCCCGACTGCGGGATTCTGAGATCCGGCTTTCCCGCTGGCCGCCGTCGAAGATCGGAATGGAGAAGATCAGCCCGATCGAGCGTGTGGCCAACGCATCTTCCGGCTTCAGCCCGATCCAGCCATAGTCGCCGGCAAGCGAGAGAGACGGAATTCGTTCGCTAGTTACGGAGCTCAAGCTCAGCGCCGCCAGTTTCTGCCGGCTCTCTTGCGCTCTCAGCTCCAACCGCTGTTGGCGCGCAATCGTGAGGACCTGCTCAGGGGGCTGTGTCTTCTCCGGCACGAACTTGAGTTCATCGGTGAGGACCACCCGTACCTCGAAGTCGATCCCAAGGGCACGAATCAGGTTGAGTCTCGCGCTCTCTTGGTCGTTCTGCGCGACCAAGAATTGCTGTCGATGATTCTCCAGCTGGACCTCTTCTCTCGTCACGTCGAGCCCAGTTGCGACTCCGGCCGCCCTGCGGTCTTTGGCCAACTTGACCAATTGTTGGGCCAGGTCGATATCGGCCTGCCGCGCCTTGACCGCCTCATCCGCCCGTAACGCTTCGATGTAGAGCAATCCGACGGTCGCCATCACGTCGCGTTTGGTCACCTCAGCTTCCAAATTAGCAACGTCCACCCCGCTCTTCGCCGCGCGCCACCGTTGAATAAGGTTGAGACTGAAAATGTTCTGCACCAACGTCGCGCGCGCGTCATACACTTCAAACGGGTCCGTTACGCTGCCGGTCAGGCCAAGAGCCGCAAGCCGATTTGCGGGCAAACCGAACGCGGCAAGGTTTACCGTTTGACTCCTGCCATTGAGATACCCGCCGACATTGGGAAGCAGCGCGCCCAAACTGGTATTGGCCTGAGCCTGCGCAGCTGCAATACGTTCTTTCAGCAGCCTGACGTTGACGTTGTTGTCGATGGCGGCTTGAATGGCATCGCGCAAGCTTAATTTCAGTTCAGGAGGGCTCACCTTCGACTCTTCCGGATGAACAATTCCTACGACCATCCCGGACCACACCATGGTGAAGAGGACACAACGGACGAACCTTGCAGGTGATTCCTGTCCTCGTATGCGTATGGAAAGCCTCATGAAGCGATACTCCACTGACGAGAATCGCTAAAGTGCAAAGAGAGAGCCGGTAAGAGAAAGCAACCTGTTGTGGCGGAATTCAACTGTCAAATTAGTTACTTATACAAGAGCCGCAAAGAAGATGGGACGAGCACAGTGGAAAGTTGCGACAGAGAGGAAATTGCTACTGTTGCAGAAGGCGACAGGCCTATCCCCTGCCTACGCACATGATCCCTGCCTCACATGAAGCTTTAGCCACACAACGTGTTGCGGCCTAATTCGCGGCTCATAGTGCTGGGAGCGCGGACCAAGAGCCGTGCCAGGGCACGCAGCGACTGCCTTTGGGCCAATCCCAGACTGATGGTCTCACGCTCTTCGGCACTCAGAATGTGCGGTGTTCCACCAACTCACGGTTGGCTCTAATTACAGCTCTACTTTTGCTTGGAAGATATTCAGATATCTGGACATCACTCTGGTCAAATGGGTAGGTCTGAACCCATTCAATGTTGTCATCAGAGAGCAGCGCTCTTGACAGAGCGCTGCACGAGACGAAACGCGGCCAGCAGCAGGATCAAAACTGTTGGGTCGATAACTAGAGCTCTAGGTGGTTTGGGGAGGAGGGAGTTGAGGATGCTCGGGGGTAAGCCCTTGCACGATGGCGTAGCGTACCAATTCAGCTGTCGTATGAATATCCAAACCCTTCATGAGACAGTTCTTATGGAATTCGACGGTTTTCACTGAGAGACCAAGCAATTCGGCAATCTCTTTTGTTGCCTTCCCTTCACCGATCAATTGCAACACTTCGCGTTGTCGCGGGGTCAACGGCTCAATGGATCCTTTCACCGCCGGCCGTTCCTCGGCTTTCAAGGCTTTCTCAACGATCGGTTTGGCGATGGAGGGTGTCAGATAATATTTCCCCTCCAAGACGGCCTCGATTGCCTGGGGTAATTCCGAGACCGCAGATTGTTTCAACAGATAGCCGTTGCCTCCGGCTTTGAAGGCCTCAGTGGCATACTGTGGGCTCGCATGCATCGTGAGAAAGAGGATCTTTGTCTCCGGCAGCATTTTCTTGAGTTGGCGGGCCGCCTCAAAGCCGTTTAACAGCGGCATCGAGATATCCAATAACACCAGGTCTGGTTTCAGTCGCTCCGCCGCTTCGATCAAGGCCCGACCGTCTTCGACCATCCCCGCCACGTCATACTGGTCTTCAAGCAGTTTGCGTACACCGGCCAGCAGAATGGAATGATCATCGGCCATCAGCACACGTGGCTTTTTCATCATCACCCTTTCAAAATCATCTCCGCAACCGAAGGGCGCATCCCGATGCGAAATGTGACATACAATGCGACATATGAGGGACGGAATCAGTGGGCACTGCTCGTCTCAGAAAGTGACACCCACGCATGGATCTCCGTGCCATAGCCGACCTTGCTCCTCACATGAAACGTGCCATGGAGCGTCCTCACACGCTCCGCCATGCTGGTCAAACCCAGTCCTTTTGGGAGCGCGGCATCCTTCGATTGTTCAAACCCACACCCGTCGTCATGGACACATATTCCCAACCCATTCCTGGTGCACAGAAGACGCACGAGAACATTGGCGGCCCCGGCGTGTTTTTTCACGTTCTGGAGACTTTCTTGCAAGATGCGATAGAGACACGTCGCCTGCGCCAGCGGGATCGCGGCCGGCACCTCTCGGATCACCACCTCTGTCGTCAATCCGGTCCGTGTGGAAAACTCATCCACGCATTCACGAATGGCCGCTTCCAGGCCCACATGTTCAAGCAACGAGGGATGAAGCTGATGTGCCAGGCGCTGGAGCTCGGTCGTGAGCTGTTCCGTTTTTTTCCCCATCTGCATGAGGAGACTCGAGTGTGATGCGCCTGACTCAGATGTTGGAAAAGAAGACAATCGTTGCAGATCGATCGTCAGTGCAGCGAGTCGTTGGGTGAAATCGTCGTGGAGATCTCGGGCGATTCGTTTCCGTTCCTGCTCCTGGGCCCAGAGAAGTTCGGTTGTCAAGGCTTGAAGCTCTGCCTGCTGGTCGCTCAGTGCTTTCTGGTTCTGCAACAGTACCTTCTCAGCACGCTTACGCTCGGTGATATTCTCTGTAAATATGATGATGCCTCCTACGCGCCCATCGCTCGTTTGCCAGGGTCTCATCTCCCAGCAGAGCCACTGCTCGATACCGTCGGCTCGTTCGAACCTGTCTTCCTCCTCTCGTACGACCTCACCTGCCAACCCACGCTGATGCATGGCCTTCCACTGCGCTGGAATCTCCGGAAAGATTTCATAGTGTGAGCGATCGATCACGTCCCTGTCGCTCAGACCATAGTCCGTCATCCATCGGCGACTCGCGGCGAGATAGTTCATGTCACGATCGAACATCGCCAGCGCCACCGGGGCATGCTCGATGAATAAGCGAAGCCGTTCCTCGCTTTCACCCCTGGCTTCCTGCGCCGCTTTGACCTGACGCGCCGACTGCTTTTGCGTGACCAGGATCCAGGTGATGCCGAGCAACAGCGCCGTCGCCATGATTCGATTCGAGCTATCGTGCTGCGCGATCGCGCCCGGAGACAGTTCTGCTCCAGCCCAGGTCAACGACACGGTTGCACCCGCCATGATCATGGTGCTCTGCAGGTCCGGTGTCAACCGAGTGAGGAGAACCGGTAACGCATAGAGCATACACACCGCATAGCCGAGCGGAGACAGTAAATCGATCACAAACAGAACGACGGCGATCCCAGCAGAAGCGAGCCAGCTGCTCAACATCAGGTAGTTTTTCGTTTCCTTCTCTGACTTGGTCTCGCCTCGAAGCAGTGGAATAGGTGCAGGAGGATCACTAACTGTGGAGGAAGGAAACGCTTTGGTCTGGTTCTGAAGGGAGAGGAATCCCATCCGACCATTTTAAATGTCGGAATACATCTATCACAAGGGTGGGGCGCGGTCTGGCATCTCAAGAACTCGTCTCCCGATCGAACCCTCACCTGCGTCTGGGCAAACACACGCCACGGTACCGATCGACGGCTTGAGAGATGATATTGTGCAACTGTTCGGATGATGTCCCCTTGTCAAGCACCATGCATGCGCCGGCCCTCAATAATGCTTCTTGCTTGTTTGTTCCCGTCTCAAACGAGAGACCGATGATGCATACAGAGGGATGCGCTCGTAAGATTCGCTCTGTCGCTTCAATGCCGTTCATTCTCGGCATACGAATATCCATCACAACCACATCAGGGCTCAAGTTGTCAGTCAGCCGGACTGCCTCTTCGCCATTTGCTGCCTCGCCTACTAATTCAATGTCAGGCCATCGGGCAACATGGTTGCGCAGGGCTTGTCGAACCATGCTGTGGTCATCGACAAGCAACAAGCGAATGCGCCTCATCGGCGATCGGTGTGGTGTTGAACTCCGAGCAAGGGAAGCTGAGTGAGTCGGCATGTCAATATACATAGACATGAGACGAATTGGATGAAACTAGGGTTTGGCTCTGTTTCTCGTACGAGTATTGCCGGTGTCGCAGTCAGAGGATGGAATGGTCGGCTAAAGACCGCTTTTCAATTGGGAATTCCGACGGTAACGGCACACTGGTAGGATGAGAAGGAGGTACCAGGCATTGTAAGTTGTATTCCCGAAGCTTGCGATACAAGGTCGTTCGACTCACATCAAGGTCGCGAGCCACTCGCGTCAGATTTCCGTGATGCAAACTGATCCCCTTGACGATCAACTCGACCTCAATCCGACGTTGGGCGACTCGTAAGGAATTGAGTGAATCCCCTTCTTCTTGCGCGGTCTCGTGGGTCAAACCCAGGTCGTGCGGCGTAATCTCCCGTTCCTCGGCTATAATCACGGCACGCCTGACTCGATTGCTGAGCTCCCGCACGTTCCCGGGCCAGTGGTAGGAGCGCATCGCCTGGAGAGCTTCGGAGGTATACCCCCATATCGCCTTGCGATTCGAATCAGCGGCGTATCTCAGGAAACGCATGGCCATGAGCAATGTGTCTTCACCACGTTCCCGAAGCGGTGGAAGATGAATCTGCAGTACACCCAGCCGGTAGTAGAGATCCTCGCGAAACCGGTTCCGCTCGATCGCGGCCTTCAGATCAACGTTGGTCGCGCCAATGATTCGAGCATCGACGTGTAGGGTCTCCTGACCGCCGACTCGTTCGAATGTGCCTTCCTGCAAAAACCGAAGCAGCTTGACCTGCAAAGACGACAGGAGATCGCCGACTTCATCCAGCAGCAAGGTCCCTCTGGCTGCCCCTTCCAACCTGCCTTTCTTTCGTTGCACCGCTCCGGTGAAGGCCCCCTGTTCATGTCCAAACAGTTCAGACTCCAACAATGTTTCGGGGATTGCACCGCAATTGATCGGTACAAACGGACCCTGCTTTCTCAGGCTCTGCTCGTGGATCGCTCGCGCAGTGAGTTCCTTGCCCGTGCCCGTTTCACCGGTGATCAGAACAGGTAGATCCGTCTTCGCCACCTTCCTGACTAATTCAACTACCGCGCGCATGGCGGGGCTTGTTCCGATCATTTCTTCTATCTGGTGCATCCGGTCAGCTCCTAAAAATGCATGCTACTGGCAACCACGGTTACTGACAGGATACGCAATAAGTGCACCACTGCAGCGGCTTGACCAAGTCGTTGATTTACGGCCTCTCTTGCTTGTTCCGCACCTTAGTGCGAGCAAACTGAATCGAATTCGATACATGCAGGATGAATCGAAATGGATACAGAGATGGAAACATGTTCGTTGATACTCGGCGGGTATGAGAACCCATCGGCTTAACCCCCCTCACATCTGTTTTGATGTGGTGCGTTCATGAGCGGAGCCGATCGAGGATAAAACCCCTGATATGGTCATCCGAGGTCCTTACTTCTGCCCCCTCACCCTCACAATGCCGACGGGAGTCTAGAGGAATGTTCGTCTACTCATAACTAGGCAATGACCTGGGTTTTGTAGCAATTCGTACCAGCCAACGACCAGCAGGCCCCAGCCTCTTCATGACAAACTAATGGGTACTCTTGAACAGACATCCGCGACTCAAGCTCGGGGTACCTGAAGGGTGACGAGACGCGAGGTTCGTCTCCGTGGAGGAGGGCCTTCTCGTTCTCTCGATGCAATTAGGCAGGGACTACTCGTGACGGTTCACGATGAGGAATAGCATCTCCGTTTCCCGAGACTTCTTGACCATCAGCATGGTGCGGTCCGGCCGGTTTTCCCATCATGTGGTAGTAGACCACCGGAATCACAACGAGGGTCAGGAGCGTCGATGCGCCGACCCCGAAGAGCAACGAGACGGCCAACCCTTGAAAGATCGGATCAAGGATGATGACAAAAGCGCCCACCATCAGCGCTGCGGCTGTCAGTAGAATGGGCCGCGTCCGAATCGCACCTGCTTTGATCACGGCTTCTGATGGGGAAACACCCGCTCGTTCTTGTAGCTGAATGAAATCGACCAGGAGGATGGAGTTTCTCACGATGATGCCGGCGAGCGCGATGAATCCGATCATTGATGTGGCGGTGAAGTACGATCCGGTCAGCCAATGTCCCGGCAGAATGCCGATCAGCGTGAGCGGGATAGGCGCCATGATGATCAGCGGCGTGATAAACGATTGAAACTGCCCGACGATCAATAGATAAATCAGCAACATGGCCACGGCAAAGGCAATCCCCATATCACGGAACGTTTCATAGGTGATGTGCCATTCTCCATCCCATTTCATGGCAAGTTTGTCTTCCGACCAAGGCTGCGATGCGTAGTATTGTTCGATCTGATAGCCTTCTGCCGGTCGAAAGCTCTCTAACTTTTTCCCCACCCCGAGCACGCCATAGACCGGACTCTCGGCCTGTTCCGCCCCCGGACCGCCGACGTCGGCGAGCACATACACCACCGGCTTCTGATTCTTATGGTAGATCGCCTTGTCCTGAACTGTCTGCTCGATCTTGAGCAGTTCGGACAGTTGGACGATGCCGCCGGCGCTCGTGCGCATCCCGATCTCGCCCAGGTGCTCCAAGCCGGTCCGTTCGGCAAGCGGCAAGCGCAGCACGATTTGTACCGGGCTCTTTTCTTGAGGAATATGGACCAGTCCAACCTTAGACCCCTGCAGCGCCATGCGTAGGGTCTTCACGATGTCCTGGGAAGGAATGCCGGCAAGGGCAGCCTTTGCCCGATCGACTGTGAAGAGATATTTCACCTGATCTGCTTCGATATAGTCATCCACGTCCACCACTCCCGACGTGGTTTCGAATAAGGTCCGCACCTCACGGGCCGCAGCAAGCTGCCGGTGGTAATTGGGACCGTACACCTCCGCGACCAGCACCGATTGCACGGGGGGACCGGGAGGCACTTCAACGATCTTGACGTTCGCACCGAACTCTCGGGCGATTTCGCGCACGGAAGGACGAATCCGCTGCGCGATTTCGTGACTCTGAGCGTCACGCTCGTGTTTCGCGACTAAATTGATCTGGATATCAGCCTCGTGCGGTTGTTCCCGCAAGTAATAGTGGCGGACCAGTCCACTGAAATTAAACGGTGACGCCGTCCCCACATAGGCTTGATAGTCTCGGACCTCCGGCACTGTCCTCACATATCGTCCCAACGCCTGCGTAACTCGCGCGGTCTCTTCGAGCGTCGTGCCTTCCGGCATATCGATCACCAGCTGAATTTCACTTTTATTGTCGAACGGAAGCATTTTCACCACGACGTGGCGGGTGTAGAACAACAAGGTTGATCCAAACAGCAACAGACCGACCACCCCGAGAAACGCATACGCCAGAATCGGATGGGCCAGCAGCGGGGAAAGGACTCGCCGATAGATCCGAGCGGTGAGCCCTCGCTCGTCACCTTCATGTTCGACACCCGCTACGGCAACTCCAGGGCGGTAGCAGGTTCGGCAAAACCAGGGAATCACAACGAAGGCGACCAGCAAGGAAAAAAACATCGCGATGGAGGCGTTCACAGGAATCGGTCTCATGTAGGGACCCATCAACCCTGAGACGAAGGCCATCGGCAGGAGCGCGGCGATCACCGTAAATGTCGCCAGGATCGTGGGGTTTCCGACTTCATCCACCGCCTTGATGGAGGCTTCGTGATGAGACGCGAGGGGCATCTTCAGATGTCGGTATGTATTCTCAACGAGCACGATCGCATCGTCCACAAGAATACCGATCGAAAAAATGAGGGCAAACAAGGTCACCCGGTTGATCGTGTACCC
>CABVRV010000035.1 GCA_902500755.1 uncultured Nitrospira sp.
CTGACACAGGAGGCAACTTCCTCAGCGTTGGTGTAATAAAAGGGGGAAGGTCACCAATAACTAATTTGAGGATCGATACCTGTTGATTGTTACCAAATGCCTCATATTCATAAATGGGTTCCGCTTCTCCTAGAGACAACAGCAACGCCGCTCCCACAAACGCCGCTACAACCGCCGGTAGCCCGAACTTCAGCAGAACTGAACCATCCGCCTTTCTGCCAAGCAACCCAATCTTGAAGAGGTTATTTGCTAGATGGACCATGGCCGTCATCGCGATCGCCAGCTCCAGCGGGAAGAAGAGAGCCACCACTGGCATCAGGAGCGTGCCAAGACCGAATCCAGAAAAGAGCGTGAGTGCCGAGGCCAGTAATGCCGCAACGCACACGACGAACAGTTCCACGGTGGCTCCTAGATGTTCCATGTATCAAATAGCTCATGCGGTCTTGGTGTGGCGAGCGAAATGGAGAAGGTCCGACTCCTTCCTAAATTAACCCAGAGAAGTAGCGGAAGCTAGGACTGGTGAACTCTATGTTGTATGAGAAAACTGTAGGAACTGGGGTCAAAGTGCAGTTTCGAAAGAACGCTCGCCTCATTTAGCAGCCGGCAAGACAATACCACTCTGCCCCGGCTTGTCTCTCTGTCTCCGGAGTGGCATTCTTAAGAGCGTCAACTCAATCTGAATTGCCGTCTAATAGCGGAGAAATCCTTCTTCACTTGCCATACTTCAGAAGTCGGTCAACTTTGTCATTCTGTCTGAATGTTAGATGAGCTATCTTCGTTCGTAGCGGACCATCAATTTTCTCGTGACGCCGTTTCTCTTCTCGCCATGCTTTCCAGAATTTCTTTTCGTCGAAGACCGAAGCAGTGATGGCTTGCTTTAAGATTTCAGCCAAGTTGTTCCAATTTTGCAATCTTACGTCATGGAGATCTTTTTCCAAAGCCAGCAGTTGATTGCTCGTATCTTCGATTTCATCTGTACCTGAAGCCTTCCGCTTCAATCTCAATACAAGATCATTATCCATTGCATCAGCACGTAGGGTCGACACCTGTATAGAAAGCATTTCACATAGCTCACTCAGATAACTATGCTGGACGAATGATAAGTGTTTCGGGTAGGGAAGAGACCGCGTTTCATCTTTAGAAACGTCTAAACTGCAGCTGTCCAACTGGTTGCGGGAGCCTGCAGCTGACTCTGAGGAGGCATAAGAAGCAGGAATTAATATGGCTACCATAAATAGGCCAAGACACAGAATTGTACTCTTCATTGCTATCCTCCAACATGTCCTAATTGTCGATTAGTGACCTTCTCCCCCGTTTCATTGAGAGCACTATAGTAGTGTTGAAGCAACGGATGGCACTGTCTCACGCGGTCGTCAGTGGTAGCAATTACTTTGTCTGCGCTAAAATTTTGGAGAGCTATTATAAGGACAAACTGGTGAAGCCTTGTCATGGCTTCCCATCCATTTCGAAAGGTCTCCAACGCCGGCGCACTCGTGCGCATGGTAGGCGTTTCCAGCCGCACGACGATTCATGCGGCGTGAAGCAAGAACTCAACCTTCACTGAGTCGAATGGGAAAATCACCCGACCATCCTTGCCACGGTCGAGCACGCCGGCGGTCAACAGCGCCGTCACGTCGGTGTGAACCGCCTTCACATCCCGCCCGACGCGACGCGCCACCTCGCGAATCGACAGAGGGCCGGCTCCACACATGGCTTTCAGTAATTGCCAGCGCTTGGCCGTCAGGACCTTCCAAAGAAGTTCCGGAGTGGCAAAGCTAATACGAGCGGCCTTCTCTCCCTTTCCAGATTTCCAGACTCGGATAAAATCTGCCATCGCTTCGTTAGAGGAGCGAACATCAAGAATGACGGTTTTCACGATTCCACCTCATCATGTCACGTACGAAGTCGGCGAGGAGCTTCTCCGGTGTTTGAAAGATGTAAGCATTTTCCTTCGCGTCGAAATGGCGATGGTCGCCCTTTCCTGCTTCATTGTCGTAGCGTACGACGCATACACCGCCTACGACGTAGGCCAGCCTGTACTTGAATGAGTGGGTCGATTCGGCTACAGGCTTTGGAACCTTCCATATTGCCAGCTGGGCGAATGCAGTCTCTGAAAATGCAATGCGCGTCCGCAGGAGCGCGACGGCTTTCATGCCGAACGATACCAGCGATTATTGACTGTTGTCAATAAAGACAACAGCTGCACATGCGCAAGGATGTACGGGTGAATTATGAGTAGGTAAGCCGTCCTTGACTCCAATCCGACCGCTGTGGTTCAGTCTCCCCCCACTAATTATGTTGCTTCGACCCGTATCTCTTATCGCACGATTTGCTTTCTTGTCGCTTGTATTGCTCTGCCTCGGCTGTCAAAAGGAGAGCGAGTCGATCGTTTCAATTGCGCTTCATCCGACGAACGCGAATATCCTCTACGTCGCGACGAACGATGCGGTCTATAAGTCCCGTGACGGCGGTGGGACCTGGGAACGGTTCCCAAGTTTCAGTGCGCGAAGAGTAACCACGCTCGCGATCGATCCTGTACTGCCGGCTACGATTTATGCCGGGACAATGGGGGATGCGGTCTACAAGAGTCCGGATGGAGGGCAACGGTGGCTTCCGCATAATGTTGGCCTCAAAGAGCATGTATCGTTCGTGAATCAGTTTGTATTTCACCCGGCTCTGAACGAGAAGATCTATATCGCGACGACGGTCGGCGCCTACTACTCGAAGGATGCGGGTCGTGAATGGGAAGAACGGATGAACGGGATGAAGGAAGTCCACATCGTGACTTCGATCGCCATCAATCCAAAGGATCCCACTATTCTGTACGGCGGGACGACGGGTGGGATGTATCGATCAGACGATGCGGCGATGTCGTGGAAACGGATCAACCATGGGCTCATTCCCGAGAGTGAGTTGATGGCGTCCATGGCGCTGGGTGTCAATGCCATTGAAATCGATCGGACGAATCCCGACATCGTGTATGCGGGGACCACGAAAGGGCTCTTTCGGACAGAGAATAAGGGGGAGGTATGGGATCGGATCGGGCAATCCCTGTCCGACCCCTATATCAGCAGTGTGCTCCTCCATCCTACGGAACCCTCGGTGCTCTATGTCGGTGGCCTGGCCGGCGTGTGGAAAAGTCTGGACAATGGGAAAACTTGGAAAGCGGTGAACCAGGGCATTGCCACGTTGAACATTCGTGCCCTGGGCATGAATTCCAAGAATCCGCAGATACTCTATGCCGGAACTAATGGCAGCGGACTCTATCGGTCGGCAGATGCCGGCGCGACATGGACGGCTGTGCCGCTCAAGGCCGCGCCGGTTGGGCATCAATAACCGGTTTTAGCGCCCGCACTTCCATGCTGGTACCGGCCGCTGTAGGAGAGCATCTTATCGGTCATGGCTTTCCATTCATCAGCCGTCATCAGCTCCTTCATCTTGAACCGCAGGCTCAGAACCTTCGCCGAACTCTGCGTCCGTTGAATGGTCGCCTCGTTGAGGATTTTTGAAAATTCGTCCGGCGGAGCCGTATAGCTGGTGTTCAACGTATAGAGCTGCCGATGATAGGCGCGTTCCTGCTCGCGTCCGGCCTTGAGCTCGTTGATGATGTCACCGACGAACGCATTGACTGCTTTGGCCTTGTCGGGATCCTGTACGGTGCGATTGACCAACCCTTCCATATCTTGCTGGCCCTTCTGCCAGTACGAGTCGCTCTTGCCCCCTGCCATGCCGTGGTGATGGTGGTGTGAGGAGCAGCCGACCAGTACGACCATTCCCATCGCCACGAGCAGCCCATTGACCATCCGATTCATACATCCTCCATGAAAAAGTTGTGACTTGGTAACTTTTTACCGTATCATCGTCCAGAATACTATGCCAGAAGCACTGCCGACGACACCCGATGCATTTCGGGCGCTCAAAGAGGAGTTTCGCGGTCACCTCGAAACGTTCTATGCGGGGCTCAAGCTGGCTCCACCGTATGAAAGCGTGGAGAAAGCTGTCCGCACATTGACGACCATGGTCCATGAACTTCCGTTCGAAGAACGGAGCCGAATCATGGCCGATCCTAGCTTGCGCTGGCAGCAATTCACACGTGCCTTTGCTGCCTCAGGTCTTGCGAAGAAACACCGTGGTATCATTGCCGGTCTGTTGCACGATCGGCCTGCACTGGCTCTCCCCGCCGAATACGACCACTTCCTGGATCTATTTCGAATCTAGCAGTTCAACCAGGTCAATCGTTACGAAGAGATCGGTTTCGCGAGCACGTCGCGCAGCTCGTCGTAGACCTTCATCAGTCGAGCGTCTTCGAGCCGATACGAAAGCGCGAGCGTGACCAACCCGAAGGCCACGACAAGGCCCGCAATCGCGATAATGCCGATCCCAACCAACGCAGCTCCCAACGACGCGAATCCTCCTTCCATGGCGTATTGAACCACGAAGGTCAATGACCCGATCGCCACGAGCGCAAACCACATGAATGTGATCAGCGCCGATGACCAGGGGATACGCTTGACGCACAGCGCACTGAGCGCTTGGTTGTGGGGAGAAAGGTGAATCAGACCCTTCATCGGCCAGGCCGTGCGGAACCGTTTGGAAAAGAATCGATACTGAGGGCGAATCGCGATCTGGGATGACTCCGGGTAGAACCAAGCGACTCCATGGGGGAGCATCAGCACGCCGTTGGGCGTGAACCGCTCACGCACCACGCTGATCGCGGCGCCGGACCATTGATCCGGACGATCGGCAACCCGGCAGCCATACCGGACGGCATCAGGGGTCAGCCGAATAAAATACAACCAATCGCCGACGATTAATCCGAGAAACAACCCGGTTGCGAAAAGACCGGCCAAGATCATGGATGTAGCTATCCCATAGGAGCGGAGCGCGAATCAAGGCACCGAACGTCCTCAAATGTTCGTGTCCCACACTGAAGAGTCGTAGGGATAGAGCGCCGTCGAGATCCTCCAAGGATTTTGTTGACTCACCAAGAAGAGTTTGGCTACAGTACGGCGGGCTACGTTCCGGGCGGGTCTTGGGCATGTCGTTTTCCCGCCAGAATTTTATCCCGCGTCGGCATATCGCTATTGTTGCCTGCACTCCGCAGCGTAGAACCTGCAGGGAGTGAGGCGTCTGAGGTTTGGAGGAGAGCATGGATCCAGACAAAATTGAGCGTGTGTACACCACGTACGCGGGGTTTTACGACAAGGTTTTTGGAAAAGTCTTTCATGAAGGGCGCGAATCAGCCATCCGGAATTTGAACGTACAGCCGAACGAACACATCCTGGAAGTGGGGGTGGGGACTGGACTGGCCCTTCCGATGTATCCTCGCCATTGCCGCATTGTCGGAATCGATTTGTCCGAAGGCATGTTGGCCAAAGCGAAAGAGAAGGCTGAGGCCCTCTGCCTCGATCATGTCGAACTGCATCGCATGGATGCAGGCGCGATGGAGTTCGATGATGACAGCTTCGATACGGTGGTGGCCGCCTATGTCGTCACAGCAGTTCCGGACTATCGAAAGTTGGTCAATGAGATGATTCGGGTCTGTCGCCCGGGCGGCCGGATTGTCATGCTGAATCACTTTAGCAATGGAAACAAGGTCATTGCGGCCGTGGAGAAGGTGATTTCTCCGTTGACCAAACATCTGGGTTGGCGCACTGATCTCGCGCTCAGTACGGTGTTGGAAGGGACGTCGCTGCGTATTGCGCGGAAACAGAGTGTGAATCCGTTACGGTTTTGGGCGTTGGTTGAATGTGTGAATGGAAAAGGGAAGGAGACGAACGGAAACGGCGCTCCGCACAACATCCCAGGCTATGCGAACGGCAGCGGCGTCGCCGGTTTTTCAGCGGGGAATGGTAAAGAACAGTATTCCCCGGAACACGTGCACTGACTGACCGATCCAGACTCTTCACCGATTTCGTCGCGAGTCCTGTTCCCGTGCGAGCCAGTTCTCCCATTCGCGGCCTGGAATGATCGTCGTGCCGACCAGGCAGTCGCCTGAAAATGTTCGGGTGATATGATCGGCAAGGACTTCGAGCATACGGCTCATACGTCGGTCCTGATCCCCGATCACCCGTAGCATTAACCCGAAGCCCTCCCTTTCGAGTGGGCTGAAGGCCATGACGTGCATCATGTCGTCTGTGCCGGTCCGTGAATCACCGACTGGAATCAGATCACCCTCCCACTGCACCACTGGATGTGTCGCGACGTCTCGATTCGTCTCACGCCAGATGCAGGGCAGGTCAGCCTGATCCAGCTTGTGTAACAGCCAGTCAACGGTGGGGCCTTGGGCAGTCCGACCTTGGAAAATCCACCGAGCGAGTTCTACCGCCTTCCGTGTGGGCACGAATGGAGCGGCGACTTCCTCCAGCCGAGCCTCATCGCACACGACGTAGAACTCGCCTTGCGGATCGAACCAAAACCGCAGTTTTCCCGCGCTTAATTCCGTCTGGATGATGCCGAGAGAAGAGCAATCGGCCCCATCTTGCTCAAAAACCGAAAAATCAGTTACCCCCATCATTGTGAGTTTCGCGACTCGGACTAATCCACGAACCTCGTAGCGAATGGTCACGAAAATCGTTGTCCCTGCGGGGAGATCCCGCCCGGACCCCTCGTCAAACAGGCGGCGCTTGGAGATCTGTATGTCGGTAATATAGCCCGAGCGGAATCCGCCTGTATGGCCGATCAGCCATCGCAGATCGTCAGCGTTCTGGATGAAATGGGTCATAAGGGCGATTGTAGCGTAGAGCTGAACGCACTGCTACCTCCGCGAATGTCCCCAAATCGGGAGCACGGGTGGAAGGCGGGGGCGAAGTGGAGTCTTGATCTCACAGGAACCCTGCCGAATGAGACCGATCTCCTTGCACACGAAGGCCGCGATCGTCGCTTCGTCTCGACCCTGGTTGATCATGACAAACCGGCCATGGGGCTGTAGGTTGCGAGCGACCCGCGCGAATAAGGCATGGGGCGCCAATATGGAGAGCGGCATCCGCCAGGCCAACACACGATCAGGTGTGACGAATGGATACCAAGCGGTCACGATGTCAGCCGGGCGCTCGTAGCACACGTAGTCTTAGACGATGAACTGCGTGTTCGGCAGATGTTGGATATAGCCTTGCGCATAGTCGAGGCGGCTATACCCATTGATGTAGATCCGGTGGCCCTCGACCTCGATGCCCAGTAGCTCAGTCGGTCGGAAGAAAGTATGCAAGACAGGGGCGTACCAAAAATTGCCGGAACCGATATCCTGCACGACTCCACCTCTTGAACGCGGGAGCTTCAGCGCCGACCAGGCCTGTTCCAGGATGTCGAGGTAGTCGTATTGCTTCAGCGCGGTCAGCTGTCGAGCCTGTTCTTCAAACCGCACATCGAAACACCGTTGAAGCCGCTCAATCCGTTCGCGAGCGATGCCATTGAGTTGATCCAGTTGTCCGGGGGACCGTTCGCGATAGGTCCCACGTGACCAGGCCAGCCGTTCACTGAGACGATACCAGAAGGCGTGATAACGGGAGCGGAGCACTTGCCTGAGAGTATATTGTGCGTGTGTGTCCACACCATGCGCCGATAAGGCTGGGGCAGGGGCTCGAACGGCTTCATCTGGTTCGACGAGTGTGACGGGCATGACCATCCTTCTTCGGTAAATAGGTCGAGGGTCTGAAGGGGAGTCGATGGGAAAGTCACGTCCCTGACGGAGGGCAGGTCGGTCATAAAATTAGGGTCGGGTAGCCATCGATGCCGGTGCTGATGCTGGGGAGACCAAAGCCTTCATATCATTCGTGCATCATCTATACGAAACTCCGCTTGCTCGGCCTGCTGGAGACAGTGTATGTATCCTTCCGGTAAGAGCCCAGGTCATAACCTTTACTGATCCCCACGGAATGAGATTCAAAAACATGCAGAGAGCCATCTGTCTCCAACACGTTTCGTTTGAGGGTCCCGGTGCGTTTGCCTCATCCCTTTCGACTCGCAGGGTGAGTCTCGAGCGCTATCTTGTCCCGAAAGATGGATTGCCGAAGGATGCCGGTGATCTCTTGATCGTGATGGGTGGGCCGATGTCGGTGAATGACCCTGATCCATGGATTGCCGAAGAGACGGCCTTCATCAAAACGGTGCTTCGTGCGGGCAAACCGGTAATCGGGGTCTGTCTTGGCAGTCAGTTCATGGCCAAAGCACTCGGCGCCACCGTGAAACCCGGCAAGGCGCTGGAGATCGGTATGACACCCGTTCGTCTCACTGGCGATGGGAAAAAAGATCCAGTGTTTGGCACTGGGCCAGAGACGTTCGACGTCTTTGAATGGCACGGAGAAATCTTCGATTTGCCCAACGAGTGTGTCTCGTTGGCGAGCTCCGAGATTGCGCCGCTGCAGGCTTTTCGCTATGGCGGTCGTGCGTATGGCCTGCTCTTTCATTTGGAAATGGAGGAAGGCGGAATCGACTCATTGTGTCGGGAATGTGCGTCGGATTTGGGAAAGGCTGGCCTCACGGCTTCCCATGTGAAGTTAATGGCAACGCCTCACCTTCCCCAGTTACATGCTATGGCCGATCGGTTCATCGATTACCTCCTGACATCTGCACGTTGATTACCAACTCCGTCCTGAAGTAGTCTTATTCCTCTCGTCTACAAGTCCGAACATCATCATGTCGAAAGTCTGATGAGCGGCTCCTTGACTTGAGAACACGAATACTTTCCGTCTTTAAGACGCACTCATTTAAGAAAGGAGTTTGATCGACCATGGCCGGTTTTCCGATCGAAGTCGCCACACGTATCAAGACATTGCCACCATACCTCTTCGCGGCGATCGACAAGATGAAGCAGGAGGCCATTGCCCGAGGGGTCGACATCATCAATCTTGGGATAGGCGATCCAGATTTGCCGACGCCTGCTCCGATCATCGAAAGCTTGGCCAAAGCTGCCCAAAACCCCAAGCATCACCAATACCCTTCTTATGAAGGCATGTTGTCGTTCCGGAGAGCGGTCGCCGGATGGTACAAGCGCCGTTTCAACGTGACGCTCGATCCAACCGACGAGGTTCTCACGCTGATTGGATCGAAAGAAGGAATCGGGCACATTCATCTTGCGTTTGTCGATCCAGGAGATGTGGTACTGGTTCCAAGCCCAGGCTATCCGGTCTATCCTGTCGGAACCAGTTTTTGTGGCGGCGCGTCCCATTTCATGCCCTTGACCAAAGCCAACGGCTTTCTGCCTGATTTGGGTGCGATTCCAAAAGATGTGGCCAAGAAGGCTAAGCTCATGTGGCTCAATTCTCCGAATAACCCCACATCAGTGATCATGACGAAGGACTACTTCAAGCGGGCCATCGAATTTGCACAGGATAATCAGATTATCATCTGCCACGACGCGGCGTACTCGGAAATCTATTACGACGGCAAGCGACCGGTGAGTTTTATGGAGGTGGAGGGTGCCAGGAACGTCGGCGTGGAATTTCACTCGCTCTCCAAGACCTACAACATGACCGGTTGGCGCATCGGGTTTGTGGTCGGGAACAAGACAGTCTTGGCGGCGCTAGGCAAGGTGAAAAGCCAATTAGACTCCGGTGTGTTTGAAGCGGTGCAAGACGCCGGTATCACCGCCCTGAGGCTGGACGATTCCGTAACAGACGGGATTCGGAAGATTTATCAGGAACGTCGAGACACGATCGTTCCGGGGCTCAAGAAGTTGGGGTTAGACGTAGATATGCCGCCTGCTGCGTTCTACATCTGGGTGACAGTGCCGAAGGGCTACACCTCCACGTCCTTCACTGCGCATCTGTTGGAAAAGGCCGGCATTGTGACGACGCCCGGCAACGGTTTCGGCGCACCAGGCGAGGGCTATATTCGCATGACGGTGTGCACAACCAAAGAGCGGCTTGCGGAAGCGGTGGAGCGGATCCGCAAGGCCGGATTCTAATGGCGTAAAACGTAAAGGGTGAGACGTGAAAGGTAAGGAAGACAGAGGCAGTTCTCAACTTGTGTTACGTTACACCTTTCACGCCTAACGTGGTTTGTCATGGAGACGGTCTTCATTGGGTTTGGGTCGAATGTCGGTAATCGAATCGATTTTTGCGATCGAGCTGTGACATTGCTCAGTCTCCTTCCCCATTCGCGGCTTATGGGAGTTTCTCTCTTATATGAAACGGAACCGATTCGTGAAGAGACCGATCCAGGAGAAGGGTGGTTTCTCAACGGGGTAGTACAGATAGAAACCGACATCACACCACGGAGCCTCCTCACGATACTTCAAGAGATTGAGCGATCACTCGGACGAGATGAGGACAACCGCTCTGGTCCTCGAACGATCGACTTGGACATTCTCTTCTACGGTGAGCGCGTCATCAAAGAACCTGGGCTGATCATCCCGCACCCTCGCCTCCATGGCCGCCGGTTCGTGCTCATGCCACTGAACGAATTGGATCCGCTCTGGGGCCATCCGGTGCTCAACCAATCGGTCGCACGGTTATTAGAGCAGGTTAAGGACCAAGCGCAAGTGCAGCTGCTCTTCCCTCAACCTTCGACGAGATACGGCTCGCGTCCGGTTTGCAGTTCACCACCGGGCTCATGAAGATCATTCGTTCACCGAGTGCCATGACTGCCTGGAGTGAGGGACTCCGACGGGAAAGTGTGCGAATCGGGCTGGTACCGACGATGGGAGCGTTGCACGAGGGGCATCAGGCGCTGATTCGAGCGGCCCGACTACGGTGTGATGCGCTCGCGGTCAGCATCTTCGTCAATCCTACGCAATTCGGTCCTCGTGAAGACCTCACCAACTATCCGCGTCCCATTTCTCGCGATCGAGCCCTGTGCGAACAGGAAGGCGTTGATGTCTGTTTTGAACCAAGCGTGCAGGCGATGTATCCAGAAGGATTTCAAACAACCGTGAATCTTCCTGTGATTGCACGCCGGTGGGAAGGAGAAGTGCGCCCTCATCATTTTTCCGGCGTTGCGACCGTCGTGAGCAAACTCTTCGGAATGGTTCGCCCTCAGATCGCGCTCTTTGGGCAGAAAGATTTCCAACAATCTGTCCTTGTCCACCGGCTGGTCAAGGATCTCAATCTCGGTGTGAAAATCGTTGTGCGTCCTACAGTTCGGGAGCACGATGGCCTGGCGATGAGTTCGCGCAATGTCTATCTGTCACCTGATGACCGAGTTCGGGCCGTGACGTTGTACAGAAGCCTACAGGCGGGGGCTGAAGTGATCCAAAAAGGTGTTCGTGATGGCAAGGCAGTACAGGCGGCGATGTATCAGGTCATCAAAGCCGAACCGAGCATGACGATCGACTATCTGGCGGTCTGCGATCCCTACACGATCGAGCCGCTTTCTACCGTAACTTCGCGAGTAGTCCTGCTTGGAGCGGTACGCCTTAGGTCTGTTCGGCTGATCGATAATCTTCTGGTGACCGTTCCACGACGGCGTTCTTAGTGCACGAACCAGTACTAAGAAAAGAAATTCTGGTGGAGGCTTTGCCCCACCAGCAAGCTCAGAATGACCTGACTGAGGCGATTCTTATCGGTCGTGACCATTTCGAGGAAACGGATACCCATTGATCCAGGTCTCGATGAGCACACCATGGCTGTTTCAACCTTAATCGGTTCCTCATCGGAAGCCGGTTTGATGACCAATTCGACAAACGTTCCTTGAGGCAAAGTTGCCGCTGTTTCCAACGTGCAGCCTCCCATGGAAATGTCCGTCACGCGATTAATCGTTTGTACGGTGTTATCTGCGAGGAGATTGGCACGAAACGAGACTGGCAATCGCCTATATTCCCGGCGATCTGCAGTTGAAGGACTGGCAGAAACTTGGCTTCTGAAGGCTCGGAAGCGTGTGGTACAGAGCTGACAGCGAAACGGAAATGACCCGAAGCGATTAAGGATCCGCTCCATAATGCCTTCATCATGGATCAGCCGAACGAAGGGCGTGCCGCAACTTGAACAGTGTGGGTCTCTCATGAGCTCTCAGGAGTACCTAGTGGAGTATCATGGGTTGAGAGTGACGATGCCAGCAGGTGCTTTCGTTGTGTCTCCAAGATTGGGTCGATATGAGCGGGCGAATACGTCGGAGGTTTCACCCATTTTCCATCTGCCCGTTTGTAACCACCCACCTTACTCAGATTCGACCGGTGAACTTCCCGAAACACTGGCTCCATATCAATCCCATAAGACACCGCTGTCCCATAGGTGACGTAGAGGAGATCCGCCATTTCCTTTGCCACCGCAGCGAGATTCCCGTCCGCCATGGCTTCTTTCAGCTCATCGAACTCTTCCTGAATGAGACGGACGCGAAGCCGCTTCGTCTCTTCGTTGAGTTCTGTCGGAACTGTCCGGACCAGAATATCAAACCTACTGTGAAATGCTTCAACCATGGTCTGTTCGTTAGTCATGCGCGCTCCTTCATTCGGTATCAAACGATAAGGTTTTTCGGGGAACGACCTCCGTCGGCTCAAGCGCGAGGATCTCGCGGTCAGAGGACACTCCCAATTCTTTGAAACGTCGGGCTGCCGGAAGAATACGCGTTTCAAGGGAGCCCACGGCACGGTTATAGGCCGACACGCTTTTTCCCAAGGACTGACCCACATCGTTCATATGTCCCGCCAACACAGCCATCCGCTCGTAGAGTTCTTTGCCCAGCCGGCCTGCTTCTTCCGCGTGGGCCGTCATGCGCTCCTGTCGCCACCCATAGGCGACCGCGCGTAGTAATGCGATCAATGTCGCTGGGGTCGCCAGCACGATCCCGTTCGCGAACCCCTCTTCAATGAGCTGCGGATTCTGGTCCAAGGCGGCGCCGAGGTATTGCTCGCCGGGAAGAAACAGGACGACGAACTCCGGGGAATGTTCGAACTGTGTCCAATAGGCCTTCAAAGATAATTCATCCATGCGGCTCTTAACCTGAGCAGCATGGCGCCGTAATGCCTCCGCTTGTTGGACATCGTTCTGTGCTTCGTGGGCATCCAGATAAGCCGAGAGGACGGTTTTGGCATCAACGATAATCTGGCGACCGCCTGGGAGCTGGACCACCATGTCAGGTCGACATCGTCCATCCTCGCCGGCCACGGAATGTTGTTCGATGAAATCACAGTGTTGGACCATTCCGGCAAGCTCGGCGACTCGCCTTAAGGTCAACTCACCCCATTGGCCTCGTACGGTCGGAGCTCGCAGGGCTTTGACCAGGTTACCGGTTTCTTGCTGTAACTTCTGCTGGGACTCAGCCAATGATTTGAGATGTTGATCCAATCCACCGTACGCCGACTGGCGTGACTGCTCCAGGAGACGCAGTTGCTCGTCGTAACGTTGCAGTGTATCGTGGAGCGGACGCACCAACGCATCAATAGCCTGCTGGCGCTGTAATAGGTCTCCATCTGCTTTGACATGAAGTGTTTCGAATGTCACCGCGGCGAGTTTTAAAAATACCTCGTTGTTTTGCTTCAATGCTTCGCCGGAGAGGGCTTGGAACGACCCCACGAGTTCCTGCCGTGTCTGCTCGATCAAGGCTTTCTGTCCGATGAGTTGTCGTGTCGTCTCTTCTATCCGAGTTTCTGCCATCACGCGGGCTTGTTGAGTCTGGGACAGTTCCTGACGAAGAGACAAGACCGCAATCCGCTCTTGTTCCAGTTGCGTTCTCACTTCGTGGGCGGTGGCCTCAGCGCGTTGAGTCTGAGGGCGCAAGCGTCCATTGATCCAAAGCCCTACTAATAAACCGCCGAGGAGCAATCCGACCCCAATGCCGATAAAAAGTGGGTTTGCATCGGTCATTTGCATGACAAGCCCAAAAAAGTGATCGAGCAAGGAACTCCCATATATAGGGTCTCAACACGATAATTTGAGGCACAGTACGCAAGGTATTGAGAAAGGTCAAGAAGCAGAAGACCCGGATCAAATAGCTCTAGCCACCCTCTGAGTATGGAGATGGCTCGATACAAATGGTCCCCGATCCGGCGTCCAGCCTGACCCGTAGGCCATCAGAAAACTGAGCCATCGCGCCTTCCACGTTGGCGACGGTCGGTAGTCCATATTCACGCGCAATGATGGCTCCATGAGATAAGGTCCCACCCATTTCTGCGATCAGTCCGCCGGCAATTCCAAAGAGAGGCGCCAGGCCTGGATCGATAACTGAGACGACTAGAATTTCGCCTGGTCTCACTTGGTCCCAATCCATAACCGAACGAATCATTCGTACCGGACCGATCACGGATCCGGCGCTGATTGGCATGCCGGTCAACCGACCGGGCTTGGCGGATTGGGTTGGTATCAGAGTCTGTTCGCTGATGAAATCCCAATCTCGAATGGTATCGGGGACCGTGACTGCTGCATGGCGCTCGTGTTCAGTACGTCGCTCCTGGACGATAGCCTTCCAGTCTTGGGTACTTCCGGCTAAGAGATCGGTGCGGTCATCGATCGAGAGGAAGAAAATGTCATCTCGTTGATCAAGGCGACCCTGCGTAACCAGGAGTTCGCCGAGTCGTAACAGAAGGGTACGGATGGCGGTTGAGTAATACATCAAATGATGTCGATTCGCCTCGCGCAGGACGAAGAAGCGACAGAGCCTTCGGTAACACCATGAAAACACCAGCCTTCTGTCGAAACGCCAGCCGAGTCGCTCTTTAATCTGGGCCAGCGCTGCGACTCTCGTCTTCTCCTGGCGCGCAAGAATCGCCTCACGAGAAGGGGAAGCCGAGATAAGTTGGGTGCGGAGAATCGTCAATATCGCTTCAGGATTCTCCGCCAGACGTGGCGACATGACATCCGATTCGCCCACCCCACGATGACCATAGTCTTCCAAGTAGGTCGTGAAGATACGGAGAAACTGCGTGTCGGCAAGCGCCGAGCGAAATGTCGACGCCTTCCATCTTTCCGATGTGAGGTAGGCACCCGCTTTCGGCTCATCTCGAGCGATATCCGTGAGCTCTGCAAGACGGAGAATCTGCTGAGCGCTAATGACGGTGCCTTGTCCTTGAAGGGCAGCGTTCAACCACTCTCTCCACTCGGGGCCGAGCCATTGAGGCAGGACGTGGCTGAATATTTGCAAACATTGACCGACGCCTCCGGCGATACCAAAGGTGACGTCACGGCCCTCTAGCCAAGGACCGAGTGCGTCCAGCTTAGGGACAAGTTCATCTACCGTAAGGGGGAGGATGCGGTCACGCGCATACGTTGCAGCCAGTTCCTTCATTTCTTGAAATAGTCGGGGGCTAGAACGTTCAACCCTTCGCATCTCTGTCCACATCAACCATCCAGCCCGCATGAAAGCCAACCCAGCGAGCGGTCTCACTGAGGGGACGGCTTGTGGCGGTTCACCTCCCATCTGTTCGGCGTTCATGGACGGATCCCCACCAAGCTGAGCGACCAACATGTGGAAAAGGGTCACGTTCAAGTAGGGACGACCCCTCAGTATGCGAACAGATGAGAGGCTAGCAGGGATCCGGCATCCCAGCCTGCGATAGTGCGCAAGAATGTAGCGGTCCATAAACTGTTCTAGGAACGAGAGGCTCAGCGGGCTCGGCAGTTCGGGCAGCGTTTCCTTGAAATTTGTCCGTGACCACTCACAGTCATCGTTGGTGAGGCCGCACGGAGTGTGGACGTTCGTAATCGGCCGCGCCTGCACGAGCCAGAGCTGGCTGGAGTCGAATGCCCACTCGATATCCATAGGCCGTCTCAGGGCCTGTTCAACCTGTTTGGCAGTCCTTGCGAGAGCAAACAGCTGGCTATCTGTCAGCGATGAGCGGTGCTGAGTCCCTTCTTCAAGCGGATCTGTCCGTAGCCCCTCATGCGAAACTGAAAGCCGTTGAGACTTGTCAGCCAACACTCGTGTACGAACCTGTGTGGGTTCTCCATGGTGTGTCACGTCCACGACGTATTGGTCTGGAGTGATCGTGCCGTCAACCAATGGTGCAGCTAGTCCAGGTATGGCGTTAATCATCACTTGAGTACGTCGACCCGTCACAGGATGGATGGAATACGTCACTCCAGCTGTCTGCGCATCGACCATCGGTTGGATCAGCACAGCCATTCTAGGGGGCGTTAGGCGGTTCTGCTGAACCATGGAGTTGATCACACGTTCTTCCCATAGCGAGGCCCAGAGGTCTTTGATGGCCGCTTCGATGTCCGATAGGGCTACGCCGAGATGGGTGCGATAGAGCCCGGCGAAGCTGGATTGCGTCGTATCCTCGTTCGTAGCGGACGATCGGACGGCCCAGCGTTCACTCGGAGGTCGACGGAGCGTTTCGAGCGCCGTCTGCGATTGACCGGCAAGGTGGGAAATTTCAATCCTTTTGATCCGATCCCGGCAGCTGGCCAAGGCAGACCCTCGTTCATTATCGGGTAGCTGGCTGATCGTAGACCACATTTCGTGATCGATAAAACCTGATGTATGCAGGTTCTGCCTGTAGGCTTCTGTTGTGAGACAAACCCCGTAAGGGACAGAGAAACCAGCTGCGATGAGCTGAGCCAATCCAAGCGCTTTCCCGCCCACCAGATCCAGATCGGTACACTGTGACAGTGAAAGGATGAGCGGAGGTGTCATGGAGTGGGATAGTAGCTAGAGAAGGAGGAGGAGGTAAAGATCATTGACGTTCGTCCCGGTGGGACCGGTATGGATATGACATCCAAGCGCCTTCAAGGCAGGATAGGTATCATGTCGATTCACGGCAGAAGGGAGATCGACGCCGAGTTTCTTTGCGCGCGCGAGTGTTTCTCCGCTCACCATCGCTCCCGCCGCATCCGTCGGCCCATCGGTTCCATCGCTGCCGAGAGCCACAACCCAGGCGCTTGAAAGACCAGCGATCTCACACGCGGCAGCGGCAGCGAATTCCTGGGCACGGCCACCTTTCCCCTTTCCCGTGACCGTGACCGTCGTTTCGCCCCCCGCCACCACGCAGCATGGGCGCTTCATAATTCGGTGCCCAGCGGCAATTGTTTTGGCAAGGGCAGTCACACGCTTTGCTGCTAAACTCGCCTCGCCCATGACGGCGGTGGAAAATCGTATGGTGCGAAGGCCCATCATCTCGGCACCGTGCGAGACCGCCTCCACCATGATTTGATTGTTGCCGATGATCTGATGGTGCACGGAACGTACACGTCGCGAACCAGGTTTCAGGGTCTCAGGCACAGTCCCTTTTTGACCGGAGCCCAAGTAGTGGCGCACTGCGGCTGGCACGGAGCGCCAGATCCTGTAACGCTTCAACACTCCCACCGCGTCGGCAAAGGTGGAGGGGTCTCCAACAGTGGGTCCGGAGCCGATCGAGCCAAGGTCATCCCCGATGACGTCTGAGAGAATCAGGGTAACAATCTTCGCGTGGGTGGAAGACGCCAGCCCGCCCCCTTTGACGAGCGAAAGATGTTTCCTGACGATATTGATCTCGTTGATCGTTGCTCCGCTTCGGAGAAGCAGTCGTGTGGTTCGTTGTTTATCAGTCAACGTCACGCCAGGTACGGGAGCCGGTAATAAGCTTGACGCGCCTCCAGACAAGAGAACCAAGAGGAGGTCACGAGGGCTCAGGTTTTTGACCAAACTCAGGAGCCGCTGAGTCGCATGAAGACCGGCACGATCAGGAATCGGATGACCGGCTTCAAGAACGGCCATCCGTTTTGTAGGGAGGGTATGTCCTGTCTTGACGATAACCAGGCCCTCTTCCAACTTTGGGCCAAGGACACTTTCTAATGCCTGCCCCATTCTGGCCGATGCCTTTCCGGCACCGACTGCGATCACTCGATCAACCAGTGAAAGGTCGTAAATTTGGGGTCCTACTTGCAGTGTGTGGCCATTAAACGAGACCCTATCGAGCAGGGCACGATAGGGATCAGCCGCATTCAGCCCTGCGGTGATCAGCTTGCGAACAAGTGATTGGGCAGGGGAGGGGGGCAACCGAAGCTTCATGAGCGTGAATGTTACGGCGTCTTCTCTTGTTTAAAACAGCGACTCGGACAGGTTTGACGGGGTACGCGAATTTGATAGTTTCCGCGAGGGAGCATATCCTTCTTGAATTCAGGATTCAACATTTTGAGTTCGAGAAGATAAGTGCCGAATTCTTCTGCAATGGAAGTCAGGGCACGCTGAGACTCCTTCACGCTCACCGTGATGGTTTCGGTCTCGAGCGGCATATAGAGGTCGTCCTTGGTCAGCCCAAGATATTTCTCCGGCTGAGAATAGATTTCCTTGGCGGCGATGATTCGCGGGACATAGCGCATGGTCTCGCGGGGCCCGTGCATTTTCCAATAGTCAGTAATATTCTGTGCTTTAAGCAGCTTGCGAACCCGTTCTTCGCCGGCGTTGTACGAGGCCATGGCTAAGAACCAATCGTTGTTCTGATATTCCTTGAGATACTTGAGGTATTTCACTGCCGCCTCGGTCGACATTTCAAGATTCCGACGCTCATCACGGACGGCGTCGCTCTTGAGTCGATACCGGCGGCCGGTAGACGGAATGAATTGCCAGGGACCGGAGGCTTTGGCTTTAGAATAGGCCGCCGAGATACATTTGCTCTCGACCAACAACATGTACTTCAGATCATCGGGCAAACCAGTGTCGGCCAATTGCTTTTCTGCGGGAGGGAAGCAGCGTCCGGTACGTTTGGCGAGGATGATGCTTTCGCCTTGGTCTTCCAGAAATTGATAGAATTCGTATTCAATCCGTTCCCGTACTTGCCAGTTGTCCAAAGGAACCGGGAGTCCTGCGAATGTAATCTTGTCGGGGAGCTTAAAGGAACTCAGGAAGAACCGTTCTCCCTCTCGCTTGATTTCCGGAAGAATGACCAAACGGTCTTCCGGATCGGACTGTGCGTCCAGCTGATCTAGCAGGAGAAGCTCCTGCTCCGTCTCAGATTTCTGGGCATTCTTATCATCAGGACCCGATGTCGCCTGTGCCGACACGTATATGGTCAGAATGGCGAAGACGATTCCGATCACACACAGGATGGATTGGGTTCCACGCGTAAGCATTCGCAAGCTCCTCTATTACTTACATGATCAAGTGGTACAACAAATGCGTGGTCATGCTATCAGCTGACCCAAATGCCAGCAAGCAGAATAGGGTTCTCATTCATGTTAGACTGCGTTCCGTATGGGTACATTAAGGACTTTGAATGGCGCCATTTGTGACTGCACGGCCTGTCCTCGATTGGTCGACTATCGGCAGGCGATTGCTCGGGAGAAACGGAAGCAATATCGTGACTGGACGTACTGGGGCCGGCCGGTGCCCGGCTTCGGAGATCCTCAAGCGCGGCTCTACGTGCTCGGACTTGCTCCTGCTGCACATGGAGGGAATAGGACGGGACGCGTGTTCACTGGTGATCGGAGTGGAGATTGGTTGTATGAAGCGTTGTATCGGTATGGATTTGCCAACCAGGCTTCATCAACCCACCGAGATGATGGCTTGGCGTTGACGGACTGCTATATCGGGGCAACGGTACGTTGTGCCCCACCGGGCAATAAACCTTTACCAGATGAATTCGAACGGTGTAGCCGATTCGTACAGGAAGAGGTTCGTCTCCTAAAGAATCACCGCGTGGTGATTGCGCTGGGGAAGATTGCGTTTGATCATTACCTTAAAACGTGCAGGACGCATGGGCATGCCCTCCCTTCGCCAACTCTCAAATTCGGACACGGGGTGGCCTATCGCCTGCCTTGGGGGCTGACCCTACTGGGCTCCTATCACCCGAGCCAGCAAAACACGTTTACCGGAAAGCTGACTCGCCCTATGTTTCACGCGGTGTTTCAGAAGGCAAGTAGATTGATCGATGATCAATGACTATGTTTTATACAGGTCTGGGACTATTGAATGTTGGTAACGCTCATCCAGGAACCATTTCTCGGAAGGTTTCGGTACTTTCAGTCAAAGGGGGAAGGGTGGCTTTGAGCAATACAGGACGGGCAACCTTACTGATGAGTCATTGAAAAGTTGCCCGTCTCCATGATCGCTACTGTTGACCTTTCGCCTTCCAGTCATCGAGAAACCTTTTCAGCCCAGAATCAGTGAGCGGATGTTTAAACAGGGCCTGGAAGACGCCATAGGGCATTGTGCAGATATGGCCGCCGGCTAACGCCGCCTCAACCACGTGCTGTGGATGGCGTACGCTTGCTACCAATACAAGGGTCTTATAATCATAATTCTTGTAGATCGTCAAAATCTGTCGGATGAGTTCCATCCCACTTGAGCTGATGTCGTCGAGCCGTCCGATGAAAGGCGATACGCACCATGCACCGGCCTTGGCTGCCAGCAGAGCCTGAGTAGGTGAGAAGCAGAGGGTCACGTTCACCTTGATTCCCTCAGCCGCCATCCTCTTCGTAGCCTTCAACCCCTCTGGAATAAGCGGACACTTCACTACGATGTTCTTATGGATCTTGGCGAGCTCTTTGCCTTCCTTCACCATGGCGTCTGCTTCTACACTCACGACCTCGGCACTGATCGGACCATCTACGATCTTGCAGACCTCTTCCAGCATTTCTCTGAAACTGCGCCCCTCCTTGACGACCAGAGAGGGGTTCGTTGTTACCCCATCAAGCAATCCGAGACTTGCGGCTTCCTGAATTTCCTTCACGTTCGCCGTATCAAGGTAAATCTTCATAGTCGTCCCTTTCCTTAGGAGAAGTTTGTCGGCTCATAGAAGTATTATCGACCATTTTATGGGGAACTCAACTTTGCTGCAACATCTCGACGTGAAAGTTTGACAGGCTTCGGAGCGAGAGCTAGAATTTTCCGGTCGGTCAGGACGTGTTCTACAATCATCAGGAGACCTCGCGATGCAACGATTTGTCTGGGCGCTGTTCCTCTGCTTTATGATCACGGCCTGCGCTGAGAATAATCCGTACCTGGAAGCTTCGCTTAAGCCAGCTGAGCTCCAAGGGAAGGATAAAGCCTGGTTCGAGAAGAACTGGGGCGCTCCAGACGGCAAAGCATCACGTTTTTTTGGAGGTGAGACCTGGACGTACTATCGTATTGCAGGAGGTAAATCCGGGCTGCCATTCTTTAACTTCACCCCCAACCAATGCCAGATCACATTGAAGTTTGACAAAGAGGAGAAAATGTCCGACTACTCCTACTCAGGCTGCTAGCCGAAAGCATGACTGAATCCATATAGACCCTTCCCCGCTATGTAGCCTGCCTCAGGTTCCTTAACGATCTTTTACACTGGGTGTTGGCGAAACGTCGCTGCACACTCTTTGCTGCAGAACCAATACTCCCGCCCCCTCATTTCTTCGATCACGGCAATCCGTTTCGGCACGAATGTGTGACAGACTGGGTCCTCAATCATCTCATCCAGTTCTTCTTGCCGGGCCGCACCCTCAGCCGACTTACCCCGAATATCCCTATTGGGACTACGAAACCCACGAAACATTTGTCTAAGAAGAAAATAAAGGAGGATCAGAAGAAAAATGATGAGAAACAATCTATACATAGTGGCTCTCCGAACGAAGACCACAATCCTATGAGAGAGGCGTAAGCCTGTCAAGACGAACGTCAACATTCCATCTTGAGTTGTTGCTGAGGGACGTGTACAAATGACCCATGAGCATGGAGACAATTGGGGCTGATGCTAGTGCCATCCAGTACTTCAGGAGGATTGGCTAGCAGTTTTTAGGGTGTTAGAGTGCCGCCCATGAAGACTTGTGATAAATGCCATGGGGCAATGCTGCCGGAGCGAGCGGTGGATTTGGACGCGGGATTAGCAATCACTGTGTTTGCCTGTTTGAACTGTGGCCGTCGCAAAGCAGCGGATCAGGAACCACGGCCGATTACAGCTCGACACTAGTTCTCCTGCGGGATTCCAAATCTCAGCCCGTTGACCAACGACGAATGGTGTGGGTCGCACCAGGGGGCTTTACTGTGCCCTGGTGGTTGATGCATCCTCACCATTTCTCACCTCAAGACTACTACAGCTCTCTAAGCAATAGTTGTCTGCAAGACTGATCAGGACATTCACCCACGTCGTGCAGATCAGAACTTTTGCAGGCGCTACGTAATAATCAAGAGGAATAATCAGATACGGAAGGAGAGCAAATCATGCCACTATCTAGTGAAGACTGAGGACATCCATCATATCGTATAAACCAGGAGGCTGACGGACGACCCACTTTGCGGCACGGAGGGCACCTTGTGCAAAGGTATCACGACTACTTGCACGGTGGGTAACTTCGATTCGCTCTCCCATACCGCCAAACAGGATGGTGTGGTCACCGACGATATCGCCAGCACGAATGGTTTGGACACCAATCTCTCCCTTGACCCGTTCCCCGATCATCCCCTTGCGAGCGAAGACCCCGACCTGGTTTAAATTCCGGTTGACAGAGCATGCAAGAACTTCGGCAATCTTGAGGGCTGTGCCACTCGGTGCGTCCTTTTTCAACCGGTGGTGAGCTTCGATCACCTCAATGTCGTAATCCTCGCCCAGCGTGCGAGCCATTTCTCCAATGACCTTACAGATCAGATTGATCCCCACGCTCATGTTCGGAGAAAACACGCATGGAATCTGCCGGGCCAATGATTTGAGCTCTTCGAGCTGAGCGGCAGAAAATCCGGTTGTTCCGATCACGATAGCGCGTCGATGGTGAACAACCGTTCGCATATGGTCGAGTGTTGCCTCTGGTGCGGAAAAATCAATCAGAACCTCCCCTTGATCCAGCAACGATGAGAGATTGTCCGTGATGGAAACGCCGGCATGTCCTGATCCGGCTGTTTCGCCGGCATCCTCACCCAACGACGGATGGCCTTTCCCTTCTAAAGCTCCAGCCAGCATCAATACAGTAGAGTCCTTGATCAGTGATACCAGACGGCATCCCATTCGTCCGGCCGCTCCCGCTACAATGGTCTTGATCATCGTGTCTTCCACCTCGAACTGTTTAGATTAACGCGGCTTCTTTCAAGACACGAATCAATTTTTCGCGGGTGTCTTGCGCCATTGAGCAGAGCGGTAAGCGCAATTCTGGATCAATCTTGCCCATGAGCCCCAAGGCTTCCTTTACGGGGATGGGGTTGGTCTCATAGAACAGCGCCGCAAAGAGGGGAGAAAGTTTGAAATGAAGGCGTCGGGCCGCCTCAATCTTTCCCTCAGCAAAGGCCTGTACGAGATTCGCCATTTCTACAGGCATGATGTTCGCGGTGACAGTAATGACGCCCTTTGCTCCCACCGCCATCATCGGGAGTGTAAGAGAATCGTCACCCGCCAGTACGGTGAGACGGTCGCCACACAGCTGCACAATATCCGAAGCTTGTTGGACGGATCCGCTTCCTTCCTTGACTCCCATGATCGTCTGAATCGCTGAAAGACGAGCAATCGTTGCCGGAAGCATATTGACTCCGGTGCGACCAGGGATGTTGTAGAGGACTAGAGGTAAGTCAACTGCGTCTGCGACCGCTTTATAATGACGATAGAGACCTTCTTGCGTGGGCTTGTTGTAGTAGGGAGTAATCATCAAGGCTGCATCGACACCGGCCTGTTTTGCATGTCGAGTGAGCGCAATGGCTTCTTCTGTGCTGTTTGAACCAGTTCCTGCAATGACCGGCACGCGCCGATGGACGACCTCGACCGTCAGCTCAATGACTCGATTGTGCTCGTCATGAGAAAGGGTGGCAGATTCGCCCGTTGTGCCGCAGGGAACGATGCCGTTAGTGCCATTGGCAATTTGCCATTCGATCAGTTCAGCGAGAGCACGTTCATCAATTTTCCCCTGTCGAAACGGCGTGACAATGGCAACAAGAGATCCGGTAAACATACTCACTCCGTGATATTCAGGAAAGGTGGAATCTGCTCGCCCTTTATCAGATCCTCATACCGTTCTCGTTCACGAATAACGTGGAACTCTCCATCTCTCACAAGCACTTCTGGAACCCGGGGACGAGAGTTGTAATTCGAGGCCATGACGAAGCCGTAGGCTCCGGCGCTCATCACCGCGAGCAACTCACCGGGCTTCACGACCGGTAGGGATCGATCTTTGGCCAGGAAATCTCCCGACTCGCAGACCGGGCCAACGATATCCACGGTCAGTTTTGCACGTCGCCCCGCTTCCTCGTTCACAGGGCGGACCTCGTGGTAGGCCTCGTACAGACTTGGCCGAATGAGATCGTTCATGGCGGCGTCGACGATGACAAAGCTCTTGGTTTCCCCCTCCTTCAGGTACATGGCTTTCGTCACAAGAATACCGGCATTCCCGACGATGACACGTCCAGGTTCCATGACCAACGTGAGGTTCAACCCCTGCACGAGCGGTAAAACGGCGTTGGATAGATCTTGTGGCAACGGCGGTTTTTCGTCTGAATAGGTGATGCCAAGCCCGCCTCCGATATTGAGGTAACGGATGTTCAGGCCTCTTTCTTTTAAAGTCCCGATAAGTGACACAACCTTCTTCAAAGCTGCTGTAAAAGGCGCCACATCCGTCAGCTGAGACCCAATATGGGCATGGACGCCCACGACCTCAATATGACTCATTGAAGCGGCGAGGACGAAGTCTTCTACTGCTCGCTCTGCCGCAATTCCGAACTTGCTTTTCTTGAGACCGGTGGAAATGTATGGATGAGTTTTCGGATCGATATCAGGATTGATTCGAAGCGCGATGCGAGCTTTTCTGCCGACTTCAGCGGCGACCTGATTGATGGCATGGAGCTCAGCCGGGGATTCGACGTTAAACATGAGGATGTCGGCTTTCAGTGCATCACGAATTTCATCAGGAGCCTTGCCGACTCCGGCGAATACGATTTTGGAGGCGGGCACACCGGCCTTCAAAGCTCGAAACAGCTCTCCCCCTGAGACAATATCCACTCCGCTTCCTTCTCTGGCCATCAGTCGCAGGATCGCGAGATTGGAGTTCGCTTTCATCGCGAACGCGATGACGTGAGGAATATGTTTGAAGGCGCTGTCGTAGGCATGGAAATGACGGACGAGCGTAGTGTGGCTATAGATGTAGCATGGGGTGCCGAGTTCTTTTGCGATCCGGCTGACCGGCACCTGTTCGCAGTACAACTCTCCGTGGCGATATTCAAAACTATGCATCGCGCCGATCCTTATAAAAATGTAGGTTCATCAAGCACAATACCTTCATCGTGTTCCAACCGGATGAGACGGAGGAAGATTAATGTCGTGATCCTCTAGGGAAGGGTCGGCCACCACTGATCCTGTCCCTTCACGGTCTGTTTCAAGCGCATGCTGTCGCTTTTGTTTCTCGACCGTCACTGCGACACCCACGTATTCCGGGGCGACCGGGGACCCTACCACGCCGCAAGAGATCAGAAGCCCTGCCGATACAATAATCAAGAGAATGCTCATGACAAGAATTTCTCTAGCTCCTTGATGCGCTGCTCAACTCGCACTTTGGCCGTTCCGCCGATTTGTCCTTTATGATCGATCGCCGCTGCAGTGGTCAGACGAGTGAATACTCCCTTTTCTATCCGCTCACAATATCCCCGCATCTCCTCCAATGACAAGTCGGTTATCTCACGACCCTGATCCAGGGCGGCGCGAACGATCCGACCGGTAATCCCATGCGCTTCGCGAAAAGGCACCCCCCTCAGGACTAAATAGTCGGCGAGTTCCGTCGCAAGCAGGCCGCCTCCCTGCAAGGCTCGTTGGAGTATTTCTTGGTTGACCTCTAGGCGACGCATCAGCTCGGTCATCACTCGGACGGAAGATTGTACCGTGTCGAGGGCATCAAACAGCGCCGGCTTATCCTCCTGGAGGTCACGATTATAATTTAACGGCAAGGCTTTCAGCGTCGTCAGCAAACTGACTAAGTGGCCGTAGACCCGTCCGGTTTTTCCTCGAACCAGTTCTGGAATATCCGGGTTTTTCTTCTGGGGCATCATGCTACTTCCGGTGCAGAAGGCATCAGGGAGATCGACGAACTGAAATTCCTGCGAGGCCCACAAGATCAACTCTTCACTCAGCCGTGAGAGATGCATCATCACGATGGAAAGAGCGGAGGCAGATTCGATCATGAAATCTCGATCGGAGACCGCATCCATGCTGTTTGCGGTGATCGCGGGAAACCCTAACAGTTCAGCGGTGTATCGACGATTCACCGGGTAATTCGTGCCGGCCAAGGCTCCGGAACCCAGCGGCATGACATTAAGCCGACCTCTCGCGTCTCGCAGCCGACCTTTGTCCCGTTCAAACATCTCCACGTACGCCAATAAGTGATGCGCGAACAGGACCGGCTGGGCTCGTTGCAGATGTGTATACCCGGGCATGATGATTTCACGGTTCGCACCGGCCTTCATCACCAGCACGCGTTGCAATCCGATCAGTTGCTCCTGCAGCTGATCCAGCTGCCTGCGCAGGTACAGCCGAATATCCAGTGCGACCTGATCGTTTCGGCTTCGCCCCGTGTGCAGCTTGCCCCCTAATGGGCCGATTGTTTCGGTCAATCTTCGTTCGATCGCCATATGAATGTCTTCATCTTGAGACAAGAATTTAAACCGTCCACGATCCAGTTCTCGCTTCACCGATTCCAATCCGCGGACGATCCTTTGCGTCTCCGAAAGTGTCAGCACCCGTGCTTTCTGCAGCGTTTTACAATGAGCAATGCTCCCGGCAATGTCATCGGCATAGAGTCTGAAGTCGACCGTCACCGACCTGGTAAAGGCATCCACCAACTGATCGGTCTTTTCGCGGAACCGACCGTCCCAAGCCTTGCCTCTTCCGATCGTAGCGTTCGGACGGCCATTCTTTTTAGCCATCAGGACGAAGCCTTCTTCCTTTGGGCACGGATTCTGAGCCGCAAGGCATTCAAGCGGATGAAACCCTCCGCATCTTTCTGATTATATACGTCGTCCTCTTCAAACGTGGCGACGTCGAGTCGATAGAGTGACTGTTTCGATTTCCGTCCTGCCAGAGTGCAGCTTCCTTTGTAGAGCTTTACACGCGCCATACCGCTCACGTCTTTTTGTGCTTCATCGATCGCTGCCTGTACCATTGTGCGCTCGGGGCTGAACCAATAGCCGTTATAAATCAAGTCGGCAAATCGAGGGATGAGGCTGTCTCGGAAGTGGAGGACTTCACGATCCATCGTCAAGGATTCAAGCCCGCGATGCGCAACGTGCAGAATCGTCCCTCCCGGTGTTTCGTACACCCCTCGCGATTTCATTCCGACGTAGCGGTTTTCGACCAGATCAACGCGTCCGATGCCATGCGCACCGCCCAGTTTATTGAGATGCGCGAGGAGTGTCGCGGGGCTCATCTTCTTGCCGTTGATCGCGATGGGGTTGCCTCCTTGGTACTCGATCTCGACCTCTTGCGGCGTATTCGGTGCCTTCTCCGGCGAGACGGTCATCTGGAAGATTTCATCGGGCGGCGATTCCCAGGGATCTTCAAGAATGCCGCCTTCGTAGCTGATGTGAAACAGATTTGGGTCCGTGCTATAGGGCTTCGCTTTGGTTGCCGTCACGGGAATCCCATGATGTTCCGCATATTCGATAAGCTGACGCCGGGAGCGCATCGTCCATTCTCGCCAAGGCGCAATAATCTTCAAGCTTGGCGCAAGCGCCATGTAGGTGAGCTCGAAACGAACTTGATCATTGCCCTTTCCCGTCGCTCCATGTGAGACCGCTTCAGCTCCTTCCTTGAGCGCGATTTCAGCTTGCCGACGAGCAATCAACGGACGAGCGATGGAGGTCCCCAATAGGTAGCAGCCTTCATACATCGCGTTCCCACGGAGCATTGGAAAGACATAGTCTTTGACGAACGTCTCACGCAAGTCCTCGACATAGACCTTCTTGACGCCGAGCGCCTGAGCCTTGGCCTTGACGGCCTTGAGATCTTCTCCCTGTCCAAGGTCGGCGCAAAACGCGATGATCTCGGCCTGATAGGTTTCTTGCAGCCACTTCAGGATGACGGAGGTATCCAGTCCGCCAGAATACGCGAGAACGATTTTCTTGATAGGGTTTGGTCTCATGTGAGAATTCCTACCGTGCGCCTTTCTTCCGGGTGAGCAACTGGCTCAAAATCGCCTTTTGCATATGCAGCCGATTTTCGGCCTGGTCAATGGTCACCGACTGCGGACCATCCAGCACGTCCGCAGTAATCTCCTCCCCACGATGGGCCGGCAAACAATGCATCACGATGGCATCGGGCTTCGCCCGATGCAGTAATCGCTTATTCAACTGGTAGGGTGTCAGGGTCCGTAATCGTCTGGCTTGTTCTCGCTCGCGCCCCATGCTAATCCAGACGTCGGTGTACACCACGTCCGCTTCTTTGACTGCCACTAAGGGATTCTCGACCACCTCGACAGCGGCACCGGTAGCCTGACCCTCCATTCTGGCGCGATCAATCACCCGTTGATCGGGCTGATAGCCAGAAGGGCATCCGATCACCACGCGCATGCCCATCTTTGCCCCCACTTCGATAAGCGAATTGGCGACGTTGTTCCCGTCCCCGATGTAGGCCAAGCTGATTCCCTTGAGTCGACCTTTGATTTCCTGAATCGTCAGTAAATCCGACAAGGCCTGACATGGATGGCTGTGGTCGGTCAACCCGTTAATGACCGGCATGGTGGCCTCAGCGGCCCACTCTTCGACGATCGAATGATCATAAGTCCGTATGACGATCCCATCTAGGTAACGGGACAGCACTCGAGCGGTGTCTGAGACCGTCTCCCCGCGTGAAAGCTGAATGTCGCCCATGGGAAGCCCCAGCGCGTGGCCACCCAATTGATTCATGCCCGCCTCAAACGATACGCGGGTCCTCGTCGATGGCTTTTGAAAGAGAAGCCCCAGGGTTTTACCAACCAGCAAACGATGTGGTATGCCCTGGCGTTGCTTGTTCTTGAGCGAGGCCGCCAACCGCAGTAAGTCCAGGATCTGCTTTTGCGGCATCGTGGCGACGTCTACCAGATCCTTCGCGTAGTGAACGGGGCTGCCGTATCGGGTTGATCTAGTCATCAATGGTGTGAATCTTTTCCGGCCGTCATGCGTTGGTTCAGCAGCGTACTGAGTAGATCAAGGAGTTTATCGATCTCTCGTTGTGCAATGATCAAGGGCGGCACGAAGCGCAGCACTCGTTCGGTTGCGGCATTGATGAGCACCCCACGGGCCAGCGCATCCGCGACCACTGCTCTGGCGTCGGCCTCCAGCTCCACACCTTGCAAGAGGCCAAGGCCGCGTACGTCTTTCACGATGCGGTAGCGATCCTTGCAGTCGGTCAGCCCCTTCGCCAGGTACTGGCCCATTGACTTCGCGTGATCCAAGACGCGGCCTTCGAGCAGCACCCGGCAGACAGCCAGCGCCGCGGCACAGGCCAGAGGGTTGCCACCGAATGTCGATGCATGGGCTCCTGGTGTAAAAGCGGCGGCGGCTGACTCGGTCGCCAAGCAAGCTCCGATTGGAACTCCCCCGGCCAGGCCCTTTGCAAGGGTCATGATGTCAGGTTTCACCCCGAGTTGTTCGTAGGCGAAGAAGGTACCGGTTCTCCCGATGCCGGTCTGGATTTCATCAAAAATCAGAAGTATGTCTTGCTGCGTACAGAGTTCCCGCAGGCTCTTCAGGTAATCGCGTGTGGCGACATGCACACCGCCTTCTGCCTGAATGGGCTCCAGCATAATGGCGGCGGTCTGCTCATTGACCATAGACTCAAGCGCGCTGAAATCATTGAACGGCGCATAGGCAAAACCAGGCATCAACGGCTCGAAGCCCTTCTGAACCTTGTCTTGGCCGGTCGCGGTGAGCATGCCCAATGTACGGCCATGGAACGAATTCTTCATCGTGATGACTTCGAACCGCTTCGCTCCATGTCGTTCATGCCCGTAGCGTCGTGCCAGTTTAATCGCCGCTTCGTTGGCTTCAGCGCCGCTGTTGCAGAAGAACACGCGGTCGGCAAACGAGTGGTCAACGAGGAGACGCGCCAGCTTTACCTGAGGTTCTGTGTAATACAGGTTCGACGTGTGGATCAGTTGCGCTGCCTGGCGTTGAATCGCTCGAACAAGGTCTGGATGACCGTGCCCTAAGACGTTGACGGCTATCCCTCCGACGAAATCGAGATACTCTCGCCCCTCCAGGTCGTAGACCTTGGCGCCCCGTCCCCGGACGATCGAGATCGGCTGCCGACTGTACGTCTGCATCAAGTATTTAGCGGCATCGTCTTTCAGTTCTTCGGTCGGCATAATGACGAATCCTCTGAGAAAGACAGGAAAACTAGCACAGCGTCAAGCCCAAGAGCAATAAGTGGAGTCTCGAGAAAGGTTGTCATTAGAGAAGCCTCTTGATCTAATTTTTGTGAGTGGGCAGGGAACATGGAGATAGACCAGATAGTCCACTTTCAAGTATGGTAAGGTGACGTGCCATGATGGCCTGTAGCCAATGCAGCCGACAAAATCCTGATGACGCCAATTTCTGCTATCAGTGTGGCGCCAAGTTGGGTGAAGCCCCGGCCGCCGTCGAGGCGGCGACGGAGGCATCCGCCGCTCGACCAATTCAAAGCGAGGAAGCGCTTTGGCGCCAATTCATCGGTCCCAATGCCGACCACTATGTGTCCGTCTTCAAAAAATTCTCATCGAACGGCCAACCACGGTTCGCTCTCTCGTGGAACTGGCCGGCGTTTCTCTATATTTCGTTTCTGTGGTTTCTCTATCGCAAGATGTATCTGCACGCCTTCGTCTATGCCGTCGGCCCGATGGTTTCGACCTACCTCACGGGAGATTTTTCTGCCGGCATCGTCTGGAGCATCATGGCGGGGGCCACAGCCAACTATCTCTATTATTGGCATTGCCGCGAGCATATCACTGAAATCAAGAAGGCAGGGGGAACGGATCAGGCTGGACAAGACACGGCACTCAAAGAATCGGGCGGAGTGCAACCGTATGTCATTTGGGTCGGAGTCTTCTTCTACATCATCTTTCTGGCTACGCTGACAAAGATGGTTCAAGAAGGTCCGCCAGGTCTCGATCGACCGGCCGGCGAAACAGGCCGAAGTCACGGCGCCAGCGTGACGTGAATCATCAAATCGCTATTTTTGTGTTCGGGTTCTTTCTGTCCGAGTGAGGAGCATAGAAGATGGCACGGTTAGTCTTGCTTCGTCATGGTGAGTCACAGTGGAACTTGGAAAATCGTTTCACGGGGTGGGTTGATGTCCCACTCTCTCCGAAGGGCATCGAGGAAGCGAAACAAGCCGGTGAAAAGCTCCGTGGCTTTACGTTCGACCGAGCCTTCACATCGGTGCTCAGCCGGGCGAATGAGACGTTGCGAATCGTGTTGGAGACGATCGGGCAACCCACGATTCCCATTGAGAAGGACAAAGCCTTGAACGAACGGATGTATGGAGAACTTCAGGGGTTGAATAAGGCTGAAACCGCTAAAAAGTATGGGGATGCCCAGGTGAAAATCTGGCGAAGAAGCTATGATGTGAAACCGCCCGGCGGGGAAAGCCTCAAAGACACAGCCGAACGTACCTTGCCCTATTACGAGAAGATGATCAAGCCCTCCCTGTCAAAGGGCGAGACGATCATCATCGCGGCGCACGGCAACAGCCTGCGGGCGCTGGTAATGGAGTTGGACCAATTATCGAAGGAAGAGGTGTTGGAGCTGAATATTCCGACAGGAGCTCCGCTCCTCTATGAATTTGACGAGAGCGGCAAGGTCTTGGCGCATCGGTACCTATGAATGGCGAAGTTTATCTTCGCGTGGGGTAGTCCCTACAGAGCCTCGTCGAGTAACCTGCCATACTCCGACGCTGGAGCATAATCGATCAACAACACCAGGAGCTTGGGTCGGTCTTCAGACGAGACAAGGCCGTGATCCTCGATTAACGCCGCAGTTTCAGCACAAATACCCATATGACTGATTCCTTCCTGATCCGCGAGCCGGGCATAATGTTCTCGTCGTTCGTTCAGTTCAAGTTGATACTCACCCCAGGTACCTTGTCCTAACTGTCCTGATTCCCACCAGGTGCTCTGGATCGACTCGAACAGCTGTTCCTTGATCGCCGCCCGATACTTGGTGGGGATATGCGCATCCACCGCAGCCAGGACCCAGTACAGATTCAGTGACAAAATCTCACGGGCGATTTGTTGTGCAGTTGAGTCCGATACCCCAAGACCATATTCCTCAAGCTGTGCGACCGTGATGGGCTGCGGCATCGCTTTGAACAGGGCAGCTGCGGCTTCTACTGGAGTCATAGGATTTCTCGTGTTGCCAGGCAGGATACTGTACAACTTGTGCTGCCCTCAAGCGGCTTGTTCAGGCATAAATAGCGTTCTACCCCATCCCTTTACCTTCCATGGCCTACGCTAATCTCGACATACCTCACTGAATCGATTCGGATACTTTCCATGAATCGAAATCGATACATTTGCTAAGGCCCCCATTTCGTCGGGCCACAAGAAAATGAGGAAATTCGCGTCGTTGTAAGTAGATTCACCATGGCCCGTTCCTTGCTGATCGAGTGGTACGGGTGAAGAAGCTCTTATGCGGTGACACGTGGGTTGGTGATATGGCCCTAGCGCGTGATGGACTAAAAGCATCTAGTAACTACGGATGATCGTATTCATTCCAAGGAGGAATTGCACAAGCTCCCGTTGCGGTGATACCAGCCAGCCTTGGAATGGGTGAGATAGCGTGCTTATTCCACGTTTAATCGCTGGGGCGTAGAGGTTTCAGTCGAGAGCGAACGAAGGAGGGCCTTATGATCCCAGTCAAGAGCCAGTTCCTCCAGCTGACGTTGTCGGCGATCACGTTTCTGTTGGTTATTGGTGCGCTCTCGATGATCTGGCCCGGCATCATTGCCCTCTTTCTCGGTGTCCTTCTGCTGCTCCAATCGTTTAGTGCTGAACCGGAGGTAGTGGTGCTGTCGTGGGCCGAAGTCGGCCAAGTGCCGATCGTCGTCGCCTCGCTTCCGCGACCTGGCCTTCCGGCGATGTTCTCGTGAAGATTGAGCGGTATGCTCATCTGTCAAGCGCGTTCCGCCATGAGGGGATGGACTCCGAGGTGATCATGAACGCCAACGCGGAAGCTCGACTCGAAAGAGACGGTCGAGAAGGGTGAGACAAGGAATCGTCCATCTCGAAGGATCCAGTCAAGAGGCCAAAACTCCTCCCCACTTCTTCACGTCAATAGTCGTGCCCAAAACAAAATTCGCTTGCTCTTCGGCATCGCTACCTCCGATTGTATTCCTCACCACTCACGCACCCTCACTGAATCTATATTCGGATACTCTCAGAATCGAAAGAGATTCACCTGACGGAAGCTTCTTCAGAGACGGCAGCATAATCCTTTGGAGAAAAGCCATTCTTGTCGACTCATCGCGGCCTATTCTTTGCTATAAGAAGCCGATGTCACAGTGTTCACAGTAGATGAGATTTCATGAGTTATACGCTTCGAGGATGAGGTAGCTGGTATGTGAAGGAGTTTGCCATCGGAGACGGGTCGAGAATCCAGCAATGTGCTATCACAAGACCTGATGTGGCCCGGATTTGACAGACACCTTTGTCGCCAGCGTTTGCATCAGGCGCTCGGCTATCGGAGTCCGGAGAAGTTTGAGCAGCAGAGTGACTCTTAATCCCGGTGTCCATTATTTCGGGGCACTCTCAGTTCAGATCTTTCCATTTTCTCTGTCGAGAATGCTGCTGTGGTGGCTGCCGAGCCGATTGAGGCTATTGCTCCTCGCTCTCGCTTATGTAAGGCTTCTATCCATTGTTACGAGGATTGATTTAGCGGCAGAAGGGAGGAAGCTATGAAGCGCTATTTGTATTTTTTTATCGCTACTGCTTTATTAGTTTTGAGCCCTATGACGACACGATCAGGATCCGATGCTCCTATTAAGCCATCAAAATCACGTACCGACACAGGCCCCAATTTTGTCGTTGGGGAAATCATCGTCAAAATGAAACCAACAAAGACACTATCACCTCAGGTAATGTCAGCTTTGGAAATTGAAAAAGGGGCGCAGCAACCGCTTTCCGGAGGAGAGATCCTTGTTAGGATTAACCCAACAACGTTCCATTCATTGAATGCCAGTGATGCGGCTAAGAAAACCATAGAGGCGTTGAAGCAGCTTCGGAAAGATCCCAATGTGGAATACGCGCAACTCAACTACATTGTGGTTGCGCAGCAAGTCAATCCGAATGATCCGCGATACAACGAACAATGGCACTACTTTAATAAAGGAAATAAGGCAGGAGATGTGGAAGGGGGAATCAGCCTCCCGGCTATATGGGGGATAACTACCGGTAGGGGAGACATCGTAGTGGCTGTGCTAGACACCGGTATACTGCCGAACCACCCGGACATTATGGGTGAAACCAATTTGGGACAGGGATTTGATTTCATAACACGTATATTCACTGCCAATGACGGTGATGGTAGGGATAACGACCCAACTGACCCTGGCGATGGGGAGGCTGCCAACGATTGCTTCCTAGGCAGCCCTCCAACCAACTCAACCTGGCATGGGACTCATGTTGCCGGAACTGTCGGCATAGGGAACACGGATAATGCTACAGGCGTGGCAGGGGTAAATTGGCGGGTAACCGTGTTGCCTGTGCGAGTTCTAGGCAGATGCGGAGGAACCTCCGCAGATATTAATGATGCCATCCGATGGGCCGCTGGCTTGAGAGTCCCCGGTGTCCCACGGAATGCAAACCTGGCTAGGATCATCAATGCTAGTCTACGCGCTGATCTTGGAGCAGGTCACTCATGTGCTAGTGACACTCCTGCGACACAAAATGCAATAAACGATGCAGTGGATGCCGGCGTTACTATAGTTGCGGCAGCCGGGAATGATGCTCTTGATGTAGCGACTATGATGCCGGCTGGATGTGATAACGTCATCGCGGTTTCGGCTTCTAATTCAGATGGCAATTTGGTGACCCGCTATTCCAACTTCGGCCCAAAGGTTACCATTATGGCGCCCGGCGGGGATTTTTTTCGGACAGGTCAGTTTCAAGCTGTCGATGGGGTATTGAGTCTGATTGATGGTGGATACGGCTTCATGGAAGGTACTTCCATGGCTGCGCCCCATGTATCAGGGGTGTTAGCCTTATGGCTTTCCTGTGAACCAGCTTTGGACCGAAATGACCTCATACAACGTCTACGGCAAACAGCAGTCGCTAGAGATGCCAATCAATGTCCTCAGCCATGCGGGGCAGGTCTCCTTAGTTCTCGGTTACCTCAGTATTACAAAGGATGCGTACATAACTCCCTCCATAACATGACTTATAATGCCGGTGGATGGCGGACAGATCACCATGTGCGGACGGTGGGAGATGTGAATGCAGATGGCAGAGCCGACCTCATCGGGTTCGGCGACAATGCCGTCTTTGTCGCACTGGCCCAGGCCGACGGGAGCGACCCGCAGCGGGTGACATTTAGCAACCCCCAGCGGGTACTGCAGAGCTTTACCTATAACGGCGGATGGCGGACGGATCAGCATGTGCGGACGGTGGGAGACGTGAACAATGATGGAATGGCCGACCTCATCGGGTTCGGCGACCATTATGTATTTGTCGCAGCAGGGCGGTTGGAATAAAGCGGCTGCCCCAGAGAGTTGAGAGGTAAGAAAAGGTACCGGGAGTGAATGGCGCTTACTTAAGCTTCTTAGGATGGCCATAGTTCGGGATATCCTCTCTG
>CABVRV010000036.1:0-33687 GCA_902500755.1 uncultured Nitrospira sp.
CCGGAAGCGAGTGCGATTCCGAGACATAAGGGCAGCGCCACGAAAAATACGACGAGCCCTGATTTAGTGTCAGCGATGATGGTGCTGGGAGATACGCCGTTCATTGTAGACATCAGCCGCCTCTTCGTAGAACAGTCTATAGCGATCAGCACCTCGTGGGCGAAGCTTACGTGTGGTGGTGTGCTTCACGTCTGACTCGATCGGAGTATTCGGGTGTGGACACCCCTGCGCTTCGAGCATTCTTGCAACATTCTCTTCAAGGACATCGGCCCCGTGAGTCCAGCCAGTCGATCTTTCCCATCGCCAGTGAGATGAATATTTTGGAAAAGTACTCCACGTATCTCCTCGGTCATTGTCACCGCGTTCTTGATCGCGATCTCCATGCCCGTACGGGCATGGAGAAAATTCATCTTATGAGAACTCACGAATGAGCCGAAATCCGATTTCAGGGAGAGTCAGGCCCTTGGTAATCCGCGTTCCAGCGCCGCCCTGGATCATCCAATGCTTGCTGACCTCGTAATGCACTTGCGGCATGACCAACAGGGATGCATGGCCATTGATCACTTGACCAAAATTGGTCTCAATACCCGCCACCAACCGATTCGTCACGTCCGCAAACAGCGTCACGTTACTCAGCCACTCGGTTCGGCGGTCTGTCACACGACCTCCCAGCTCAGTCCGTGGCCCAAACATGCCGAATGTGCTCCAGGTTTCATTAAACCGGAAACCAGCGAGATAGAGGAACGTGGTCGTCCACAGCTTCGGCTGCGGATCATACTGGGCGATGACTTGAGTCCCATGGATGAACCGGTGTTCCAAAGCCGTGCCGAAGGTCGCTTGACCGGCGCCTTTGTACGCCTCAATGCGTCCGTTCTCCATCGGCAATTCGAATTCGATTCCAACGCCGTCGCACAGATCATACTCGATCTCCGGAGCCCACTCGAGCCCCTGTGTGTCCTCGCTGCGCCGGACAAGGCCCAACGGATCGGTTGCTGCATCAACCGTCCTGGCCTTTCTCCTAAGAGGAATCAATCCAAGCACGTTGATTTCTGCCTCGCCCCGTTTCCCACCCAACGGGCGGATCAGATCGAAGACCATCGGCTCAGGTATCCGTGGTCCTCGCACCTCGCCCGATACTCGTTCAATCGTCCTGTCGTTAGGAGGCGCTCCTCTCACAGACTCCGTGCGCGGCACAGGAACGACCGGATCCTGCGTCGTCGAAAAAACCGTGGGTCGTCCGTCGACGATCACCCCGTCAACAGAGTAACGCGGTGGCGCCGGTGGGCCGATATCGAGGGCTTCCACCGAACAGGGAAGCAACGCCACAAGAGTTAGGACAAGATGACGAACTGTGACGCTGGACTCACGCCGACTATGCCATGCGATGAAGAAACACAAGACGCAGGAGAGCGCTTCGAGACCTTGTTTGGGTACTGATGGATTCATTTCCTCTGATAATCTTTCTTCGATACGGCCTGTCACGAGACCGGCGGAACCAGCTAGAACACTCTTACAGGGATGTCCAGTCCGATCGAGCTCTGGACGGACGGCTCCAGCGGCGCAACGAGTATCGGGCAGCCTCGGACTTCAGGCATGCTCCCTGACTCATCCTGAGCACGCCCATGATCATGAACAACCTTACGGGTGATCCATTCACGGTAGGTTCCTGTTCGCATCTGAAGAAGGAAGCCCGGATGATGAAACTTGATGGACACGAGCACCCCGACGATCGGAAAGAATGTCAGCCAGATCAGCGACCACCACAACCAGCTCTGACCAACGGACGATTGATGAGCTCCTGATCGATCATGGTGTTCCTCCCACGCTAAGGAAAGATGAAAACTCCCTGCGTGCGGTTACCGACGCGTGCTTGACGCGCCGGCCGGCCCAGTATGGCAAAACCAAGCAATGCCACGTTCATCTCTCCTTAGATTCCCATGTCCTTACAGACGTAGTCCTCAATTGATTGCGAGCGAGGCTTGTCCTGCTTTGCAGGACCTAACTTTCACCCCGTCTTGCCAGACTGGGAACTCCCGCTGGATTGGGTCTGACGAATACGTTTCAGAAATAACCACCCGATTAATCCCGCTATTCCCGAAGCCGCTAGAATGCCCACCTTGGCAGGAGCGTCGAGCGGCGTTTTTCCAAAGGCCAAGCCCTCGATAAAAAGGGACATGGTGAAGCCGATGCCAGCCAGGAACCCCGTTCCGATGATGTGACGCCAGTTCAGGTCATCCGGCATCGTCACTAGACCCGATCGCACCGCCAGCCACGACGCCAGCGTCACTCCCACCGGCTTACCGATGACCAGACCGGCCAAGATGCCGAGCGCCACAGGATGTCCCAATGTCGCGAACGCGTCGCCCTCGATCACGACCCCGGCGTTGGCCAAAGCGAACACAGGGAGGATGACCGCTGTGACCCACGGATGCAGGGTGTGCTCCAGTCGCTGCAACGGGGTGCCGGCTTCGCGAGCCACATGCTGCAAACGAGAAGCCACTTTCTGCCGAGCCTCGTTCGCAAGCGGCGGTTCACTTGGCTTTGTCACCTTCTGAAACTTCTCGATCAGTGCGCGGCTCCGTCTGATGAACTCTTCACCGGACAGTTGCGTTCGCGCCGGGATCGTGAACGCGGCGAGCACCCCGGCGATCGTCGGATGGACACCGGATAAGAGGAACGCCAGCCATAACCCACCGATCCCCAGCATCCCGTAGACGAGTGGGTGACGGATACCCAGCACATTCGCGCCTATCAGGGCAACCAGGAACCCGCCCCCCACTTCGAGACTCATCCAGGAAATGGCGGAGGTATAGAAGAACGCGATGATCAAGACGGCCCCCAGATCATCGGCAATGGCCAGCGCGACGAGGAATACTTTCAACGTCAGCGGCACGCGCTTGCCGAGCAACGAAAGGATCCCCAACGAAAAGGCGATGTCCGTGGCCATCGGAATACCCCAACCCTTCGCGCCTTCTGTGCCCGCATTGAACGCCGTGTAGAGCAGCGCCGGCAGAGTCGATCCACCCAGCGCGGCGGCGAGAGGCAAGGTAGCTTGGCGCAGGGAGGACAGCTCTCCGACCAGCACCTCACGCTTGATCTCCAAGCCGATGACGAAAAAAAACATGGCCATCAGGCCGTCGTTGATCCACAGCACCAGTGGTTCCGTGAGCACAAAGTCACCTATGCCCACCGTCACCGGCAGTCGCCGAAAGGCGATATAGGTTTCCGCCCACGGCGAGTTGGCCCACATGAGGGCGACGACCGTCGAGACCAGCAACAAGATGCCTGCAGCCGATTCGGTGTGAATGAACCGTTGAAACGGCTCCACCACCGGCCGGATCAGCGGTTCTTCGCCCCGGTCTTCAATCGAACGCAACATGGTTTCCTCTGGACGCGCGTGGGAATCCGCCTTCCCCGAACCTCCTCATTTCGCTTTCACAGACCAAGGTCGGATCTGATGTGGGCCACGATTCGGTCGGGCGAATCGTCGATGTCGACCACCAACGCCTCGCCCGGCTCCTCTAAAATTTCAAACTGACTCGCAAGCAAATCCCTGTGCATGAAATGATCTTTACGATCGGCCAGGCGCCGCTCAATGAGATCGTGGTTCCCCTTCAGATAGACAAGCCGTACTCGATCTTCCACCCCATCGAGGAGAATCTCTCGATACCGGCGCATGAGGGCCGAACAAGTCAGCACGACAGGCCTTTGGGCTTCGATCCATCCCCTGATCAAGCGACGAATTTGCCGCAGCCATGGGAGGCGATCTTCGTCCGTCAACCGCATGCCTTGCCGTAGTTTTTCCATATTCGTCAACGGGTGAAATTCGTCTGCATCCTGGAAGCTCCATCCCAACTCCTCGGCAAGCAACCGGCCGATGGTTGTTTTTCCCGATCCTGAAACGCCCATGAGAAGCACGACTTGCAGTGCCGCCAGACCACGCTTCATGTCTTGACCTTGGACACGCTCCATTCCCTGATTTTCATCTTTTCACTTCATCTTGGGCCTTGCTTCATTCCTGTCTCACAGCGGCTTCGAGCGCAATCTTCCAAGCATCGAGTCCCAGCAGGTCTCATTGACTGAAGAGTCTTCCCTGAAGGTTCTCCACTGCCGTTCAGAGAGATATGGCCCCATCGTTTCCAATCGTGTCTACGCTCCGCGTCCTTGATCAGGCGTTTCGACTCACCGCTGCGTTGCTTGACCTTCGTCATGTTCTTCCTTCTACGGTGATGCTGTGTCATTCCGACCGGTAGGCGCTGAAGTCATGTGATTCAGGCCGCGACTCATGTAACGGTTTAAGACAGTCGGCCCGTCATCTGCTTGATGACCATACTCAGATCCCTATCGGACCGTCTGACCCGGCGGGATAATCGACCAGCGGCGCCTCGCCCTTATTCCAGACTTGCAGGATCGGTTCGACGATTCGCCAGGATTCCTCCGCCTCATCGTCACGAATCGAAAGTGTCGGATCGCCGTCCAGAACATCGAGGAGCAAACGGGCGTAGGCCGGCAATGCTCCTGATTGGAATCGTGTGTCCAGTTCGACCTGGTCCAGATTGCACAAGTCCCCCGGCTCGTTGACATTGACCTTCAGCGCGATACGGTCGGGGTCCAATTCGATGTTGAGCACGTTCGGTATCGGTTGCGCCTCTTGTCCGAACGCCAGGTGGGGCACGGGCTTGAAATGAATGGCGATCTCGCGGCGATCACGCCCTAAGGCCTTTCCCGTACGAAGCAAGAAAGGCACACCGGCCCATCTCCAGTTGTCGATCGACAGTGTCACCTGGGCGAACGTTTCCATATTGCGTTCGGCCTGGACACCTTCCTCCTTCAGGTAGGGGGTGACCTCCTCGTTTCCGATGGCGCCCCTGCTATACCGTCCGCGTACCGTCTGCCCTAGGACTTCGTGCGGCGCGAGGCGACGCACGGCCCGCAACACTGCCACCTTGTGGTCCCGCAACGTCCGCTCGTCCAGCGCATGCAGCGGCTCCATGGCAATCAACGCCAGCAACTGCAGCAGGTGATTCTGGACCATGTCACGAAGCGCTCCCGTGACATCGTAGAAGGAGGCTCGACCGGCCGCCGTGATCGTTTCGTCCCAGATGATCTCGACCCGCTCGATATGGTGGGTATTCCAGACAGGCTCGAAGATGCGATTGGCGAAGCGCAGCCCCAGAATATTTTGCACTGTCTGCTTTCCAAGAAAATGGTCGAGCCGGAAGACGTCGCGCTCGGGGAACGACTCGTGCAAAAGACGATTCAACGCCTGCGCCGATTCCAGGCTCTCCCCGAAGGGCTTTTCCAGCACCACCTTGCTGCCCTTGGGCAGTTTGAGCGCCGCCAGCGATTCGATCGATGGAGCGAATAATCCGGGCGGCAGCGCCAAGTAGGCCACCAGCGGATTTGTCACGTTGCCTAAAGCCCGAGCAAGCTCGTCCCGGCTTGTCACATCGACACGACGATAGTCCACCCTCCCGAGAATCGTCTCCCGCGTTCCCGCAACGCCTGCGGTGCCGGGCGCCGCCAGCTTCTGTTCGAGATGACCTCGGAATCTCTCGGTGTTCCAGTCATCCTGCGCGACGCCCAACACGCGAAACCCCTCCGGCAACTTGCCCGCTTGATCAAGCCGGGCGATAGCCGGTATCAAGAATCTTGAGGTCAAGTCCCCCGACGCTCCGAGAATCATTAAGGTCTGAATCATGTCGCCACCTTTCTCTTTTCTGAGCGAGCGTGCTTAGGGCCGACCGGCTTCAACAGCGCACGGGCCGGTGCCCCGTCGCCGGCGGCAATTTTCAGCGGGAGGCAGAGCATGTCGCACATGCCGGGCCGAACTTCCGACAAATTCAAGCCCTCAATGATCCAGATGCCTGCCTTGAGCAATATCGTATGAATCTCCGCCGTGTCCGACTCGTATCCCGCGATAGACAGATAATCGATGCCGACCGTGCGCACACCGCGTGCCACCAGCCAACGGGCTGCCGCTGCGCTGAGCGAGACGAAATCCTTGAGAAATCGGTCCGTCTTCCAGCACCGGGGTGAGTTGCGCGTTTTGAAGACGACGCGCTCCCCACGCCGGATTCGATGCCGGCGCAATTCCTCGACCGTGATCAGCGCCGGATCCTTGATGGCGATGACCCGCGCTCGACCGACGCCCGCGCCGACCGGCATCGCGTCGATCCCGAGGCCGGCCCGAAGAAAATGCAGCGGCGCGTCCATGTGCGTACCGGAATGCACTCCCAGCGAGAGTGCCGTGAGCGTGCACTCGTCGCCCCGGTTCAGGTCCATCACACGCCGGACCCGCACCGGTGGATTGCCCGGCCACCGAACCATGCCTGTTCGGAGCGGCACGGTCACATCGATCCATCCGCCCTTTGGTTTCCGCTGACGTTGGCGTTCGATTTGCGGCCGCCTCACGATTCCACGCAGAGGGCTTAGAGGTACCCCACGATCTTCCATGCCTTCTCCTTGGTGACCATACCTGGCGTGAATATCATCATCTCCCTGTCCTGAATTTTCATCTTCACAATTCGCACAAGATCATCGCTACACTGCTCTCCCTGCCTTTCGCAGCAATCGCGACAAATTGACTCCGCTCGAAATCACGCCGATATGACTGAACGCTTGGGGGTAGTTGCCGAGGAACGCCCCGGTCGATGGATCGATTTCTTCCGGCAGCAACCCTAATGTGCCTGCCCGAGAGCAGAGCGAATTGTAAAGCTCCACCGCCTCATCCAGCCGGCCTTGCTTGGCCAGATTATCCACCAGCCAAAAGCTGCACAGGAGAAAGGCTCCTTCGTGCCCGGCAATGCCGTCGGGCGACTCCTCCGGCAAGTAGCGGTAGAGCAACCCTCCGCCGGTCCCCAATCGTTCCGAGATTGCGCGGGTCGTCGCCACCATTTGGGGATGATCCGCCTTGAGGACTCGGCGCAGCGGCAATGTCAGCAGACTCGCATCCAACCCGCCTCCGCCCAAATGCTCCGTCAATGACTGTGCCTTCTCATCCCAGGCTTCTTTCATAATCGCCTGTCTGATCTCATCTGCCGTGTGTCGCCATGTCTGACAAGGTCCGGGGAGTGAGAACCGCTCCGCCATTCGAGCGGCGCGATCCAACGCCACCTGGCACATGGCGGCCGAGTAGGTAAAGGGCCGCCCACTCGTGCGGACTTCCCAAATCCCGTGGTCCGGCGTCCGCCACTCCCTGGCGGCGGCATCCGCCAGCTTTCGGAGCCGCTCCCAGAGCGGTCCTGGAATGGCCCCATGATGTGCGGCCCATTGATAGGCGCAGTCTAGGATTTCTCCGTAGACATCGTGCTGATGTTGCGCGGCTGCCGCGTTGCCCCACCGAACCGGCCCGGAGCGTCGGTACCCCTCCAGTTCCCCATCCTCCCGCTCCTCCGGAGGCATCTGTCCATCAAGGTCATACATCACTCGCGGCGTACCGTCTCGCTCCACCGCATCCAGCACCCAGCCGAGAAATCCCGCCGCTTCGTGCGAGAGCCCGACACGATGGAGGGCGTAGACGGAGAAGGCCGCATCCCGCACCCACGCATACCGGTAGTCCCAGTTGCGGGAACCGCCGATGAGTTCCGGCAGCGAGGAAGTCGGAGCCGCGACGATCGCGCCGTTCTCGAAGTGATCCAGCAACTTGATGGTGATCGCCGACCGACGGATCAACGATTCCTGAGGGCCGTGATAATCCAGGCGACTGATCCAGCGCCGCCAGACCGCTGTGGTGTCCTCACGCAACCGCTCCAGGTCGAACTCCGCAGTCGGCGACGACGACTGTCTCCAGTTGAGCAACAGATGAACCGATTGCCCGGCTTTGAGCGTGACGGAGGTGCGGAATCCGACCAGACGGACTGTGGAATACAGATGCAGACAGAGATCCGGCTGCGCACCGCATCGGATTCGCAGGCCTCCCTCACGGGGTTCAGCTTCCGCCCCTCCGCGCGGCTCCATCTCGATGGTCACTCGGACCGTTCCTTCCATGACCGTCAGACTTCGGAGCAGTTCACGGCGAGTCACCGAAACATCCTCCGACAGATCGGCGCCGGCGATCAACGGGCAACAGTCTCTGACGCGCAGAACTCCTTCCGAGCATCGCATTTCCGTCACCAGCACGGCGCTGTCCGGTTCGTAGTATTGAGCGGATTCGTGCAGACCGTCGGGAACGATCCGGAACGCGCCCCCGCGCGCATGATCGAGCACACTGCAAAACAAGGGCGGTGAATCGAACCTCGGGAGACACAGCCAGGCCACCGCACCATCGCGACCGATGAGCGCGGCGGTGACGCCGTCTCCGATCAGTCCATAATCCTCGATCGGCAGATATCCATCGAAGCGGTTGATCGGTTTCAATATTGAATCAGGCATCAGTTCCCTCCCAATGTTGCTCATATTCGCACGACCGGGCTGCATGAAGCCTGTCCAGAGCGACCATGCTCTGTTCGAACACCCATCTCGCTTCCAACTCAATGACAATAGTCACAACATCCCCCACATGCTCCGTGAATGTCTGTTCAGAACGCGGCGTGAATATTCTGAATACTAATATCTTGTCAGGTCTTAACCAACCCAGACATAAATGGACTGAGCAACCTCACGCTCAAAGGCAGAATCCCGACCATGAGCCCAAGGCGAACGGCCTGGGCTGTCCGATCTTCTGTATGCTCTTGAAGCCATGGCGTCAGCTTCACCTTTGAGTTCGGCGACGCTCAGGCACCGTACTGGAATCGTTTTCTATCATGCCGTTGAGGAGGCCTGGGGTAGCTTGGACAACCCCGGCGCGTCTAGTTTCAACTTATCCACTAGGCCCATCTCTATCTTGGCGGCGAGCACCCGCAATAGATGATCGCGCGTGATCATGCCCACGAGCCGCTCTCCTGCCACAACTGGAACCTGATTGATGTCTTGGCATTCCAGAAGTCGTAACACATCGAGAAGCGGCTTCTCGGGCCCCACGACCCGCAGCTGCCACATGGGAGTCATGACCTCCCCAACCGATACCTGGGCCCAACGCTTCTGCGGCACCGCTTTAATGTGATGCAAGGTGACCAATCCCTCCAGCCGGTTGCCATCGGTTACAGTAAAACAACGCCGCCCGGTTCTGAGGACATAGTCCTGAACCAACTCGGCCAGATTGATCCGTCCAGACACGGACGGACGGTCACGGCTCATGACGTCTTCCGCTACCAATCCGCTCAACGTGGAACGGACACTGACTTGGACAACGCTTTCCTGCGCTGCGTTCATGAGGAACCAGCCGATGAGCGCCAGCCAGAGGCCGCTGAACCAATCGAGGCTGAACCCGGTCCAGATCCCGAGGAAGATGAGTGCATACCCGATCGCCTGTCCCGTTCCTGCCGCAATGCGGGTCGCTTTCGTGAGACTGCCGGTGATGTACCAGAGTGCCGCGCGAAAGATGCGGCCTCCATCGAGTGGAAAGCCCGGCACAAGATTGAATGCTGTGAGCATCAGGTTGATCAACGCAAGCGAGCCAGCCAGCACCGCCAGTTGCTCGGGCTGATCTCCGACCAGATACTCAACAGTCCCAAAACCCACAGCCAAGACCGCGCTCGCAATCGGTCCGGCAATCGCAATCTGAAGTTCAGTCAGTGGCCGATTCGGCCTCCGTCCAATCTGCGCGACACCGCCGAATAAAAAAAGGGTGACCGAACGGACCGAAATCCCTTTCGCCAGCGCGACGAAACCGTGGGCTAGTTCATGGACAAGGATCGAGACAAAGAACAGGAGGCTCGTGGCGATCCCCACCATATAATGCTCGGCAAGCGTCCAATGGGGGTATTCCGACGTAAACCGCGCCGTCAGCGAAAACGTGATAAGCACACAGACGATGAACCACGAGTAATGGATACCGACATCGATCCCGCGGAAAGTTTTCAGTTTCACGGATTGTCCGATCATCGCTCACCTCCGGCATACCGCGTCTAACAGCTGGTTCATCACCCTCGTAGATGGGTCACATTCCCCTTGAGCTTCAGGAGAACAACACCATTGGAGCCAACTGAACAGCCTATTCATAGGAGCCCTCGAACAGGACTCGCTCCACTTTCCCTCGAAAACTCACGTAGACCCATGTGGTGTAGCCGATGACCAGGCTGATTCCGAGGCTGAACCAGACAAGGCCGACACGCAATCCATAGGACGACGCGGCGCTGTTGGAAATCGTCAAGCTGAATGCCGGGTCTTCGGTCGCGATCAATAAATTGGGAAACAGGCCCCAGGCTATGCTGCCTAAACTTCCCAGGATGAACAGACTCCAGCTCACGAAGGCCGCGAGATCCAGTCGAGACCGACGGAAATACTGTGCGGTGAATAGCGTCACCCCCGCCGTCAGGAGCAGGACAGACCCAACCGGGTGTGCGACATACCCGTCCCGCAGCGCTGGTTGGACAAATACAAGCGCCGGAAGTGCCATGATCGCTAGGAGGACCACGACCCATGCGCCGACATCGGCAATCCTGCATGCCCGTATGCGGACGTCCGCATCCGTCTTGAGCGCGAGATAGTTCGCTCCATGAACGGAGAGAATCGCAACGGCGAGCGCGCTCACGAGGACCGTGAACCAGTCCAGGATTCCCGGGATTCGGTCGGGCGTGAACGTGGTCCACAGCGCGGCAAAGAATTGGCCATCGGGACCGAGAGGCACGCCCCGAATCAGGTTGCCTAAGGCGACGCCGAAGACGACGGCAAGCAGGAGGCTGGAGACTGCGAAGATCGCATCCCAGAACGTTCGCCACAAGGGATTGCGCAGGTGGGACCGTAACGCGATCGACAACCCGCGCATGATCAGAAACCACAAGACAAGGTTGAGGGCCAGATAAAAGCCGCTGAATCCGGCTGCAAAAGCCTTGGGGAAGGCGAGAAACAGGAGGCCCCCTCCCGCCACGAGCCAGACTTCATTGCCCTTCCAGACCGGACCGATGGCCTTTAAGACCAGTTGCCGCTCCGTGTCGGTTCGCGCGACGAACACGTAGATGATGCCCGTCCCAAAATCGAATCCGTCCAAGACCGCGTAGACGGTGAACATCATGACAACGATTACGAACCACAATGTGTCGATCGACATACTCGCCTCGTCCGATCAACCCGTCGGTTTGGAAGACGGTAGGCCGCCGTTGGCGGCCGGGCCGCGAGCGACTGTTTGGAAAAACAAAAACAGAAACAGCAGGCCCAACAGCAGATACAGACCGAAGAATCCGAGCAACGAGAACAGGACATTGCCCGACCCCACCAGCGGTGAGTTGCCGTCGGCCGTTCGAAACAGGCCATAAACGAGCCACGGCTGCCGCCCCAGTTCAGCGGTCATCCACCCGGCGGTCGTGGCGATGTACGGAAACGGCGTCATGAGCATGACCGTCCAGAGCATCCACCTCGCCTGAAACAGACGCCCTCGCCGGAGCAGCACCGCCGCCGTCAGCATCAAGGGAATGAAGATCGTCCCCAGGCCGACCATGATGTGGTAGGTGTAGTAGAGCAGCGGCATGGTGTCCGGCCAGTCTTCACGAGGAAAATCGGTGAGCCCTTTGATCTCGGCGCCGAAGTGCTTATGGATGATGAAACTGAGCATTTTGGGAGCGACCAGCGGATTGTCGATCTTGAGCGTGTCCATGTTGGGCTGACCGAGGAGCACCAAGTCGGCTCCCGATTCAGTGTAAAAGTGGCCCTCGAACGCGGCACCCTTGATGGGCTGATGCTCAAAGACCTGCAGCGCCGCATGGTGTCCGGTGGGAAACAGAAGCAGGAAGGTGGCGATCGCGCCGGCGACGACACCGGTCCGCAGAAACGTCTTCGCGAAATCGGCGTGAACTCCTGAGAGCAGATAATAGGCTCCCACTGCAGCCATCACGAAGGAGCCGGTGACGACCGCAGCCGTCATCGTGTGCGTGAATTGCCAAATCAACCAGGGGTTGGTCAGCAGGCCCCAGAGACTTGTCACGTGGACCGCACCGGCATTATCGACGGCATAGGCCACCGGATGTTGCATCCACGCATTCGTCGCGAGAATGAACAACCCCGAAAGCCATGACCCGAGGAACAGCATCACCGTCGCAATCCAATGAACCAACGGGCCCAACCGCTTCTTGCCGAACAACAGCACGCCGAGAAACGTGGATTCCAGAAAAAAAGCAAATACGCCCTCCATGGCCAACGTCTGGCCGATGACGCCGCCGGCAAACGTGGAAAACTTCGCCCAGTTCATACCGAACTGAAATTCCAGGGGGATACCGGTGACGACGCCGAACGCGAAGCTCAAGGCGAAGATCTTCGTCCAGAAATGGGCCGCATCGTCGCAGTGAACGTCATGGGTCCAGTACGCGCGACTCTTCAGGTACAAGATCAAGGCCGCCAAACCCATCGTCAATTGTGGAAAGAGATAATGAAAAGTGGCCGTGAAGGCGAACTGCAAGCGATCGTAGAATAAGGCGCTCGTCATGATTACCGTTTCCCTCGTTCAGCAGTTTCAGTTCCCCGTCACGTCTTCGCATGGGCTTCCATGTCCAACAACGCGCCCGTCGTCTGAATCACGACGTCCGCTTCTTTTTGTTTCTCCTTCCGATCAAGACTCTAGACTGATGACCAGCACCCAGCCTCGATGGGATACACGACGACATAGCCGTGAGGTATGCTTAAACACCTCTCGAAGAAAGGTTTCCATCCAGGTCGATTTGTGCCATGGCTTGCCGATTACGACGCAGTTGGAATGGGACTTAGCCGAGGGGGATGAAGCTCAGCCGGCTCAAATCTTGGCCAGCCATGCGCACCAGACTGACGCTCCAATTCACCCCTCTTGCTCATGGTGCCTCCTCCTGATTGTCAGTCAACAGTAGAATTCTGGATAATTATGTGGCTGCCTAGGGAAGAAATTAGGCGGCGGCGATCGGTTTCATTCGCCACTTGGACCTCCCCACAGACATAATCCGAGCGCGACGAGGATATACATGGCACACGCAACCACGAGCCCAAGATCGAACTGTTCCCACACATACAGATATACCCACGCATCGAAATAGATGGCGACCACCAACATTCCGAATCCCACAAGATTGAACCACCGCATAGGGATCAGCTTATTTCAATCGCCCCAGTATCTCGCGTGCCACAATCTTACAAATTCAACAGTCTCATTCCGGTCTATCCATAAACCTGGAGGCGAGAGCCCTGTCGTCCGACTGATTCTGTGTGAAGACTCTGCTTGACCACAGCCGCCTTCACACATTCGTCCGCTCAGAAATACTTGAGACATTCGTGGGCCTCACGGGCCTTTCCGTATCAAGGAGTGGTGTCGCGAGGCCAAATCGCGAGCTTCATGCATCGCTTTCCGATAGTCGTCTGCCATGGCCCGGAGATTCCCAATATGCTTATGCACGTTCTCGCTGCCGCCGGAGTACTCGTCCGGAAACTTTTCGTAATATTCGGCGAAAACCTCCCACTTATCTGATTTGGCTTTGAGGTTCTTTGCCTCTTCGAGATAGTACATCTCCAGCTTGCGATGATCCCCGGCCTTGATCAGCGCTTCAATATCATCCGATGCGAAGGCCGGCAGGCTCATCAGCAAACCGAGAATTAAGAATATCCCGGTCAATTTCCTTATCTTCATGGTAGGTCCTCCTGTGATATTCGATATTACGAGCATCTAATCGCCTCCAACTATGAGACGGTCTGTTGATTCATCTGCGCTCGCCGGTCTTGCTTGCCCCTCCTTTCTATCGGGCAAGCGCCCTACAGCGGCATGACTCGGCCCTCCTGTGGCGGCTCATCGACCGAGTCACCTATCACCATTGGAATAATCTGTCGTTGATTTCGTCGCGATATCCGGAGCTACGTGCTCCACCTCTGCGACGTGCAGCAATCCCCTTCCGTCTCGCAAGCCCAACTCATACCGTCGAAAGATCTCCGTGGTGTTCAACCGGTGGGCATCGGCTTGGTTCATATTCAGCAACGCATCCCGCAGTCCGTCTTCTTCCGCACGCCACTCCTCCATTTCTGATTCCGTGCAGGCCTGTTCTCGCTGCCGCCGGCACCACATGATGCGGGCGTTGATGAGATCGTGCGCAGGCTTCATATCTTTCGAGTACCAAAAATGGATTGAGCCATTCACCTTCGCAGCCGATCAGAACGATGCGCGATGCCTTCCATTTATCCTTCCGCTACCATTGCGCACCCGCGGGACCGGTGCTGCGCCTGAACGACTGCCGATCGTTCGGACGAATCCTTCGTCTGACGTCGTCATGGCGGACAAGGCCTCTGGCTTATGATCACGTCTTGCCGGCTTACGTGACGATTGGCCAGGATTAATGAGTCGATACACTCGCCGCAATTCACGCAGCGCAGACCGGACATGACTTCCTCGGAGCCGTCGAGGATCACCGACACCATGAAGCCATGACACCGGGAACACGATCTCTTCTCGTTCTCCCTCACGCTCATGGGTCCCACTCAGTGCTGCACGAGATTCATCCGGCATCGTCTTCTAATTAGAAACTTGAACTCTGCATCGTGGCCTGCGTTACTACCGTAATGTGATCCCTTGTCCCTGTACTACTAGGGGTTGACCTAGTGCCGAGTTGAAAGACTGCTAGTGGACCTTCTTTTCACCGGTCGGAGACCTTCCGCATCTTGCGAGCACTGTGGTTGGGGCCTATGATCGCCCCATGGTCCAGTCCACCCTGGGGAGTCACGCTGATTTGACTGAGAGAGAACGACCTGCGAGGACGACCGTGCCGACTCTGGTCGCGTCCTTCCTGCTGTACACAGCGGTGGGCGGAGTATTCCTACTGGATTGGCTCACACCACGCGGCTTTTCCGTATCGATAATCTATATGCCTGTCTGTCTGGCCGGCCTCTGGCTAAGAGGCTGGCGGTTCGCGTGTATCCTGGGTGTGCTGTCATCAGGGCTCACGATGGCGGGCCTTTTTCTGTCACCGTCGGGAGTTCCTGTTACCTGGTCTGCGGTAGACCGAGGCATTAGCTTTGTTGCCCTCTGGTCTGCGCTGTGGGGCGGGAGGATTTTCGCTCAACGCACCGTCGAGTTGGAACGCGCCAAAGAAGGACTTCAACATGAAATCCTACAGCGCAGACAGGCAGCAGAAGCCTTGCGCACCGTCAACGACCAACTGGAATCGCATATTGCACAACGTACCGGACAACTCCAAACCGCCCTCGATCGTTGGGAGCTGGTGACGCAGGCCACGCATGATGGTGTGTACGACTGGGATTTGATGACGCGCCAGGTCGTGTGTTCGCCTCACTGGAAAACAATGCATGGGTTTTCCCAGCAGAGCGATCAGGAGCCGCCTGGGCAGAAGGCGAAACGGATCCATCCGGATGACCGTGACCGTGTTCTCAAGCATCTTGATGAGTATCTGGCCAGAAGACGACAGGGGTTTCGGGAGGAATATCGCATCCAGCGATCTGACGGAAGCTGGATGTGGGTCCTAGACCGGGGCATGGCGATCTGGAATGAGACAGGCCAAGCCGTCCGCATGGTTGGATCGGAAAAGGACATCACCGAACGGAAACAGGCGGAAGCCCTGTTGCGCCAACATGAAGCGCAACTCAAGGAGTTGACCGCAAAGCTTCTGACAGCTCAAGAGTGCGAGCGGCAGCGGCTGGCGCGCGAGCTGCATGATGATTTCACCCAACGACTTGCCCTCTTGGCCGTCGATATCGGTTCACTGGAACGATCCTTCCCATCAGACCCATCGCTTCGCGATCACCTGCATCGTCTTCGACAGGCCGCTGGGCAACTTGCTACCGACATCCACAACTTTGCGTACCAGCTGCATCCCTCGTTGCTTGAACATCTCGGCTTGGAGGCGGCCATTCGGGACCAGGTTGATGAATTCAGACGCCGCACCAGATTGGCCGTTCAGTATGTACGTCGCAACATTCCCAGGTCTCTCCCCATTGACGCGGCCACCTGCTTGTTCCGAGTGACCCAGGAATGCCTCCAAAACATCCATAAACATGCTGAGGCCTCGGAAGTGCTGGTCCGACTCCTGAGCACACCCAAGGGCGTGGGGGTGTGTATCCGGGACAACGGAAAGGGATTTGCTCTGGATCCAACTGAAGGCCCTTCTCCGGGGCTGGGTCTCCTCAGCATGGAAGAACGGGTTCAGCTCATGACCGGCACGTTCCGCATCCGTACTCAACCAGGAAAGGGAACGGAGGTGCATGCCTGGGTCCCGCTCCCTGACTCGATTCCTGATGGCGCATCATGACGCGAGGGCCACGACGATTGAGCAAACCACACGGGCCTCAGTCTGATCGGCAAGGCGATCGGGAGGGATGATTCAGTGAGCAAACCACGAGTCCTATTGGCCGATGACCACAAGATGATGCTGGCCGGGTTGCACAAGTTGCTCGACGACACCTGCGAGATTGTCGGGACGGCTCAAGACGGCCGTGCGCTCGTTGAGGAGGCTCAGCGCCTTGAACCCGACCTGATCGTTTTGGACATTGCCATGCCGTTACTGAACGGGATTGATGCCGCACGTCAGATCAAGACATTGTGTCCAAACACGAAACTCGTCTTCCTGACCATGCAGACCAGTTCGACCTACGCGACCGAAGCGTTTGAGGCCGGCGCGAGCGGGTATTTGCTCAAACACTCGGCTCCCATGGAGCTGCCGCTGGCCATCGAGGCCGCGCTGCGAGGGCAGCACTATCTCACCCCCGCTATCGCGACATCAGTGCTGGAGAGTGCGCTGAATCCCGAGCGTGTTCCACCCATCAAACGGACCGTCTCCGAATTGACGCCCCGTCGACGCGAAGTCCTGCAATTGATCGGTGAAGGGAAGGGGACGAAAGAGATCGCCACGCTGCTCAACGTCTCTGTGAAGACCGTCGAGTTCCACAAGACCCGCCTCATGGAAGAACTGGATATCCACACCACGGCGGAGTTGATGCGCTTCGCGATTGTGCAAGGTCTCGCCAGCGCCCAACCGTAGCGATCTGTTTGCGCGTTTCACTAGCTGATTTTGTTTGTCAGACTGGGGGCTCCCCTAGTTCTTCTAGACTGAGTGACACCGTACAGTACCCCCACGACACAGGCCGGGTGTCGGACATCGAGTTCATACACAAAGGAGCAGCCATGAATCATCCGATTCTGCTTGTGATGACCGCTGCCGCCGTGTTTCTGGTGTTGGTCAGCACCGCGTTGGCTGAAGGCACATTCGAAGGCAGGAAGAAGTGCTACAACTGCCATAAGAGTCAGGGTGAATCATGGGACAAAACGCTTCATGCGAAGGCCATCGAATCGCTAAAACCGAATACGAGGAAGGACGCGAAGCTGAAGGCCAAACTGGACCCGAAGAAAGACTACACCAAGGATAAAGACTGCATAGGATGTCATGTCGATGGATGGGGCAAGGAAGGCGGGTACACCATTGAGGAGCCGGATAAGTTTCTGACCGGAGTCGGCTGTGAATCCTGCCATGGCGCCGGGAGCGATTACCGGAAGCTCCATCGCAAAGCCGGTGAGGCCTTTGAAAAGTCTCAGAAAACGATGGATCGAGAGAGACTGGTCGAAGCTGGACAAGACTTTGAGTTTGCTGAACAATGCAACGCGTGCCACTTAAACTATGAAGGGTCGCCGTGGAAGGGGGTGAAGAAACCCTATACGCCGTTCACGCCGAAAGTCGACAAGAAATACACCTTTGACTTCGAGAAAGCCGTTCGCAGCGACAAGGCGTTGCACGAGCATTTCAAGCTTGACGGCACATTCACTGGCCCGCCAACCCCAAAGTTCCACGAAGAGTTCCAGAAAAAGGCGAAGCCAGCTGTGAAATCCGACAAAGGTGAGGACGACTGACAATGGGAAAGATCGGCATGCTTGAAGGCGAGAGATCTACTTGACCGTCAGATGAATTTTTAGCCTTGACATTGACACCATCGTGCCTCCGCTCACCGTGTTCGCTCCAGTGTGTGGAGTTTTCAATTCCGCTTGGGAAGCCTCTTTGGCTTTGCCTTTTCTTCTTGGGGCTGATGATGTGATGAGTAAGGAAACCCGCTTGAATATGGATTACCAGGCCGGATGTGACGCCACAAGCCCTGGCATCCGGCTCACGGGTGGCTGGCCCGTTTCCTCGGCGCAGAGTGGAGTGCACTTCGTATTCATGAACCCGACGTCGACGATCCGAGCCAGCTCGTTCACGAAGTGCGGCCGATCCCCTATGATCTGCTCATGCAAGCAATCCAAAGAACGCCGCGTCTTGCTTGAACATCGCCGGACTCTCCGCAAGAATAAGTACTGATTCGCTATGTACTATGTAACGAGAAGTTTTGCAACAGTCTCAACTTATGTCATTCGTCGATCCGACCAAGCGTAGGCAGCACCGAAACACAGGCCGGCCACAGCCGACTGGATGAACATATTTTCCACATGGACAGCGATTGCCCACCACACCACGGCGGCAAGCAGTCCCGCAACCGCTCCCAAAATTACTTTTCCACCGGCAAGTCGAAGCCAGTCGGTAAAGAGAACCCAAGCCGCCATATACAACCCGCCGGCGGCAGCTGAGGCCCAGAGATACATGAGATCGCGATTGAAGAACCAGACTTGGACCGCTCCGGCAAGCGCACCGAGAATCAGGCCCGTTACGACTCGCTTGATCAAGATGGAATAATGAAACGAGGTATCGGCCAATTTATCCTCCGTTGTGCATCTGTACACGTGTCATGGATGGCAAGCTGTTGAGCAGAGTTTTTCGCAATCAGTCAATACAGCCATACCTGACCACCGGATCGCAGTGCAAGCCCTGACCGGGTAGTCCACTGCTCCAAGCCACACGGCCAACGTCGCTCGGGACGCATACCGTATAGCTTTATGCTCTCAACCACCGATCTACCACCAGACTTCGCCCTGACTGAGCGCCAAGAATCTGCTGCCAGGCCTGATGCCATTGCGAAGGACGTACATGGATAGGACAAAGCCGTACCACGACGGATCAAGTTGAAAGAATGTCGCGCCGTACGCAACGGATAACTTAGCCATCCCTTCATTGACCAACTCCGATCGGTCGATAACTTGAGCAAGAGACAACCTGCAGGGACCAGAATCGAGCGAAAGGCCAGCGTACGGAAAATAATCCGGCTTGGAGCGCCATAGGATCACCCATGACCGAGCGCCGTCAGCACTTCAACGCCTGGTCTCCACACCGACCTCGCCGTCGAGACGACGGTCTGAAACCTGCGTGTCAGATTGCTTGCGCCAAGCGCAACGACACGAACCATCTCGCGTGCTCCCTCGACTCGATTATGGTTTGGGAAGACAGGTTGTCTGCCTCGTGTCGCGGCCAGGTCCTTTCGTGATTTCGATCCGTCCGACGCCCTTCACGTTTGCACAGAGGTCGCCCAATCCAGGCGTAATGAGCCTAAATGGTCCACCCTTTCCATCCGACAACGGCTGGCCATCGAGCTCATACAGAAGGAGCCCGAAACCAAGAGCCTGCTGAAGCGTCAGTGTCGCAGCATACTTGCCATCCACAGAATGAAACGTGACATGATCGGCTTCGACCTTCAAAGCCGGCACGTCCAACAATCCCTTTACGGTGATCGCCCGTCCCTGCATGCCCGGCATCATAGTCGTGACGTCGGCGACCTGATGTTCCTCAGGCAGTTGTCGCAGCGCCTTGCGATCAAACGAAACAGGCCGTACGACGGCGCCATCGATCTTCACGATGCCCCGTCCGGTCTTTTCCTTTTCCGTCATCGCCTTAATCATCGCCGTGAGGGCTTCATTCACCGGAGTTGGAATCCCCAGTTCCCGTCCTTTCTCCACGATATACCCGTTCAAATACGCGATTTCGGTGGGTCGCCCCGCCTTCCAGTCGTCATACATGGACGTATGGATATCGCGGATCTCCTGCGTGGCCTTCACAACTCGCTCAGGCATATCCAGTGGTAACGGCACTTTGAGGGTGGCTGAGATTGCGGTGACTTCGCCGACGATTTGCTTAATGACGCCGAACATTTCCGGATGGTCCAGCGCCTTGGCAACAGAGTCATCGATGAGGACGGTGAGGGGATTGAATACACAGTTCCAGCACATCTTTTCCCATTTACTGCGGCGAATATCTTTGGAAAGCTGGCAGGGAATGCCGGCTGCCGCAAAGATCTCTTTGATCTTGAGGAGCCGTTCGCTCTCATACCCCATTAACTCGCCGATCGCGACGGCTCCTTTTTTATAATGGTCGATCACGCCTGGCTCGACGATCTTCGAATAGATGTACGCCACACCACCCACAACGCAATCGTGTTTGAGTCGGGTAATCAGTCGATCTTCCGTGTCGATCCCATTCTGTAGCGTGAGGAGCACCGTCTCCCTTGAGAGCACAGGTTCAATCTGATCCAGTACCTCATCGAGGTCATAGGCTTTCACTCCAAGCACAATGAGATCGGGCTTCGGAAGTTCTCGCGCATCAGATGCGACCCTTGGGCGCACGGTGAACGATCCATTGGCACTCCGAACTGTCAGCCCGTTTAGCTTGACGGCATCGCGTGTTAGGGGCCGGAGCAAAAAAGAGACATCGGGACTATTCTTCGCCAGATGTGCTCCGAAGAAACCACCGACAGAACCTGCCCCGACTACCAGGATTTGCTTCATACACCATCCTCGTTCTGTTGCGTAAAAATAACCCGTACTATAGCATGCCCCTTCATCTGGACACAGCCACGACTCACCTGGTTTTGGATATGGCACACGGATCAGCTCTCTCGTTCCTGAAGGAAAAGCTGGCGACTGCCAAGGCCATCACGGTTCTGACTGGAGCCGGCATTTCAGCAGACAGTGGTGTTCCAACCTTCCGTGGCAATGACGGGTTGTGGCGCACATACCGGGCAGAAGACCTTGCGACGCCCGAGGCGTTCGAACGGGACCCTCGACTCGTCTGGGAGTGGTATAACTGGCGGCGCGAACTGATTGCCATGAAGCAGCCGAACGCCGCTCACACGGCAGTGGTTGAACTGGAACGGCGTTGTCAGGCCTTTTGGCTGATCACGCAGAATGTGGATGGATTGCACCGAGCGGCAGGGTCACGAAAACTGTCCGAGATACACGGCAACATTTGGATGGTTCGCTGTACTCGCTGTGGTGTGGTGGAAGACAATCGCGATGTGCCAATCGGCATTCTGCCCTTCTGTCACCATTGCAAATCGTTACTCCGGCCTCATATCGTCTGGTTCGGCGAATCGTTGTTCGCCGGAGAAGTAGAGCAATGCTCCACCGTGCTTCAACGCTGTGATGTGCTGCTTGTGATCGGAACGTCGGGAACCGTCTACCCTGCTGCAGGATTCGCATCGATGGCAAAAAATGCCGGCGCATTCGTTGTTGAGATCAATCTCGACCCCACACCGCAGTCAACGCTGGTCGATGTGTCACTCCAAGGCCGTGCCAACGACATCGTACCGTTATTGCTGGAGCCGCTCTAGGAGTGGGAATAACTCTTGTAAATTTCTGATGACCTGAATGTTTCCTCGTTGCTGCGCCTCATTGCGGTTCAACAGAACGGTATGCAGGCCGACTTTCTTTGCACCTTCGACGTCCTCTCGCAGGCTATCTCCCACATGCAGAGCTTCTTCTGCATCAACCGCGTGCTTCTCCAGCGCGAGGTGAAAAATTTTAGGGGCCGGTTTAGCCGCTTGGGCCAAGCTTGATATCGTCACGGTGTCAAAGCTGTCAGCGATTCCCAGCCCTCGCATCACAGTGAATAAGCGTGAGTCAAAATTTGAGATGATGCCGAGCTCCAGATTCCGCGCTTTGAGTTGCGCTAAAACGGCCGTTGTTTCAGGGAACAAGCGCCACGATCGGTGATCTTCGAATGCCTGAAAGACCTGTTCGAAGAACTCATCAAATCGTTGGAACATGCCCACGCGATAAAAAACATTATGAACAATATCGAACCACCAAAGCCGTTCACTCTGTTTGATCAGCATAGGTTCCGTGACGGCGAAGACCGGAGGCGGCGCTTCTTGAAACGCACGGCGGAACGCCTGCGCGATCTCCGTCACAGAATCTGGTTTCTGGCGAAACCCGAATTGAACGGCATGGTGAAGATACATCTCCGCCACCGAGCCGCGCACGTGAAACAGGGTATCGGCCGCGTCAAAAAATACGACTCGTATTGAACGACTCATGCTTCCCTGATCATGGCCTCAGTAAGCGGCCTGCTTTCCTGCCGAAATACATCGTGAATACAATCACCTATCGAACGTTTTCTTGACAAAGAATACCCCCCTTGTTAGCTTCGAAGAAACAAAAAGTAGGGAGACTGTTTCATGCCATCGCCGATCTTCATTGTGGATAGCAGTCCTGCCGTCAGACGGATGGTGGAACAGATCTCGATCCCGGAAGGGTTCGAAGTCGTTGGGTTTCAGGATGGACCAGCCGCGCTTGAGGCCGCCCGACGAAATACCCCATTGCTCATCATTGCCGACTACCACCTCGACAATATGACCTTTTCAGGGTTTTGCAAAGAGATCAACAAGCTTGATAACCTGACGGAAACCTCTCTTGTATCGCTGATCAATTCAGCCGATCATCCCGACGAAAATCACCTCCGTACCCTCGGTGTGAAAGCATTCTTAAAAAAACCGTTTCAATCAGACGATTTGTTGGAGGTTCTCAAGTCGCTTGAGAAGACGCCGGCCCGATCTTCAAACGGCAAAGGTCTCAAGCGGCGTGTCTGGCCTCCGACATCGACCTCGACTGACACCGATTCTGATGAGTCGGGTGACTCTGTCGCAAGTAGTGAGGGTCCGGACGAGACGCAGGGTCAGTCCGGTCCCGCAGCCACCATACCACCGGCTTCCCCGGCAGGACCGGAAGATGCGATGAAGGGGCTTTTTGATCAGCTCTTGCAGTCAATGACCAAACGGAGCGAGCAGCGTCTCGCCGACCTCCTTCCGCAAGTGATTGAGGCGAAGCTGGGCACTCACGTCCGGCCGATCGTCGAAAAAGAATTGCAGGAGCAGCTTGGGAACATCCTCTCCCAGGAATACCTCACGTCGCTCATTCAACCGCTGCTCGCTCAAACAGTGCCCTCTTTGATCAAGAAGGAGCTCACAAGCTGCGAACCGGTCATCCGACAAGCCGTAGCCGACCTGGCCAAACCTTCGATCGGAGAGAACGTCGATCGACTCGTACGGGAACAGGTCGAATCCGGTGTCCATCAATACTTACCGGCGGTTGTGCGAGAACAGGTGGGGACGATCGATCAGATAGTTAAAGACGAGCTCTATCAGGCGGTGTTGAAGCAAGCGCCGCTGCTGGCCGGCGATTTGGTACGAACAACCGCTAAAGACAGTGTCGAACAGGCTGTGCTGCGAATTGTGCCCGATGTTGCAGAGCAGCACATCAAGGCGGAACTCAAACGTCTGATCGAGACTGACGAAGCTCCGCGTTCCTCCAAAGGCTAACTTTTCTTGCCCCGCTTGCCTCGCCGAGCCTTCGCCAAGGCTTTCACTCTCTTCACGTTCTTCCGATGTTTCTTCCTCGTTTTTCGATCCTTTTCACGACCTCGTGCCATGGTCCTCCCTACGGTAGTGTGACGGTGTTGTGATGGATATTGATGCCGGGCGACTGTATAGCACATGCCTTACCAGGTCACAAGCTGAGACTCATGCCATTTTCTGATCGACACAGACGTGATAAGATGCCGATCGTTTATTTTTGGATAGTGCGTAATGGCTTCGTTTCAACTCGACAAAACCTACGATCCAAAAGCCGTCGAAGCTCGATGGTCGCAGGAGTGGATCGCTCGCGGATACTTTCGTGCCTCACCTGAACATCCGGGCCACCCCTACAGCATCGTGATTCCCCCGCCGAATGTGACAGGGTCACTCCATGTCGGCCATGCCCTCAACCATTCGCTGCAAGATATCCTGATTCGGTGGCGTCGCATGCAGGGACGGAACACCCTGTGGCTTCCGGGAACTGATCACGCCGGAATCGCGACGCAAAACGTTGTCGAGAAACAATTGTTAAACGAAGGCGTTTCGCGTGAGTCGCTTGGACGGGAGCGGTTTATCGAGCGAGTCTGGCAGTGGAAGGCCACCTCTGGCAACACAATCGTTAATCAGCAGAAACAGCTGGGCGAATCCTGCGACTGGGATCGTCTCCGTTTCACGATGGATGAAGGGTTGTCCAAGGCAGTGCTTGAGGTGTTCGTGCGACTCTATGAAGACGGGTTGATTTATCGCGGCGAGCGGCTGATCAATTGGTGTCCGCGCTGCCTGACGGCACTATCCGATATCGAAGTGGAACACGAGGAGGGCAAAGGCAAGCTCTATTCAATCCACTACCCACTGGAAGACGATCCATCGACGCAGCTTACCGTTGCCACCACGAGACCGGAGACCATGCTGGGCGATACGGCCGTGGCCGTCCATCCGGAAGACCATCGCTTCAAACATCTCATCGGCAAGCGTGTACGCCTCCCGTTGACAAGCCGTACTATACCGATCCTGGGCGATGGCATTCTCGTCGACCGAGAGTTCGGTACCGGCGCCGTAAAAATTACTCCGGCCCATGATTTCAACGACTACGAAGCGGGTGAACGGCATGCACTGCCACGGCTGGCTATTCTTGACCGACACGCCTTGCTCGATGCGGCGAATCTACACAAAGCCGGGGTCGAACCAGCCGTCATCGAACTGCTGGAGGGCCTCGCCGTGCCGAAGGCCCGATCACAAGTGGAAGAACTACTCAAGGAGCGCGGACTTCTTGAGAAGGTGGAAGACCACAAGATGGCAGTGGGGAAATGCTACCGCTGTAAGACCGTCGTCGAGCCCTCTCTCTCTCCACAATGGTTCGTGAGTATCAAGCCGCTCGCAGGTCCGGCGATCACAGCAGTTGAAGACGGCCGCATTCGTATCATTCCCGAGGGGTGGACCAATAACTACTTAGGCTGGATGCGAGATATCAAAGACTGGTGTATTTCCCGCCAGATCTGGTGGGGGCATCAGATTCCTGCGTGGTATTGTCTCGTTTGTAATGCCGATCACATCATCCGGACTGATGGTCGTATCGCTATTTTGCAAGGTGCCGCCCCGATCGTTTCAAAAACTGCTCCTGCGAAGTGCCCAACCTGTGGCGAGAACGAGCTGTATCGTGATCCCGACGTGCTCGATACTTGGTTTTCGTCCGCTCTCTGGCCTTTCTCGACCTTGGGATGGCCGGAGCACACGCCGGAGCTCAAGACCTACTACCCGACCTCAGTGCTTGTGACCGGTCTCGACATCCTCTTCTTCTGGGTAGCACGCATGATCATGATGGGGCTGAAGTTCATGGGCGAAGTCCCCTTCCGCGATGTGTACATCCACGCGCTGGTCCGTGACGCGGAAGGCAAGAAGATGAGCAAGTCGAAGGGCAACGTCATTGATCCGCTCCATGTCATGAATGAGTTCGGAACCGATGCGCTCCGCTTCACGCTCGCGTCCATGGCCTCGCCTGGTCGGGACGTCAAGCTCGCGGAGGAACGGATCGAAGGGTACCGCAATTTCGCCAACAAGATTTGGAACGCGGCTCGCTTTGCCCATATGTATCTTGATGGTCCGCGGGTCACACTGCCCATCTCCCAACGAACGATTCCGGATCGTTGGATTCTTAGTCGACTGAACCACACGATCAAAACCGTCACGGTGGAATTAGAGAGCTATCGCTTTGACCGGGCCTCCAACGCCCTATATCAATTTATATGGCACGAGTTCTGCGATTGGTATCTGGAGCTGATCAAACCCGTCCTGCAGAGTGCTGATCACCCCGATGGACCTAGCACAAGAGACACGCTCGTGCAGATCCTCGAAACAACGATGCGTCTGCTGCATCCGTTCATGCCGTTCCTCACGGAAGAGTTATGGCAGACGATTCCCCATGACGGCCACAGTATCGTGACCCAAGCGTATCCCATGGAAGAACCATCATGGGACTCACGCGAAGCCGTGCACCTGTTTTCTCTTCTGGAACAAACGGTCAACCTGGTTCGGACTGGTCGTGTGCTGCTGAATTATCCACCGGCGCAGCAGATTACATGCTACGTCGCGCATGAGGACAGTACGAAACAAGACCTTCTCTTCCACGTCATCCCGCATGTGGCCCATCTTGGTCGGGGCACAGTGGAGAACCTCGCGAACTCTGCCTGGCCGGCGCAGCAACTGCTGAAGTTGGTCACAGAGGGCCTCTCAGTCGGAATCAACGTGTCCGGTGACGTGGACCTGCAGAAGGCTGTCGATCGATTGGACAAACAGCTCTCCGAGGTAGAGAAGGAATCACAGCGCCTGAATGGAAAACTGAACAACCCCGACTTTGTCTCGAAGGCGCCGCCAGAAGTGATTGCTGACCATAAGGACCGTCTACGCGCGCTCGCGCAAGATCACAGCATGTTGATCAGCAGCGAACAGCAATTGCAATCCATGCTGAGGCAATGACCAGCGGTGAAGGTTCCTGCTGCAGAAATCCGTCGTGCGGTGCGGCAGGGACTTGAAGAAGATCTCGCCCTGGGAGACGCGACGACATCGGCGCTCTTTTCCTCTCCGGTACCGACTCAAGCCAGAATCATTGCACAACAATCTTTGATTGTAGCCGGAATGGCGGCGGCTGTTCAGACCTTTCTGCTCGTTGATCCCTCCATCCGATTGTCGGTTTCCAAACACGATGGCGACCAAGCCAAGAGTGGAGAGTCGCTTATCTCTCTCGAGGGTGACGGCAGGTCGATTTTGCAAGCCGAGCGGGTTGCCTTAAATTTTCTTCAACACTTGTCCGGTATCGCCACGTTGACACATCAATTCTGTCGAGCCGTGCGAGGCTACCCGGTCAACATTCTCGATACCAGAAAAACTCTCCCTGGTTGGCGCGCACTTCAGAAATGGGCAGTCTTGCTTGGCGGAGGGGTAAATCATCGTCAGTCGTTGAGTGATGGCATTCTCATCAAGGATAACCATCTGGCTCTTCTGCAGAAGGAACGACGGCCGGTTGAGAAGGCCTGTCAATTAGCGCGTGCGCATCGGTCGCCCACTCTCGCGATTATTATCGAGGTAGAGTCTCTCCCTGAGGTTCGTCAGGCCTTGGCAGGAAGGCCGGATATCATTTTATTGGACAACATGTCCCCAAGCATGGTCAGACGTGCCGTAGGCCTCATCAAGAAGAAGGCGCTGGTCGAAGTGTCAGGTGGCATCACGCTCAAAAATGTCCGAGCCATGGCGGCGGCCGGCGCCGATCGCATCTCAGTCGGAGCGCTCACCCATTCTGCTCCAGCTGCTGCCATGAGCCTGGTTTTGACGCGGCCTTTGCGATCACGCAGCCGACGCTCCTAACCCATGTCTTTTTCTGCCCCTCTCAGCATTGACGCTATTCACAGCACCCTGGAAACCACGGCACTCGGTCATCCACTCTATCTTTACCAAGAGCTTCCCTCGACGAATAGGGAGGCGTACACATTGGCACAGAACGGTGCCGCGCATGGGACCGTTGTTCTCGCCGAAAGCCAGTCTGCCGGATACGGTCGGCATGGACGTCCTTGGTTTTCGCCGCCAGGGTTGAACCTCTATTGCTCGACGATCGTTCGTGGAATGAGGTCCACGATTTCTCTTGCGCACTGGCTATCGTGGATACCTCTTATCAGTGCACTTGCCGCGGTGGAAGCCGCTCAACAGGTCGCTGTTGTTTCACTGGCTCTAAAGTGGCCCAATGACTTGCTCCTCTCTCAACGGAAAGTCGGCGGGATACTCTGCGAGAGTCTGTTCTTGACTCCCAACGACCCGGCCATCGTGATTGGGATCGGACTCAACGTGAACGTTGCGCCGGACGCTTTTCCGGAGGACCTGCGATCTATCGCCGCGTCATTGTCCGAAACATCTCAGGAGTCGATCGACCGCAATCGATTCGTCGCGCAATTCTTGCTGGAACTTGAACACTGCCTGGACGAGCTTCGATCTCAGGGATCAACCCGGTTGCGACACGCCTACATCACGCGTTGTGCCACACTGGGTCGACGGGTCCAAGTCCAGTTTGCGAATCAAGAGCAGGTCACTGGTCTTGCAGAAGACATCTCTGTCGACGGCGCTTTGCAAATTAGACCCCTTTCACCCCATCCTCGCTCACAACCGATGCCCTTGCTCGATGTGCGTGCAGCTGATGTGATGCACCTTCGAGAGTAGCGAAACGGCACCGTGCCGAGTACAATGACACACATGCTGTTGGCGATCGACATCGGAAACACCAACATCGTCGCTGGAATTTTCGACGGGACTCATCTTCTCACGCATTGGAGGCTGGCCAGCGACCCCAAGACCACCGCTGATGAATATGGAGTGCTCTGCCTCAGTCTCATGGCCAGAGGAGGCCATGTCCCTGAACGCATTACCGGCGCGATTATTTCGAGTGTGGTCCCTGCCCTCACGGAAACCTTCGAGTCGATGATCGCAATATCCTTTCATCGTACCCCGATGATTGTCTCATCTGAAACAGACACCGGTCTGACACTCAGATACTCGAATCCCAAAGAAATCGGGAGCGACCGTATCGTGAACGCCGCTGCGGCCTATCACAAGTTTCGCCGCGATCTCATCATCGTTGATTTTGGTACAGCCACGACGTTCTGCGCAGTGACCCATTCCGGCGACTATCTGGGAGGGGTTATTGCACCGGGCTTGGCTATTTCGGCTGAGGCGCTGTTCGTCCGAGCCGCAAAGTTAAGCAAAGTCGAACTGATCCGACCAAAGACCGTCATCGGTATCGATACGGCCAGCAGTATTCAGGCAGGACTCGTCTTCGGGTATGCGGGTCTTGTGGATACTCTCATCCAGCGAATGGAATCAGAAATGGGACATCATTCCCATGTGATCGCCACAGGGGGACTGGCTTCAGTGATTGCGCCGGAAGCGAAATCCATTCAACACATCGAACCGTTCTTGACCCTGAAAGGGCTCGAACTTCTCTATCGCCGGGCCCGCGGTGCCGACGCGAATCCCTGGGTGTAATTTTTTCTCACACAATGCATTTTATTTTCCTCTGAGCGGTTGACTTCCCCCCCTCCTATGGATATCTGCGGGTTGTACAGGTGTTCCGATGAATGACGCTCAGGACGAAGAAAATAAAAAGATTAATACAATTGACAGCTTAGATGAGTGCTCTCCGAACAGCGAGGCGGGGTCTTCTTCTATTCAAGACGAACTTGTCGTCAAGTCAGAGGAATGTAAGGCGCTCAATGATAAGTATATCCGGCTGGCTGCGGAATTTGACAACTACAAGCGGTTAAGTCAACGCGATCAGCGCGACCAGATTCGATTTGGGAACGAACAGCTTCTCAAAGAATTGCTGCCGGTTGTCGATAATATGGAACGTGCGATCAAGGCGGCTCAGGCAAGTAGAGGCGATTCTGCACTCGTTCAAGGTGTGGAGTTGACGCTCAAACAACTATCCGGAGCTCTTGCGAAGTTCGGCGTCCAGACCATCGAAACAGTTGGTCAGGAGTTTGATCCAAGCGCCCATCAAGCCGTCTCGTATGGGCCCTCCGACGACATGCCGGCCAATAAGGTGTTGGACGAGTTTCAAAAAGGCTACCGCCTACATGACAGAATCCTCCGGGCTGCAATGGTCAGTGTATCGTCAGGCCCGGCCCAAGGAAACGAACGTGATACAACGACGAACTGAACGCAGGCAATCGTCGTTCTCCAGAAGGAAGGAGTTCATCAATGGGTAAAGTCATCGGTATCGATCTCGGGACCACTAATTCGTGTGTGGCGATCATGAGCGGCGGAGACCCCGTCGTGATCGCCAACGCCGAAGGAAGCCGGACCACTCCTTCCGTCGTCGCGATCACAGATAAAAGCGAGCGGCTGGTCGGTCAAATCGCAAAACGCCAAGCGATCACCAATCCAGAAAATACGATTTTCTCGGTCAAGCGGCTGATGGGGCGCAAATTCAAGAGCCGTGAAGTGCAAGAAGCCATGAAGCGGCTTCCCTACAAGGTAGTTGAGGCCGACAACGGTGATGCTCACGTCGAACTGCGGGGTAAACTCTATAGTCCACCAGAAGTTTCGGCCATGATTCTCCAAAAAATGCGGCAAACGGCGGAGGATTACCTCGGCGAAAAAGTCACCGAAGCCGTCGTCACCGTTCCCGCCTACTTCGACGACAGCCAGCGGCAAGCCACGAAAGATGCTGGCCAGATCGCCGGCCTGAACGTGCTTCGTATCATCAACGAGCCGACAGCGGCATCTCTCGCATACGGTCTGGATAAGAAGAAGGACGAACGAATCGCCGTGTACGATTTGGGCGGCGGTACCTTCGACGTCTCGGTCCTGGAAATCGGCGAAGGTGTCTTTGAAGTAAAGTCTACCAATGGGGACACTTATCTCGGTGGAGACGATTTCGACCTGCGCGTGATGGATTGGCTGGTCGACGAATTCAAGAAAGACCAAGGCATCGATCTGCGGAAAGATCGAATGGCGCTCCAACGCCTCAAAGAGTCGGCCGAGCGTGCCAAGATCGAACTCTCTTCGTCTCAAGAAACGGAGATCAACCTGCCGTTCATCACGGCCGATGCCAGCGGGCCCAAGCACATGGTCATCAAGCTGACCAGAGCCAAGCTTGAACAGCTGGTGGACGACTTGATCCAACGCACGATCGAACCATGCCGCAAGGCCTTGTCCGATGCCGAGGTTACGGCAAAAGATATTCAAGAAATTGTGTTGGTCGGCGGCATGACCCGCATGCCCAAAGTGATCCAAGTTGTAAAAGAGTTCTTTGGGAAAGAACCGCATCGTGGAGTCAATCCCGACGAGGTCGTCGCTATCGGGGCCGGCATCCAAGGCGGAGTCCTCAAAGGAGAGGTCAAGGATGTTCTGCTGCTCGACGTTACGCCATTGTCATTGGGCATCGAGACATTGGGTGGTGTGTTTACCAAGCTGATCGAGCGGAACACGACGGTTCCAACCAAGAAGAGTCAAGTATTTTCTACGGCCGCGGATAATCAAACAGCCGTTACCATTCGAGTCTTCCAAGGCGAACGGGAAATGGCCAATGATAACAAGCTACTTGGACAGTTCGATTTGATCGGCATTCCACCGGCACCGCGAGGGATGCCGCAAATTGAAGTGACCTTCGATATCGATGCCAATGGGATCGTGCATGTGTCGGCCAAGGATCTGGCCACGCAGAAGGAGCAATCCATCAAGATCACGGCCTCCAGTGGGTTGAGCAAGGAAGAGGTCGAGAAACTTGTTCGAGACGCACAGTCTCATACGGATGACGATAAGAAACGTCGCAAGCTGGCGGAAGCGAAGAATCAAGCCGATAATCTGGTCTATCAAACAGAAAAAAACCTCACAGAGTACGGCGATAAAGTTTCCGATGATGAAAAGACAAAAATTCATGATGCCGTAGCAGCCGTCAAAAAGGCGTTAGAGGGGACCGACGCCGAAGCGATCGAATCTGCCACCCAGACACTCATGACCGCTTCGCATAAATTGGCCGAAGAGATGTATAAAAAAGCCGCCGCATCTCCAGGCCCGCAGCCTGGCGCAGCGGCCGACGCCAGCGCCGATGGAGCGAAGACTGACGAAAAGGTTGTGGATGCAGAGTTTGAAGAAGTAGACAAAGATAAAAAATAGCCTAGAATAACGACTCAGACAGACCGGGCTCTCGACGTGGATGTTGGAGAACGGTCCTTTTATTCTTTTTAGACTCAATGGCTTCCGTGTCAAAACGCGATTACTATGACATTCTCGGTGTCGATCGGAACGCGTCCGATGACGAGCTAAAGAAAGCCTACCGCAAGCAGGCACGCCAGCATCATCCCGACCTCCAAACCGGCGACAGTCAAAAAAAAGCTGCTGAAGAAAAGTTTAAAGAAATCAACGAAGCCTACGAAGCGTTGAGCGATCAAGACAAGCGGAAACGCTATGACATGTTCGGTCACGCCGGTGCGCAGTCGGGGGCGGCGGGTTTTGATGGATTCGACTTCGGGCGTGGAGGCTTTGGCGATGTTTTCAACGACATCTTTGAAGACTTTTTCAGTCAAACTCGCGGCGGCAACGGAAGTCGGACCGAACGCGGTAATGACCTCCAGTACAACCTTGAAATCACGTTTGAAGAAGCCGTCTACGGCAAAGAGGCCAAGCTCAAGATCCCGCGTTGGGAAGTCTGTATCGACTGTAAGGGGACCGGGGCGAAATCAGCGGCGGCGATCAAGGCCTGCGCGAGCTGCAAAGGTGCCGGGCAAATTCGGTTTCAGCAGGGATTTTTTAGTGTCAGTCGACCATGCGGACAGTGCGAAGGAACCGGCCGTATCGTCACGGAACCCTGCACGGCATGTCAGGGCCGCCAACGGATATACAAAGAGCGTACAATTGCCGTGCATATCCCGGCCGGCATTGAAACCGGCATGCGACTTCGTCTCTCCAATGAAGGTGAGCATGGCCCGAATAATGGGCCACCTGGGGATCTTTATGTGGCGATCACCGTCAAGCCTCATCAGATCTTTCAGCGAAAAGGTCTCGATATTTCCTGTGATGTCCCGGTCAATCTTGTCACGGCCGTGCTTGGGGGGAAAGTCGAAGTCCCAACCCTCAAGGGGGATACCGTTATCAAGGTACCGCCCGGCACTCAACATGACAAGGTCCTCCGCATTAAAGGGCTGGGGATTCCTAGCCTAAAGGGAGGCGGGACCGGCGACCAGATCTATACGATCAAGGTCCAAATTCCCACCAAATTGACGGCCAGACAAAAGGAACTCTTAATGGAGTATGCGAAAGAGAGCGGCATGTCCATGGAAGCCAACGGCGATGGCTTCTTCGATAAGATGAAGACGTTTTTTGAGTAGATCGACCCTCCTCGACCTCCAGAGTCTGATGCCCGTATTCTTCGTTCGACCTGAGTGTATTGCACCTCCGACAATTTACATCACCGGCGATCTCCTGATTCACCTCCGAAACAGCTTGCGTGTTACCGCGGGTAAAACCCTGTGGTTCAGCAACGGACAGGGCACCCGGTACCATGCTGAAATCACTGAGGTGTCCAAGCAAGCCGTCAGTGGACACATCCTGGAGAAGATCCAGGAACCACCCCACCGCACTCCTCGGCTCATTCTTGGCCAAGCGCTGCTCAAAGGCGAAAAGATGGATTGGGTCATTCAGAAAGCGACGGAACTAGGCGTTGAGGAAGTCGTACCGATTGAAAGCCGGCACGGAGTGGTGCAACTCAAAGCTGATCGAGTCGATCATCAGCTCACTCGCTGGCAACGCATTGCTCTGGAAGCCGCCCAGCAATCTGAACGGTGGCGCGTGCCGACCATTGCTCCGCCACGATCCCTCACTTCCCTGCTGACCAGCTGTGGAACCGAGACGATCACGCTTATGCTTGCCGAGCGAAAAGAAGGAAAGACTCTGCAAACTGTCGAACTACCGAGAGGAGCAAACGGCGTCGCCCTGGTCTTGATTGGGCCGGAGGGAGGCTGGAGTAAGGAAGAAGTGCAGATAGCTGATCAGGCTGGAATCCAATCCATTACCCTAGGTCCACACATCCTACGATCAGAAACAGCTGCCATTGCTGCCATCAGCATTCTGCAGTCGCGGCTCGACGATCAGGGGTAAACGATCGCCACGTCTCATGCCAGAAGTAATAGCTGTCGCGGACACGCTTCCGAGACAATTCCCTAGACACAGGTC
>CABVRV010000036.1:33787-35142 GCA_902500755.1 uncultured Nitrospira sp.
TATATCATTGCGAAATAGCCGGCATGGATTTCCAGCGGAGGTCGAACGACACCCGGGTAGTTTTGCCGTCAAGACCAGTGAGTTACCTAGTTCTGTTTCTCATACGGTTTTTCTACACTTGGAACTCACGTTATTCTTACACGCTTGTCGACTTCGTGGGGGCAACATCTAGGAAGGAGGCACACCATGGACCTGCTGAAGATGGTGTTATTCGGACTCATTGGAGTCGGGGTGGTAGTCGCATTCATGGCTACGATGACAAAAGTATTCGATATTGGTATTAGTGGAATCGGTTACGGCTGAAATTTTGGCAACGAGTGGCAGTGAGCCAAGCTAACCGAATACATAGTTTTTAACTTCTGTATGCGGCATATCACCTTTCTACGAAGACCGGAGGTATGGAAGGGGAAGTATATCCAGGTATGAGCAGGTTTCTGACTCTTCCCGTGACAAGACGCCATGGCATCGTGGGTTGCCAGCCTTTTCGTCACGCAGAAGTCTGGGTGTGACCGACCCATCGAGAACCAGGAGTAGATCTAGTCAATGTGGAATAAGAGATTAGCGGGCTGGTTGCAGATGAACGATGGTCCCATTCTCGCCGCTTGCCCATCCAGCCGTGGCATCAGGAAAACTGAGTCCAAACAAGGAATTTGGAGCGATGGATTTCCCCTCGCTCCAAGTCAGGCCGGCATCGGTTGTGTCATACAATATGCCGCGCTCCCCGACGATCCAGCCTTCTTGAGAACTCGTGAAACGAACCTTCAGTAAATCGGTGAGCCTCGTACAAGTTTTTCCGCAGGGCAACGTGTGATCAACCCACCTCGCCCCGCCGTCGGTCGTCTGAAAGAGAGCCCCTGCATTACCGACCACCCAGCCGGTGGTCGTATCCGTGAAAAACACATCGAATAGAGTCACTGCGCGCTGCGTTTCTTGTGGGATCCATGTTATACCCCCATCATTGGTCGACAGGACGGTACCAAGCGCGCCAACGACCGTACCTTGCCGGTCAGTGAGAAAGTGGGCGGCATAAAGTGCGGCTGTCGTGCCGCAGATCTGTTCGATCCATTGCTTCCCGCCATCGGTTGTATGAAAAATCGTGCCGCCTCCCCCCACTACCCATCCCACCATCGGAGAGATAAAATAGATTCCGTATAGCGCTTGCTGAGTATCCAGTGATTGCGAGGACCATGAGTTTCCGCCGTCGGTCGTATGCTTCAATAGTCCGCCAGACCCAGCCACCCATCCATTCAACAAGTCGACGAAAAATACAGAGGTTAATAAAGAAGTGGTCCCGCTCGGCACCCGCTTCCATTTCTTCCCGCCATCGGTGGTCCGCAGAATCGTCCCTCCGGTTC
>CABVRV010000037.1 GCA_902500755.1 uncultured Nitrospira sp.
ATTGCAGATTCCGCAGGACCGGATACTGCGTGGGATCCTTGGCGACACCAGACGTCATAGCGGAACACATTGTAGGGGATGGACTGGAGCGGCTGCAACCTGAGGATGCCGCAAAACCACGCCAGCTTCGTTCTCGCATCGCTCAAGGCCTCAACGTACCAACCACGTACGCCTCAGCCTTTCGCTCGCTGCGGCCTCGCTGGACGAGCTTTTCCAGCATCCTCTGAACTCTCAATAGCTCCCATGTGCGCCGTACGATCTCTAGTGAGTATCCGGAGGGTGCTCTTGGCCTCGCCAAGCGAGCACACACAACGCTCCCACGACGACAACCACCAGCCAGATGGTCGGCCGACCATAGGAGGCATCGGAAAATTCGATCAAGTCCGTCAAGCGGCCGATCAACAAGGACATGCGGGCCATGACCGTATAGCCGAAGGCGGCGCCGAATGAAATCATGAGGAACAGCACGCCGGCGCGAGCTACAACCTTTCCTGCCCCGCTATGTTCAATGGAGAAAAAGAAGTAAAAGAGGACCGACCCAACCCCCAGCAAAATGATGATCGCATTGAGGTCGCTGGCTGGATTGAGCAGATTCATCGAAAAGGTGAGGCCGTCCTGTCCCGCAAGCGACAAGAGTGGTCGAATGGTGTCCTCGACTTGCTTGAGGATAAAGGATGAAATCGTTCGTGGAATCGCTAATCCGGCCCCCATCCCGACAATGAAGGCGAAGGCATATCGAGACATCCAGGCTGCTTTCGGCACATACCGAGTCAGCATCAGCATCCCAATCGCGACGGGAATCAGCAGGGCGATCTCACCGTTCTCCACGATCGGTTTGACGACCAAGTGGACGATGACCGTATCGTAGGTCTTCACGATCACATAGCCCACCGAGACACCTACATAGAGATGTTCCGCGAGCTTGAAAAGCGGGTTATCTTTATAGAGAAAGGAAAAGATGAGTAGCGTCAACCCGGTCGCGACCCAAGCCCCTACGATCAATTCAAACGGCATGGCATTCACAAATACGTTACCCTCTCTGCCGGCGAAGCGAAAAATAGAACAAGTTGCACATGATCACCAACACAATGATGGCGAGATGCGTGGCCGACTGGGCATCCATTCCCGCTACGGCCTTGCCCTTTTGGCCGATGAGGCTTTCATACTCCGCTGCGCCCCGGAGCCCACCGATGAGCCCGTTAATCTGCCCACTCCGGAGCAAGGGATATAATCCCGGGGCCATCACTCCTGTGCAACCGCCGCCAAGTTCGAACTTATATTTGTCCTTCCCGAAGACATACCATTCTTCCACTCCCGGCCGTCCGGCGCCCAAGCTGACCATGTAGCCGACATCTTTCAGGTTGCGGACTCCGTCCAAGATCGGCAACTCCTTGGTGGGTCTTCCACCATAGTCGCTTGGAAATGCCGAATAGAGATTCTGTCCCATGTTGATGATCACGGCCTGCCCGCCAGGGCTCCATCCGAGAAAGGCATAGTCTTTTCCGTATTCCTTCCCCATCTCTTTGGCTACCTGCGTTACGAGCTGGTCTGCCATACCGGTCCCGGACACCCAGAGCGTCATGGTGATCACGCGAAGATTTTTCTTGAAGGCATGGCGCAAGAGCGCGATGGCTTGCGGATAGAGTTCCGGTTTGGACGCGGGATCAAAATCAATCGACAAGAGAAAGACCGACCGCTCCGGCAAGGATTCGATGTGATCATACACACCGCGTACTTCCGTTGAAATCTTGATCGGCAAACCGACCGGATAGAGCAACGGCAAGAGCGTGCAGAGGCCGATCACCAGAAAGATAATCCGCCGATCAATTTTGAGCATGCGCTCTGATAAGGTCACTCCGAACCTCGCGAAACGTAAAACGTGAGATGTGAAATGTCTCCGGCCTCACACTCAAGTCTTGTCCGATTACGTTTCACGTTTAACCTTTCACATTTCACGTCCTTACTCCTTACCTCCCCCCAGATACGACCGTTCTACGCCGAAAATGATCTTGAACGATAAGGCCACGGCCCCAAGGCTGACTCCGATCAAAATGGCTCGACGCACCGACGCGTTGAGCACATTCAAAATCCAGGAAGACACATCCCCGCTCAGCGGTATCAAATACTCACCCAACGGCACCCGCCCCATCATGACGATCACAGCCGCCACCAAGAGCACTGCCGCTTCACGACTTCTGGCTCTGAACGAGCGATAGGCGGCGGACGCGATGAAGAAGGCCAGGATGGCAAACATGGTTCCTTGCAAGGGCACCATCATAAAGTTGTAGACCCAGCCGAACGCCGTCATGGCCCCTTCGACGCTTTCCTTGCCGTCGGCCCATAACCCAACCGTGATCGTGCCCAACATTCCGGCATACAACACGAGGCTATAGCCCCACCCCGCTTCTTGACGCCTGATCTTGGCCGCATGCTGATGAAAGAGACTGGTCACACCCAAAATCAGCGCAAACCCCCCGATGATCTGGAGCCACTTCGTCGCCGACGTGAGCATGTGCTCCGAAGCCGGATGCGGCACGTAGTACTGACCGGCAAACAGGAGACCGGTGATAAGCGTGATCAAGAGCGGGAGTTGTCGTCGTAGAAAAATCATTTCAGATCCCTAAACAGATCGAGCACGAGTTCCGGCCACTGCGCGCCGGTCACGACTCCGACCGTCGCCAATACCGTTCCGACGGCAATCGCACCAAGAATCACCGCTTTCCCGATATCTTGACCCAGGAGTGTCCCGATCTGCACCGGCTCCTTGGAAAGATACGCGCTGGCCGCGTAGAGCTCTTCACCGATCAACGTATAGTCGCAGGTCGTGACGAAGAACGGCAGCTGGTGGTCCGAGTCGGTGCCGGCGATCTGAATGGCGCCGGTACTCGCGCCGGTTTCCGTCAGCAACAACGATTCGGCGAAATAGGAGCCCATAAAAAAATTGGCGGCCGGCTTTTTTCGCAGCATAATACCGTCCACCGCCGCCGTGTAACTGAACTGATCCGACGTAATAAAAAAGTTTGCGTCTTCCTTGAAGAGATCAGGCTTACCTGCTTCTAAATAGGCCTGCTTTGTAATTTCCTGACACACCGCCATCGTCATCGGTTCTCGGTGCGGAACCATCAGTTCCGTTTCATACAGCGCAGCACGTTTCGCAACCTTGCCTAAGATGACGGCGGCGGCGATCGTTGAGGGATCATGCAGGTCGTGCGCCCCGGTGAGATACAGAATCGGCTTACCCAATTCGGTGGCGCGTCCGATCGCTTCATCGACTGCATCAAGACCAGGAATACGCCGGAGGAAGATGTCGTTTCGCTTCGCATGACTGATCGAGTAGAAGACCAGGCCGCCGAATGAGACTGCAATGATGAGATTGTTGAGTTGGTTCCAGTTGAACCAGTTCGGCGATGGAGCGGCGACCACAACCGGACTAAACATCCGTTGATCGTCTTGCACCGTGGCCACGGCCACGGCATAGGACATGCCATCGATTATTTCTATCCCCTTCCCGCTTCTGATCACGACGTGATGCCAGGTCTTGTCGACTTTTCTTGTCCACCAAGCGGTTTTTGAGTCTTTGATGTAATGGGTATTCGATGGAAACTCCGTGATGATGATGAATGCCGATGGATCGCTCGCCGAAGCTTCTCCGACCAAGACCTGATAACGAATGTCGGGCCCATCGCTGGGTGCGGGAGCCCACTGCACCGTGAGGCTTCCTCCTCCATCGCTTGACGTATCGAAGACCTGCACGCCTTGCGGCTCAGTCAAGGCGGTTTGTGCCAGCGTGTCCAGTGGCACGAGGTTTGAGGCACACACAATCAACTGCAAGGAGAACCAGCCGAAACCGATGTAGAATCGTCTCAACCTGCTCCTCACCCCTCACCCCTTACCATTTAGCCCTCACGTTGCCCATGCCCCTTCAATCACCTCGATATTCGTCCGTGGAACCACGACTGTGCTTCCGTCGGACAAGGTCACTTCCAACACTCGCACCTCGCTCTCCGTGGGGATCTTCATCAGTTCCGGCGGAAGCGCCGACACTTCGCCGATGCGCCCGAACATGGGATCACGGATGATACGGACCGGATCGCCACGACGAATGCCCTCGCGTTGTGGCTGAGCCGCTCTCCGTGCCTGTCCATCTCCCTGCGGGATGATAATTTCAGGACGAATCACCCCGGCTCGGATCTGAGTGGCACCGGAGATCGAGGCTTTCCGACCGGCGTGAGCTGAAAGCAGCTTAAACGTTTTCGCCGCCATTGGAATGGTCCCAAAACCCTCGGTCAAGATCAAAGTAAACCCCACCTGCTCTGTCCCCGTGATTGCCACGCCAAGGTCATAGCCCAACAAGGCGCGCAGATCTTCATCGTGAATCCCGCCGACGACCAGACCGGCCACACCAACCGCTTTGGCCTGCGTCATCGCATCGGCTGAAAGGAACGACCCTCCGATCACAACTTTGCCCTTCATGGCAGGAGTGAGGTGCCCAGGAGTCAACGGTTCATCAGGCGCCTTCACCACCATCACAATCTCACCCGACGTCTCCCCTCCGATTCCGAAGATGCCTTGCACCAGGCTGCAAGTCGTTTCCACCACAACATCCTGCTGTGGAATCGTTTCGATAATGGTTCCATCGAGATAGGCCAGCAGCTGCAATAGGCGAGGCGGTTCGCGCAAGAGCACTTGCCCTGTCACGCTCGACACTGATTCGATCGTCCCCGCGACCGGTGATCGAATCTCGGTCTTGAACCATTTAATCAGCGGCTTATTCTCGGCAAGAATCTCATCTATCGCGACCGCATCACCGGCCTTCTTGATAAGATAGTCGTTGATCTCACTCGGGGCCACACTCAGCTGATTTGCGAGATTGATCGGAAACACTTTCCCCGGCAATGCTGCCTGAGCAACCACCTGATCGGAACGGACTCGATCACCGACTTGCACGAGCAACGTCCCGGGCAAAGGTAACATGCGCCGACGATGGACGACCGTATGGTCGGTGACGGTTAAGCCGGGTGTATAGGAATGAGCCATCTTGTTTCTTGTTCACCAGTACTGAGTGACGAGGACTGTGGACTGAGAGAACGCGTCTGCTCAATACCTCAGTCCTCAGCCCTCAGTCCTCACTACTTAACAGTCGGGTACAACCTTACAGCGTCAAACCATTTTGTGAGTGCCGCGACACGGCCTGGTTGATCAGCTGGAAGTAGGAGCGGTCTCCCTCGGCCATCGAGCAAGAGTCCGACAACTCCGCCCTGGACCTCTCGGGTCACGGCGACACCAGCCCCCGCCCCCATGTTGACCCCTTTTGCAGGCTGAAACTTGATCGTGGCTTGTGCACCTGATTCCAGCGGAAATAGCCGCAGCTCGCCAAACTTCAGTTGCTCTTTCATAGTCTTCCCATCAGGCCACGTCATTTCATAGTCTGCACAGAGCTCTCCGTCTTTTCCCTGTCCGATCGGCGCGACGCAGGTGCCGAGATAGATCATGCAGTCTCGCACAAAAACATCCGTTGCAGCCTGTTCATTGATCGTGGACAGTACTCCCAGATGCGGCATCATAAAAATGCTGTCAACCGACAACCTCGTACAACCCGTCGGCTCATAGGCATCGACCATCATGAGCATCGATTGGATTCGCCGTGGAGCATGGGACAGGATTCCCCCGCTTCCGACGATGAGATCCAGCTTCAGCATGTCGATCAACGTCTTGCCGGAGGTCTGTTGTTCGAAGACATCCGAAATCGTCCGCTCTTGCTGAACACCTTTGAGTCCCGTCGCCAGCGACTTGTGATGGATCAGGGCCAGCCGCAAGGCTTCGCGTGCTATCGCCTGCTCGATTTGGAGTTCATCCAGTGTTTGCGGAATAGTCGTCGGCCGGATCATCTTGTTCTTGATCCGGTTGCGCAGGGTCTGCTCGTCGATCGTCAACGGCACCCAACGCATAATGTTGGCCAATCCTGCTTCAGCCAGCACATTGGACACACTGTAGGACATGCCGAGATTGGCGCTGACCGTCCGGTTAAACACCCCATCGAACACGGAGAACACGTCGGTCGTCGCGCCTCCGATATCCACGCCGATCAGGTTCAAATGTTCTCGCTTGGCGATCGCCTCCATGATGAGGCCGACGGCAGCGGGAGTCGGCATGATCGGCGCTCCGGTCATGTCGATCAGCTTCTTATACCCGGGCGCCTGCTGCATGACATGCTCAAGAAAGAGATCATGGATCTTGTTACGCGCCGGCGCCAAGTTCTCTCGCTCCAGGACCGGTCGGATGTTCTCCGTAACCACCAGCGCCGACTTGTTCTCCAGAATCGTTCTCACTTGCGGCTGGGCTTCCTTATTGCCTGCGTAGATCAACGGTAACTTGTACGTCACGCCGAATCGTGGTCGGGGTTCCGCCGCGGCGATATATTCCGCCATCTCTACTACGTGCGTGACCGCCCCACCATCGGTTCCACCCGACATCAGAATCATATCCGGCCTCATGGAACGGATGCGCTCGATCTTTTCATGCGGCAACCGACCATCGTTGGCGGCCAACACATCGATCACGATGGCGCCGGCCCCCAGCGCGGCACGTTGCGCGCTCTCGCCCGTCATATTCTGCACGACTCCCGTCACCATCATCTGCAACCCGCCACCGGCACTGCTGGTCGAGATATAGATGTCGACTCCCGTCTTGTCGTCTCGACAGGGTGTGATGATCTTGTCGCCATCCAAAATCTTGCGACCGGAGAGCTCCTCGATTTCAGCAATAGCATTCAGCACACCACGCGTCACGTCTTCGAACGGCGCCTCTACTGTCGTCGGCGCTTCTCCGCGATAGGTCTGCCGATACTCGTCGCCGACCTTTTCGATGAGAATAGCTTTCGTCGTCGTGCTGCCACAATCGGTGGCGACAATCACATTGAGAGGACGATCGATCTTGGGAGGGGTAGAGGCGGAAACCGTCATTGAGCCGTTGCTCCCTTTGGAGCAGACTTGGCTTCAATGATGGCAATGAGACGAGTGACGGTATCCCGGCGTTCGAGCAGGCGGGCAATTTGCTCGACTTCTTTGACGTTGAACGCGCAATCGATGATCGGCGTCATAAAGTGGAGGGCCTGACTGCCCAGAAAGTTCATCGGCCCCATGGACTCCAAAAACATCGTCGCCGGCGCCGCCATACCGCGTTTGACGATCGTCTCGGCGATCCGTTCCAGCAACTGAACATCCTCGATGGAAAGAGGCTGATCCTCAGGCCGTACGGCGAAGGCATGGCGCAGTCCGGCTCGAACTTTGGCCAGCTTTTCCATTGCACTTCCCTTGAAGAGTGGTCGCATAAGTGTAGGTCGGATAAGGCAAACCTCAAACGGGTCGCATTATATGAAGGGGGTGGAAGAGAGTCAATTCGATGAGAGTCTGCGAAATCGATACACTCCCATCTCCTTGCGACTTTGACATATTCATGATACTTCAAAAGTATGGAACGACAGAATCCGCCCCATACCCATGATCTCGATCGAACGATCGAGTCCGTGATGTCCCGCTATCCCTCCGTAGTCTTGTCCATACTCTTCGGATCGATGGCCAAAGATCGCCCGCACAACGACAGTGACCTCGACATCGCAGTCGCGTCTTCCACGCCGATGACTGCTCAACCTTACATCGCCATTGTTGAAGACCTGGCGCTGGCCCTCGGCCATCCTGTAGACCTCATCGACCTTGACCGGACTCACCATTGCTTCGGCAGATCCTGACCACGGGACGCAGAGTGCTGTGTCACGATCGAACGCTCTGCGCCGAACTCATTCTACGTATGGTCTATGAAGAGGCGGACGTCATGCCTTACTACCGCCGCATTTTGTCGGAGAGACGACAAGCATGGATCGGGACTTAGTCGAAACGAAATTGGAATCGCTCCGGCGTTGCGTCGACCGGATCGCCGAGAAGACTCCTTCCTCCGTGGATCACCTCCTTCGAGACCCTGATATTTAGGACATCATCAGCTATCAAACGATCAACTGGAAAGTCGTCTATCAAATCTGCACACATCATCTGGACGAATTTCGTCAGTTCACAAAAGCAGTCGTCCATCATCTTCAGCGACGGTCCTGACCACTCTCGCCATCTTACGCAAAAATTTCTCTTCTCAGCGTTTACGCAGCGGAGCATCGCGCGTCTAAAGACTATGGCTGTAGACAAGGCCGTGATCTTACACGGAGGCGTGACATGATGATGCGTGTGCGGAACCTACCGGTCGTCCTGGCGACGATGACCATTGCTTTGGGTGGACTGTTCTATGAAGGGAGTACCAGCCCGGCGGCGGCGGAAGGACTCTTCGACGACGTGAATATTGGGCTGCTTTCCATTGGCGGTCGTGCAACCTATGTTGATCCTAAAGATGGCGACGCGAACTGGTTCGGCGGTGGGCAACTTCGTATCCACCCGTTCCACTTTCTGGCCATCGAAGGGTCTGTCGACTATCGCAAAACAGACATCAATTCCACCAACGTCCGAACTTTTCCCGTACAAGGCTCAGTGTTGCTCTATCCATTCGGCACAAAGCGGCTCTCTCCTTTTATTCTCGGCGGAGCCGGCTGGTACTTTACCCATGTCGAAGGCCCCGGCGACTTCGACAAGACGCAACATCGTTTCGGCGCGCATGCGGGGGGAGGCCTACAGCTCTTTCTCACTGACTATCTCTCGCTCGACGGTACCTATCGTCATATCTGGCTTGAGAAAATTGAGTCGAAGGATGCGTCGCTGCAGGATAAGCAATTCCAGGATAACGGACACATGGTGACCTTTGGTCTAAACTTGCACTTCTAGTCTTCCTCACGTCGAGGCGATAATCGGATTTGACTGGCAAAGAGTTCTAACCAGCTCATTCTCCGACCATTCGCTCGGACGTGATCAAGATGGGAGTCGCCAATTTCCGCCCTTCGGATTGACTTGGGAAGACTGCGAGCAACTCCTCACGAAAAATGGTTGCTCTGCACAAGTCAGCATCATATCTCGCTAAATTCCACTGATTTTGACAACTATAGGAGAACTATACTGGCGAACATAGTGCGCACCACTCGGCGGTATGGAGAGCATAGGCGTATCACGGATTTGGCCAGTGCTTTCAACAAGTACATGGGCGATGAGAACACCAGGTTGGGCTACGGTACAGCTTCAAGCTGGCAAGTGTTACCTTGCATGGCGCAAAACTTGCGGGCGCGGTCAACTTGGGGCCAGCCTTTTGCCTCACGCAAATGCCGTACGCACATCTGAAGTGCATTCATCGCATAACTATCGTTATAGCGAAGCAAATAGCTCTACACATCATCGAACTTGTCATGATGGTAGATGATGCGCCACGGAGGCAAACCGCCACTTACCACGGTCACCTGAAAACGCACAGGGGCTTCTTCTGCTCGATCAACTGGTGGAATCTCTGTCAGAGTCATCAAATCGGGTAGCAGACGTTGAATGCGGTACGCTGTCAGTTCTTCTACGAAGCACAATACCCGGTCGAGCATGAAAGAAACAAACTCGGTGACGGGTTGTCCGGAGATCAGTGGAGGCACAGCCTCGATCTTATTGCCCTGGCGTACATATGTTGTCCTCGGCAAAGTCCATCCCCTATGCTCAATGTCATTGCGGCATTCCTGCAACGGTTCAGACCATGCTCTGGTTAGGCGAAGATAATCGGCCAATGCAGAATCCATTTGGGCAATAGTCAAAAGGCCTGTTTCAAATTTTGCTTGTTTCTGGAAAAGGAAACCGATATCCGCATGCGAACCTATAAATTTCTGCATCCCTTCCTTAATCGTGCGTCCGGCAGCAGTGACAAAGCTTACCACTTCTTTCCCAAGTGCATCGTCAATGCTTTCATCGATGCGAAGGATCTGACGTTCAAGTCGTGCTACCTCACCAGATGTCACCTTGCTTGAGTGTTGCTGCCAAAGACGAGCGATCTCCTCAGCCGCTTTCCTAGCGGACCGAAGTGACGTGAGAACCACTTCGTATAAGGAATCGAACTTATCCCTCTCATCTGGGTTCGAAACGATGAGATCGCGCAGCTTCCCGACTCCAAGAAAAAGACGAGCGATAAATGCGGTCTGTGTCCCTTCATCAGACACCTTTTGGATCGTCCATTTTGGCTGTTCGACCCGCACCACCATGTTGGATTGGCTCTGAATCCTGTCTAACATTCTTGCGAAGTCAGTTTCGGTCATCGGGAGGACATAGCTGATCTCTGAATCCTCACGCTTAACGATGTTAGCATGCTGCATGTCCACACCAATAAGGAATGGCAATATTTTCGCCAAGGCCAACTTTCCGTGAGACAGAATTGTCGCGCCATCCTGCCATGGCAACAAACGCAGCGTGCATAAGCGCTTTCCATTCTTATCCTCGATCTGTACAGGCTGAGGTCCCCAATAACGATCGTTACAGAGCTCACGCGGAACCGGGACTAGCTCTCCCTTTAGGTTGTACTGAAAGCTAGATACGATGATGACTCGTTTTGGCACATGCTCAACGACCTCTGTGCGATCCGGAAGTTGTACTCCTGGAGAGAATAAAAAGAGCTGCCCCAGCAAGAACCCCAAGAGTCGATTGAACGTGTAAGGCCCCGTCGGCATCATGGCAACGACGACATACATGGGCGGTGTATAAGTCAGTGTGCGCATTGGGGGAGGCAGCAAATCACCGCTTGGTGGTTCGCCAGGGAATTGCACGAAATAGTTGATCGTGCCCGATGTGGCCACAACGAGCATATCCGGCCATTCTGAACTTGGCATTGTGGTATTCCATGCCACAAGCTCATGGGCGAGTCGGTCCAGTGAAACTGTCGTGCTGATAGCAAACACAATTCCCAGGGTTGTGGTCTGAACAGGTACATCACCTTCTAATCGAGGTGGTGGAGACTTCTTGAGCCGTTTGGCCTTCGCAATACGAGAACAGGCATCGAGAAACATCTCTACAGTAAGACTTTCGCAGGCATCGATCACCACTGCAGCGTTATCGGACGGGATTTCTGGAGGATCTCCGGCTTCGCCTACGGTGGCGGCATAGATCACCGATGCAAAGAGGTCTGATTTGTTTTTGTCTCTGTCGACTAAATATCCCGAACGGACCTTTAGGGGCCAACCGATATATCGGCCGAGGACATGGTTGAGAGTGACAGACAGAGTGGCTTCGACGGAAGAAATGATCTCCTTACCGGCCTCGCACACTTCTTGAGTGAGGGTCATGCTATTCACTCCGGTGCAAATACCACGACAGAAGTGTAACATGGCAGAGTATTTCCCCGACTTCCATTTCAATACAGCTGGTTGCTTTCCACCTCAGCATCTGAATTAACCGGGCTGCCTTTGCTCCATCTTACCCACCGTCCCATTCCGCAACCATTCAGTATTTCCCTTATGTTTGATTGCAATCAGCCCACTCACAGTGAGTGAGAAAAGCATGAATGCAATTGATAGATGGCTCAGAGCAGCGATGATGGGAAAGAGTCTAACGGTCGTCAGTGCACTGCCCGAGGAGTAGCGGTTGTGTTGCGTTCACGCAGCGCGCGGCTTGGGTGCGCGTGCACGGGTACGTGTAATCGATCGGCGCAAGCCAGGCTTCTGCGGAGCTTGGGCATGGAGCTTCAAACCCAGCGCTCCTACCACTCTCAGAATCGTGTCGAATCCAGGGCTCCGCTCACCTGAGAGCGCCTTATACAAGCTTTCACGAGAAAGCCCGGCGTCACGAGCCACCTGCGCCATCCCTTTGGCCCTGGCGATATCGCCTAAGGCTTTGGTGATAAATGTCGCATCACCTTGTGCCTCCTCGAAACATGCTTCTAAGTACGCCGCCATTTCCTCCGGTGTTCGAAGATGCTCAGCAATATCGAAGCGAGTTGTAGTCGTTCGTCCCATATTGTGCTCCTATAGATTACGCGCAAGTCGCAAAGCTGTCTTAATATCGAAAGGCTGAGTGCGCTTATCACCGCCAGCCAGCAGGACGATGACCTGACGTCCCTGTTTTACAAAATAGACTCGATACCCTGGACCGTAATGGATTCTCATTTCAGAGACGCCTTCACCCACCGGCTTGATATCTCCGGGATTCCCTTCCTCAAGCCGTTTGATTCGCGCTAAAACGCGAACTCTTGCCTGTATGTCCGGCAACCGGTCTAACCACTGAACGAATGTTTGAGTCTTGCGGATCTCGTACATGCCCGAGTGTATCCATATGGCTACAGTCTGTCAATGCCGCCCCTATGGGGAAGTAGTCGGTGAGATTGACGCTCTACTGATCCTGGCACAGATCTCATGGAGGATAAGACGCATAACACGAGAAGCACCGAGCGCTATGTTTGTGCGCGTCGGCGAGTTGGGGAGTCGGTCTGGTCTTTGGTGAGCACGATGGGGCTGTTCGCCGTAACAGGCCCGCGATCTACGCCTTCTTCTCCCCTATCTTACTCTCCGTCCCCTTCCACAACCGCTCAATGTTCCCCTTGTGCTTCACAACAATAAGTCCCGTCACTACCACAGCAAATGAGACAAATGCAGCACTCGGTCGAAGCAGCGCAGCGATGATCGGAAAGAGTCCGAACGCCGTGAGTGCCCCGCCAGAGGAATAACGCCAGAGGGCGACGGCGACGATCCAGGCCAGCAGGAGTACCAGCCCAATCGATGGCGAGACACCCAGGACAGAGCCGAGCGCCGTCGCGACCCCCTTCCCACCTTTGAATCCAAGAAACGGCGAAAAGAGATGGCCCAGAAACGGAGCGAGCGCGACGGTGAGAATCGCCCATTCGTCTTGCAGCAGCTGCATCGCCGCAAAGCCCATCACCCATCCTTTGCCCATATCCCCGATCAAGGTCAGAATGCCAGGCACCTTGCCCGACACGCGGAGGACATTTGTAAAGCCAACATTCTTGCTGCCGACCATACGAGGATCGGGTAGGCCCATCGCCCTTGAGATGACCACCCCAAAGGGCACCGCGCCCAACAGATACCCAACGATCATGAGTCCGGCGATGAGTGCTTGTTGGTCCATCTCAACAGAGTCCGAGAGCGACGCTTACGGTAAGCATTTCAGACAAGCTCAGGGCGAAGGGATTATCATAGGAAGGGAAGAGACACAACCATCATTGATATGTTTCAGGATGCGTGAAAAAGTCCAGTATGATTCGATTGAGGTTCGGCCAGTCGCGATGACTACCCGTCCCTTCGCAGTAGAGCGTCGCCCCACCGGAAGCACAACCTTGATACGCACGACAGCCTCCCTCCAATACTTTCGTTTTTGTGACATCACAGTGATTGCAGCCAGCCCACCAAGCTGAGGTTTGAGCACCCCAGCCGGGGAAGAGCTTATCGTTCTTGCCATGCATGATCATGACTGGGATGGGGTCTCGGCATTGAAATTCCTCAAGATCCTTGCCGGTCCATCCTGCCGCGCTCGGAGCGATCGCCGCTGGAATCTTGTTCGTCTTGTCGAGGACGGCCAACGCCATCGATGCCGTGCCACCGTCCGAGTGTCCGGTCACAAACACTCGTCGCTCATCGATGCACCACTCCTTCGTCACCTCGGAAGGAATCATTCCAAGCTGTTCAATGGTCGGAATATTCAATTGCTTATGATCGGGGTAGACCACGACAAACCCGGCTCCAGTGGCCTCGGTTGTGATCCCGATGAAGCGCTCGGACTCCCAGCGACTGTGACCGGCCGGGGCATAGACCATCAGGAGAGGGTGAGCGTATGTCGCATCATAGTTGGACGGCGTGCGAACCATATACCGAATGCCGTCAGCGGACACCTTTCCATCGGTCGCCCCGGATGGACCAGATCGAGATCCTGCCGGACAGTAGCCGCTTCCACTCGGGTAGGCGAATGCTTCGAGCATCGGAGGCGTCGTATTTTCCGTACAGGCTGTGACGATGAAGAAGAGACCGGTACAAATAACGAAGAATAGCACGCGAAAGAGGGTCTGCCATTCTACACCCATGTCAGGCTGGGCTTGTTGAGTTAATGGAGAAATCCAATCCAACGTACTACAGGATGTTCAAACTAGACATCCAGCGAGGCCGCAGCGAGTGAAGGGCCGAGGCATACCCTCTAGGGTATGTTGAGGGTCTGAACGATGCGAGAACGAAGCTGGGGTCTCGTTTCAACATCCTGGCTACAGTCCTTTGGCGACGACCTGCTTCCAAAAACTCCAGACATACTGACCGCCGGAGACATAGCCAAGCACGAGCGAAAGGTACAAGGTGAAGATACCCGCCAGGTGCATATTTCCAAGCTCAGCGAGCCCTGTCCCTTCTAGGATCAGCAAGATGATCGCTACGACTTGTAAAGCCATCTTGTATTTGCCGGTCGTCTCTGCCGCGATAATCATGCCTTCCCCTGCCGCAATGGCACGAATGCCCGTCACCGCCACTTCCCGCGCGATGATCAGCAGCACCACCAGCGCACTGACGCGATCCACGTTCATGAGGAGAATCAATGCAGACAGGACCAACAGTTTGTCTGCGATGGGATCGAGCAGTTTGCCGAGCTTCGTGACCTGGCCGGTCCGCCGGGCGATATAGCCATCCAATCCGTCCGTAGCCGCCGCAACGGCAAAGATCACGGCGGCGATCAACGACTGATCAGGAGTCGGAGTCGCAAAGAGAATGATGAAGACCGGAATGAGGAGAATGCGGACGAGCGTCAGGAGATTGGGCAGATTGAGCGACTCGGCTCCTATTTCTCGCCACGCTTCTAGGACACGATTCATGACGATCGATCTCTCCTACACAATCCCATTCTTGAGCAAGTCATGAAGATGGACGACGCCGCGGATGGTCCGCTCATTTTCTACGACCACCAACGTCGTAATGGAAAACCGTTCCATCATCTCGACCGCCTTGGCCGCCAGCTCGTCTGGTCCGATGGTCTTGGGATTTTGCGTGGCCAACTCCCGCGCCGTGGTGTTGACTAAATTCGTCCCTCGTTGGATAAATCGTCGCAAGTCTCCATCGGTAATCACGCCGACCAACAACCCTTCCTGGTCCACGACGGTCGTCATGCCGAGCTTTTTTGCCGTCATCTCCAGCATGGCGGCCATGCCGCCGACGGAGACTTCAACCATGGGAACTTCCGATTCGGCGTGCATGAGGTCCTTTACATTCACGAGCAATCGCCGACCCAAGGTCCCACCGGGATGGAATCGAGCAAAGTCTTCTTCTTTGAATTCGCGTTTCTGCAGCAACGCCACGGCGAGCGCATCGCCGAGCGCCAGTGTCGCAGTCGTGCTGGCGGTCGGCGCTAATCCCATAGGGCAGGCCTCTTCGGCCACCGAGACGTCAAGCACCACATCGGAATTTTTCGCCAAGGTGGAGTTCATTCGCCCTGTGAATGCAATGACCGGAATGCCCAGGCGCTTCACGAAGGGCAGCAACTGGAGGAGTTCCTGCGTTTCACCGCTGTTGGAGATCGTCACCAAGACATCCCGACGAGCCAACATGCCGAGATCCCCATGGACACCTTCGGCCGGATGCAAGAAGAAGGAGGAGGTCCCGGTGCTGGCAAGGGTCGCAGCGATTTTTTGTCCGATCAGACCGGACTTACCCATCCCGGATACGACCACTTTTCCCTTACAGCGAGCCAACACGTCCACGGCCTTGACGAACCGATCATCCAGCCGTTCGATCAACGCTTCGACCGCCCGCGCCTCAATTTCCAGTACGCGCCGACCCTCGGCGAGACTGCCGCTCCCTTTCTCGGCTTTCGAGGCTCGAGCCGTCGGTGTCGGTTTTACGGTTTTGTCGCGTTCCATATCCGAAGAACTCGTTCCAATAACGGTTTCAAGTGATGCAATGGGACCATATTCGGCCCATCAGACAGCGCTTCGTCCGGATTCGGATGGACTTCCATGAAAAATCCGTCGACACCGGCTCCGGCGGCAGCGCAGGCCAAAGGCTCGACGAATTCACGTTGGCCGCTTGATTTCGTTCCTCCACCACCCGGCAACTGCACGCTATGCGTCGCATCAAAGACTACAGGATAGCCGAAACCCCGCATGATAGGGAAGGACCGCATATCGACGACCAAATTATTGTAGCCGAATGATGACCCACGCTCGGTGAGGATAAGACGGCGACTCCCACATTCCTCGATCTTTTTGACGGCATTGCCCATTTCCAAGGGCGAGAGAAACTGCCCCTTCTTCACGTTCACGACGGCGCCCGTCTTGGCGGCGGCAATCAAGAGATCCGTCTGCCGACAGAGAAAGGCGGGAATCTGGAGCACGTCCACCACCTTCCCGGCTTCCGTCGCTTGTTCTTCCGTATGCACATCGGTCAAGACAGGCAGTGCAAGCTGGGTTTTCACCTGTTTGAGTATCGCAAGCCCTTTCTCAAGACCAGGGCCACGAAACGATGTGATGGATGTTCGATTCGCCTTATCAAATGACGACTTAAAGATGTACGGGATTCCTAACACTTGTGCAATCTCGGCGATCCGGCCGGCCGTCTCCATGACAACCTGCTCGCTCTCGATCACACAGGGACCGGCAATCAGAAACGGAGGCTGCCCTTGTCCGACCTTAAACGTTCCAATGTCGACGAGCTGTACCATAGTTGAACGCTAGTGCCCTAGCTTCTTGCGTAACGCCGCTCCCACAAATCCGCTGAACAAAGGATGAGGTCGATGCGGCCGAGAACTATACTCAGGATGGAACTGGGTGCCTAAAAACCAGGGGTGATCCCTCAACTCGATGATCTCGACAAGGCGACCATCGGGAGACACTCCACTCAAGACCAGCCCCTTCACGGTTAGCTGCTCACGATAGGCATTATTGAATTCATAGCGATGCCGATGGCGCTCACGGACTTCGCTCACTCCATACATCTTCTGTGCGAGTGTACCTTCTCCCAACTTACAGAGATACGAACCAAGACGCATCGTGCCACCTTTATTACTCACCGCATGCTGATCGGGCATAAGATGGATGACGGGATGAGGCGACCGCTCGTCGAACTCAGCACTATTGGCATCGGTAAGCCCGGCCACATTCCGCGCAAACTCGATTGCGGCGCATTGCATCCCCAAGCACAGACCAAGAAACGGCACCTGGCGTTCACGCGCATACTTGATGGTGGCGACTTTGCCCTCGATCCCTCTGGTCCCGAACCCACCGGGAATCAAGATGCCGTCAGCCTCTCGCAAGATGCGCTCGGTCCCTTGCCGTTCGATGTCTTCGGATTCGATCCAATGGATATGGACTTTCGTTTCATGATCAATCCCGCCGTGGACCAGCGCCTCCCCCAAGCTCTTGTAGCACTCTTTCAAGCCCACATACTTTCCGACCAGCGCGACAGAGATTTCGTGCTTCGGCCGCTTGATCTTCTGCACCATCGCATCCCACTCACGAAGATTGGGTTGGCCGGTCTCCAGATGAAGCTGACGCACGATCAGTTCATCCAATCCTTCTTTTCGAAACACGATCGGCACTTCGTAGATCGTCTCGACGTCTTTGGCGGTGATGACGGCATCTTTATCCACGTTGCAGAACATCGCGATCTTGCCCTTGAGCTCCGGAGGAATATAGCGGTCGGTTCGGCACAACAGAATGTTGGGCTGGATACCGATCTCGCGAAGCTTGTTGACCGAATGTTGTGTCGGCTTGGTCTTCAGCTCGCCGGCCGTTCCGATGTAGGGCACTAAGGTCAGGTGAACGTACAAGACGTTATCGCGCCCGACGTCATACGGCATCTGCCGGATCGCTTCCAGAAACGGCAAGCTTTCAATGTCGCCGACCGTGCCCCCGATCTCAACGATCGTGACATCGATCCCTTTTGAGATGCGCATGATCGCCTGCTTGATCTCATCCGTCACATGGGGCACGACCTGAACCGTTCCACCGAGATAATCTCCTCGCCGCTCTTTCGTGATGACGGAGTGATAAATCCGACCGGTCGTATAATTGCTCTCTCTGGTGAGTGAGAGGGTCGTGAACCGTTCATAATGTCCGAGGTCGAGATCCGTTTCGGCTCCATCGTCCGTGACATAGACCTCGCCATGTTGGTAGGGGTTCATCGTGCCTGGATCGACGTTAATATACGGATCCAGTTTCAGAAAGGTGATCTTCAATCCCCGGCTCTCCAGCAGGTTTCCGATGGAGGCCGAAGCCAGTCCTTTCCCCAGGGATGAGACCACTCCTCCCGTCACGAAAATGAATTTATTCATGACTGCCCTCTTTCATGAACATCAGACCGATCCGAATATGGCGCTCATGACTTGAAAAATACTCCACTGGTCTTCAACTCCAGCCTGATTGCGTCATACTGCTGCAGTCGCTCGGCCACGTCAGTGACGTCTTCCGGTCGATCGACTCGCAGCGATGCATACTTGGTTTCCCACACGCGGATGCGAATCCCGTGGTCCAATGCACGGAGCTGTTCAAGCTTTTCGGCGTCTTCCAATCGACTGGTCGGCAGGGCCGCCAATCGAAGCAAGGTCTCTTTTGTGTAGATGTACAACCCCAGATGGATATAATGGAGCCCTCCGACCACTTGCCTGCCCGGGTCGTCACGCACGAACGGGATCGGGGCTCGTGAAAAATACAGCGCATCCCCTCGGGCATCGGTCACCACTTTGACCACTGAAGAATTACGAAGGTCCTCTGTCGGATCCATCACCCGCTTGAGCGTTCCCATACTCGCTCCGCTTTCGAGAAACGGCTCAATCAGATCAGTCAATAGTCCGGGGTTTAAGGGGATCTCGTCGCCCTGTAAATCCAAGAAGTACTCTCCCGCAAACATACGAGCGACGGCAGCCACACGGTCCGTGCCGGTTCGGTACTCACCTGTGACAAGCAGTGCCCGACCGCCGAACCGCTCAACCGCCTGCTTGATTCGCTCATCATCCGTCGCGACCAACACTTCTGAAACCGCACGGCACGCGACCGCCCGTTCATATACATGCTGAATCATCGGCTTGCCGTTCAGCTGGACCAGCGGCTTCCCTGGAAAACGGGAGGACCCATATCTGGCAGGAATCACAACCGTGACCGATCGTGAACTCTTATTCATCTCCAAACGCCTCGGAGAGCTGTTTGGGCGACACCGTAGCCGTGCCGACCATTCCCACGACGATCCCGGCTGCATAATTGGCCATCATCGCGCCCATCTTGATGTCCGCGCCGGCTCCCAACGCCAATGCGAGGGTCCCGATGACCGTATCGCCGGCGCCGGTGACGTCGTAGACCTGTCGAGCCTTGGTGGGCAAATGCCATGAGACTCCATCACGTTCGTACAGACTCATGCCTTTTTCACCACGCGTGATCAGAACGGACTGGCATCCGAGTCGCTGACGGATCATGGCTCCCGCTTCGTTGATCGTTTGATTGTCATCCCCGTGCATGCCCGATGCCTGCGTCGCTTCGAGGTGGTTTGGAGTGATGACGGTGACCCCTTTATAGAAATTGAAATGCTCGACTTTCGGATCGACAATCACCGGAACCCTGCGCAACGCAGCAAGCCGGGTAATCTCAGACATCAGTACGGCAGACACGACTCCCTTGGCGTAGTCTGACACCACGATACAGGATAGTTCACGCAGTTTTGATTCGATATACCGAAGAATCTTTTGCCGAAGCACCGCTTTCAATTCGCTGCGCCCTTCGATGTCATACCGGACAATCTGCTGGTTATGCGCGATCACCCGACTCTTTTTGGTTGTAGGACGTTCACGATCGACGACAATCCCTCCAAGCGCGCCTCGCGTGTGCCCCAATTCTTTGACCAGCTGCTTCCCACTTTGATCCGCTCCGATCACACCGCAAAGATGGGCTTTCCCTCCCAATGCTAAGATGTTGCTGTAGACATTGGCGGCTCCACCGAGTCGAATCGACTCGGACTCGACATGGACGACGGGGACCGGCGCTTCCGGAGAGATCCGGCTCACCCTTCCCATCACATAATGATCAAGGATCAGGTCCCCGATGACCAGAACGGATGCCTGTGGGAATCGTTGAAGATACTGTCGAAGCTCTCTAGGCGATGGAATCTCACCGCCCCCTTTCGGCCCCTCGTTCGGGCGCGAAGCGTCGTTACTTTTTCGTTTCTTTATTGGATTGCCTTGCCGAATCGTTCCCATCGAACCCACTCCGTCCAGTTCCCCTGCCCATTCCAGGACCAATAGATCCGAAACGCCTTGCCGCGGATCTTCTCTTCTCGCACATACCCCCAGAATCGGCTGTCCAGACTCTGGTCGCGATTATCACCCATCACGAAATACGATCCTTCCGGGACCGTCACCGGTCCGAAATTATCACGTGGGTTGATGCTGCTATCGATCACTCCTGGATCGATTCGTTGGGTAAAGGCTTTGTCGTCGAGCGGGTGGCCATTCACGAGCACGACTTTGTTCCGAAGCTGGATGGTATCCCCAGGCAATCCCACGATTCGTTTTATGAAGTCTTTTTCTTCATCTTCAGGGAACCGAAACACGACGATGTCTCCACGTTCCGGTTTGCCGAAGGTAACCACGGTGGTGGAGGTGTAGCAATTGACCGGCGGAAAGCTCCAGAGCATTTTGCAGTCCGTCGGCCACTGCAGGCCATAGGACAACTTGCTGACCAAGATGTGATCGCCGATCTGCAAGGTGGGAATCATCGATCCCGATGGAATCTTAAACGCCTGCACGACGAAGACACGAATCGCGAAGGCCAACAGCATGGCCACGATGATCGCTTCCGCATACTCCCGGACAATGGACTTACGTCCGACGTGATCCGCCTGGCCTCCAAGCTTGGCGTTGGAAAGCGCTGCCGGTTCTCCCGACCCCGACGAGCCGGACAGCTTCTCTACATTTCGCTGATTTGGATCGAGACTCATTCTTCCCCGACTCTCAAGATTGCGAGGAACGCTTCCTGCGGAACCTCAACACTGCCGACTGCTTTCATGCGCTTCTTTCCTTCCTTCTGCTTCTCTAGCAACTTCCGTTTTCGCGTAATATCGCCGCCATAGCATTTCGCCAGCACGTTCTTCTTCATCGCGCCGATGGTCTCACGCGCAACGATCTTACTGCCGATCGCGGCCTGAATGGCGATCTCGTACATCTGCCGTGGAATCAACTCCTTCATTTTCTCGGCAAGCTGACGCCCACGCTGGACGGAACGGTCTTTATGCGTGATAAACGACAAGGCATCGACCGCTTCCCCGTTCAAGAGAATATCGAGCCTGACAAGATCGGACTCACGGTAGCCGAGCACCTCGTAGTCGAGCGAGGCATAGCCCTGGGTGCGCGACTTGAGTTTATCGTAAAAATCAAGGATGACTTCGTTGAGCGGCAGTTCATAACTGATCACGACCCTGGTCGGATCGAGGAAATGCAGCCCCTTCTGGATGCCTCGACGCTCCTGACAGAGCTGGAGAATGGCCCCCATGTACCGCTCAGGCGTAATGATGGAGGCCAAAATAAACGGCTCTTCGAATGACTCAATGCTGCTCGGCGGCGGAAGCTGCGACGGGTTATTGACTTCTAACACTTCGCCCTTCGTAGTGAGGACACGATAGACGACGGTCGGAGCGGTCGTGAGGAGGGTCAGATTGTATTCACGCTCGAGCCGTTCCTGAATGATTTCCATGTGCAGCAGGCCCAAAAAACCGCAGCGAAAACCGAACCCCAACGCGAGCGATGTCTCAGGTTCATAGGCAAACGAGGAGTCGTTCAATCGCAATTTGATCAACGCATCGCGTAAATCTTCATACCGACCGGTGTCGGTGGGATAGAGCCCGCAGAAGACCAGCGGCTTGACCTCCTTGTATCCGGGAAACGGCGCAGCGGTAGGCGCAACGGCGTCCGTCAGCGTATCACCAATTTTGACATCGGCGACTTCTCTCATGTTGGCACAGAGGTACCCCACCTCGCCGGTCAGCAGCTCCGACTTCTTCGTTCGCTTGGGCGTGAACTGGCCGACTTCCATGACCTCAAACGTCCGGTTGTTCGACATGACTTTGATCTTCATGCCGGGCCGGATGGATCCATCCACCAGCCGCGCAAGAACGATCACTCCCTGATAATTATCGAACCAGGAGTCAAAAATAAGCGCCTTCAGCGGGGCTTGTGGATCACCGGAGGGAGAAGGAACCCTGGCAATGATCGCTTCCAACACTTCCGGCACACCTTTGCCTTCCTTCGCGCTGATGGGGAGCGCATCGTCGGCGTCGAGCTGGAGCACTTCAGAGATCGAGTGCTTCGTTCCTTCAATATCTGAACTCGCCAGATCAATCTTATTGATGACCGGGATAATGGTGAGGTTGTTGGCCATGGCCAAATTCACGTTGGCAATGGTCTGCGCCTGCACCCCTTGCGTCGCGTCGACGAGCAACAGCGCCCCCTCACAGGCCGCGAGGCTCCGTGAGACTTCATAGGTAAAATCGACATGCCCGGGCGTATCGATCAAATGCAAGGCATACGTCTTCCCATCCTGTGCTCGGTACCTGATGGCCACTGCGTGGGCTTTGATCGTAATGCCACGTTCCCGCTCGAGATCCATGGCATCGAGGATCTGTTCTTTGGCCTCTCGAGCAGTGACTGCGCCAGTAGCTTCTAAGAACCGGTCAGCGAGGGTTGATTTGCCGTGATCGATATGAGCGATTATGGAAAAATTGCGTATAAGGCTTTGCAAATCCTAGCTCATTCGTGAAAATCGGTTCATTATAGTAACTGCCTCAGAGGTTGTCAAAGAGATCGCCCACCCTTATAATCACGCCCCGCGACGCTGAGAAAAGCCTATGGCGTGTACCTTATTGCCCAAGCACAAATGACAAGCCGGTGCCTTCGTTTCTCCCACACACCATAAGCCATACGCTTCCCGACAATTTGTTTCCACATGGCACGCAAGCCTACCACTCAACAACTCGCAAACTGGGATCGCAAGTACCTCTGGCATCCGTTTACCCAGATGCAGGAGTGGGAGCAGGAGAATCCCCTTATCATCGAACGTGGCAAAGGTTCTTATCTCATTGATACAGAGGGGAAGAAATATCTCGACGGAACCTCATCGATTTGGGTGAACCTCCATGGACATCGACACCCGGTTCTTGACCGCGCGATCAAGAAGCAACTCGACAAGATTGCCCACTCGACGTTCCTGGGTCTCACCAATCCACCGGCCATCGAGCTCGCGCGCGAGTTGGTTCGCATTGCTCCGCAAGGTCTCACGCGGGTCTTCTATTCCGACAACGGCTCGACGGCGGTTGAAATCGCGCTGAAGATGGCCGTCCAGTATTGGCAGCAGCGGCATCCGAAGGCAGGCCCCAAGAACACGTTTCTGCACCTGAAACTCGCTTATCACGGAGATACGATCGGCGCGGTGAGCGTCGGCAACATAACGTTGTTCCATTCACGGTTCAAACCGCTGTTGTTTCCAACTCTGGAGGCAGAACCGCCCTACTGTTATCGGTGCCCGCTCAACCTGACCTACCCTTCATGCAAGATGGCCTGCATCGATCCGATCGAACAGATACTGAAGAGTCGTCATCGTGACCTCGCCGGATTCATTATCGAACCGATGATGCAGGCAGCCGCCGGCATGATCCCCCAGCCGGCCGGATATCTGAAACGCATTCGAGAGCTCTGCACGAAATATCACGTGCTCTTGATTGCCGACGAAGTCGCAACCGGTTTTGGACGAACCGGAAAGATGTTTGCCTGCGAACACGAAACCATTACGCCTGATCTCATGGCCGTCAGCAAGGGACTGACCGGGGGATACATGCCATTGGCGGTCACGTTGACGACCGATGACATTTACCAAGGTTTTCTCGGGACCTACGACGAGTTCAAGACCTTCTTCCATGGCCATAGTTTTACCGGCAATCCACTGGGCTGTTCCGTGGCTCTCGCAAATCTACAGGTTTTTCGACAAGAGAAAACATTGTCCCGGCTTCCCTCAAAGATCAAGATGCTGAATCGATGGCTGAAGCCACTGGGGACAATCTCCAATGTAGGAGACATTCGCCAGAGTGGATTCATGGCAGGCATCGAATTAGTCCAAGATAAGGTCACGAAAGAACCCTATCCACTCAGTGTCAAAGCTGGTCATCGCGTGGCAGCTATCGCCAGATCCAAGAGGCTGATCCTGAGGCCAATTGGCAACGTGCTCGTGCTCATGCCGCCCCTCTCGACAACTGCCGAGGAATTGAAGAAAATGGTAAAAATCCTCGCCGAATCCATAGAGACGTTGCGCTTCGACTGAGTGTCGTCCACTTTACCTGCTCACTTCCGTTTGCCGGTCATGTCCGCGATCACATCGACAGCGCAATTAGGATAAGCTCTCAGCAGAGTCGCACTTCTTCGCCCACGTCGACTTTCAAACATCGAGCCGCACTCTCTTCCTGCAAAAAGATCTCCAAGTACCCACCACTATTGATCAGCGCGGCGGGACTCCGGCAGTCCCCTTGACTGTAGTTCCCCACCAACTTGGTCACGATATGTGTTCCAATATGGATCTCGATCTTTGCCAGACCGATGGTGGCCTGAAATTCTCGCACCTGCTTCGCCGTGACATTCGAGATGAGATTGCCGAATCGATCAATGTACTCAATCCTTCCGATCAGTATTTGATCTTGCTGCTGAGGCGCCCATACCAGGCTTTTCATCGGATCATTGATCACCTGCCCAAAAAATGAAGGCGGCTCCCCGCTGGCAAGCAAGGCGGCGACCGGAGCGAACAGATCACGCCCATCAAACGTCCCCCCTTCCGAAGGCAGTCGGTATCGTGCCTCCTCGATCTGTCGAATTGTGACGTCTTGCTCGTGTTCCAGGACGTGGCTGAGCAAGCCGTTATCCGGCGCTAAAAAACTGTAGCGTGACGTGGTCGCAAGAATCGCGCGCCTGGCGCTTCCGACGCCGGGATCCACGACACACACGTAGATCGTGCCGTTCGGGAAATGGCGGTAGCAGGCGCCGAGCACGTAACTCGCTTCATCAATCTGATGCGAAGGAATTTGGTGGGAGATATCGACGACTCTGGCATTGGGGTTGAGGGTCAGGATCACACCCTTCATGCTCGCGACGAACCAGTCGCGCTCACCAAAATCTGTCAGAAGGGCAATGAGAGGGCGTGACGCCGGCACGTCAGCATTCCTCGAATTTGATCTCCACGACCTCGTATTCGACCATCTTCACGGGAGTTTTGACTTCGACAAAGTCCCCGACTCGCTTGCCGATAAGTGCCCGCCCGACAGGGGATTGTACGGAAATCTTGTTGAACTTCATATCGGCTTCATCTTGCCCGACCAGCGTGTACTGTTTCTTGTCTTGCGACTCTTGTTCCACGACCAACACCGTCGCGCCGAAGACAATGGTATCGCTCGTGCGTCCCGCGATTTCAACGATGCGGGCCTCCGCCAGTTTCGTCTCAAGTTCCGAGATCCGTGACTCGATGAATCCTTGGCGTTCTTTGGCCGCGTCATACTCGGCGTTCTCGCTAAGATCTCCATGCGCTCTCGCCTCCGCGATCGCCTCAATGACCCTCGGTCGCTCGATTTTTCGCAGGCGATCCAACTCCGCCTTGAGTGCGTCATAGCCTTTCTTCGTAATTGGTGTGGGCATGCTCCGCTCGCTCCTGGACGATTTATGCTTGATGATACTCTTGCAGTGAACGGATCGATAGAGTTTTTTTCAAGACGGCTTCAATCCCCATGGCCGCCGCATGGGCGCCGCGCATCGTTGTAAAATACGGAATGCCTCGCTGCAAGGCCTCTCTCCTGATCGACAATGAGTCCGCATGAGCCGAGGCGGTTCGCACGGTATTGACCACGAGCGCTACTGAGCCATTTTTAATGTGATCGACGATGTGAGGCCTCCCTTCGGCCACCTTATTGACCACTTCTACGGAAAGCCCGTGCTCGCGCAAGTATCCCGCTGTTCCACTCGTTCCTTGAATGCGCATCCCTAGCCTGTTCAATAGTCTACCGACCTCAAGAGCCGCCGGACGATCGGACTCTTTCACGCTGATAAACGCTGTCCCCATCGTGGGAAGGCCTGCACCGGCTCCCGCTTGCGATTTGGCAAACGCCCATCCAAAATCGCCGTCGATCCCCATCACTTCGCCGGTCGACTTCATCTCCGGCCCCAACAACACGTCAACACCGGGGAATTTATTAAACGGGAAGACGGCTTCTTTCACCGAGAAGTGCTCAGGCAGAGGGGCGCCGGTAAAGCCGAGTTCCTTGAGAGTCTTTCCCATCATGACTTTCATGGCTAACTTTGCGAGCGGCACGCCGATCGCTTTGCTGACGAAGGGCACGGTTCGAGACCCACGAGGATTTACCTCAAGGACATAGATCGTCCGACCTTTCACGGCAAACTGCGCATTCATCAGACCGATGACTCCAAGCTCCAAGGCCAGCATGCGCATTTGACGCTCGATCTCGCTAACAATGACTTTATCCAAGGTGTATGGAGGGAGCGAGCAGGCGGAATCGCCGGAATGCACGCCCGCTTCCTCGATATGTTCCATGATACCCGCCACCACCACGGTGTCTCCGTCGGAAATGGCATCCGCATCGACCTCGATCGCATCGGCCAGATACTTATCAATCAACACCGGATGCTTCGGCGACGCCTTCACTGCTGATTGCATGTACTCCAACAAGCCGGATTCGTCATAGACGATCTGCATCGAACGCCCGCCCAAGACGTACGACGGTCTGACCATGACCGGATAACTGACCCTTCCAGCGATCTGTGCGGCCTCTTTCATCGACCGAGCCGTTCCGCTTTCCGCCTGCCGCAATCCCAACCTCGTCAGAAGCTCGCGAAACCGTTCCCGGTCTTCGGCTAAATCGATGGCATCCGGGCTTGTCCCAAGAATCTTCACACCCGCCTTCGACAACGGAAGAGCGAGTTTCAAGGGTGTCTGGCCGCCGAACTGCAAGACGACTCCGATCGGCTGCTCGCGATGGATCAGATTCAGCACGTCTTCCTCCGTGAGTGGCTCGAAATAGAGTCGATCAGATGTGTCGTAATCCGTACTCACGGTTTCTGGATTGCAGTTCACCATGATCGTATCGATCCCATCTTCTCGGAGTGCCATCGCGGCATGGACACAACAATAGTCGAACTCGATTCCCTGTCCGATGCGATTCGGCCCGCCACCGAGAATCACCACTTTTTTCCGGTCAGATGGTCGAGCTTCACACTCTCTCCCATACGTCGAATACAAGTATGGGGTTTGCGCCTCGAATTCCGCCGCGCAGGTATCCACTCGCTTATAGGTGACCCCTCGCGTCGGATGTTGCATGCGCGCTCTGGTGACCTCGGACGCCTCGCATCCCAGCAAGTACGCGATGCGATCATCGGAAAATCCAAGCTCTTTCGCTTCCCAGAGTGTCGGACCGTGCAACACTGCGCCTGGATCGGCGGCATGATCGACCAGCGCGTGTTCAAAAACAATCAACTGCCTTACCTGCGCCAGGAACCAGGGATCGACCATGGTTGTGGCAAACAGCTCTTCGTCCGTCAGCCCGAGTCGCATGGCATCAGCGAGGTACCACAGCCGTTCCGGTAGCGGGCTGCGAAGCATACGTTCAAGTTTTTCTTTCGCCGCCTGTCGATCAAACTCGGCCGGTATGCCCCGATCAATCCCAAACCGGGAAACCAAGCCGTTCAGTTCTAATTCGAGCGACCGAATGGCCTTCTGCAAGGATTCCTTGAACGTCCGTCCAATCGCCATCACTTCGCCGACCGACTTCATTTGCGTGGTCAAGGTCGGATCGGCCCCCTTGAACTTTTGGAATGCAAACCGAGGAATTTTGACCACCACATAGTCGATCGCCGGTTCAAAAGACGCCTTGGTGACGCCGGTAATGTCATTGGTGATTTCATCCAATGTGTATCCGACGGCAAGCTTGGCGGCAATTTTTGCGATCGGGAATCCGGTCGCCTTGGACGCCAGCGCCGAACTCCTCGACACCCGAGGGTTCATTTCAATGACGACCATCTCCCCGTTCGCCGGATTGACGCCGAACTGAATGTTCGATCCACCCGTATCGACGCCGATCTCCCGGATCACACGAAGCGCTGCGTCACGCATGCGTTGATATTCTTTGTCCGTCAACGTCATCGCGGGCGCCACGGTGATACTGTCTCCGGTATGCACGCCCATCGGATCGAAATTTTCAATCGGACAGACGATGACGACATTGTCTTTCAGATCCCGCATGACCTCGAGTTCATACTCTTTCCATCCGATGACCGACTCCTCGATCAGTACTTGACTGACCGGGCTCATCGCAAGCGCCCAATCGATCAGCTTCTCGAATTCTTCTCGGTTATACGCAATGTTCCCGCCGGTGCCTCCCATCGTAAAGGATGGTCGAATGATCGCCGGAAATCCCACCGTCTCCAGAATGGCCACGGCCTCCTGCCGATTGTGTGCCGTGCCGCTCTTCGGTACACGAAGGCCGATTCGTTGCATCGCCTGTTTGAACGCTTCTCTATCCTCCGCTTTATGAATCGCTTCTGCCGAGGCGCCGATGAGCTTCACGTCATATTTCTCAAGGACTCCTTGCTTCACCAAGCCCATCGTGGTGTTCAGAGCCGTTTGGCCACCCATAGTCGGAAGCAAGGCCTCAGGTCGCTCACGAGCGATCACGCGCTCAACCACCTCGACGGTGATCGGCTCCACATAGGTCCGATCAGCCATCTCCGGATCCGTCATGATCGTAGCCGGGTTGCTGTTGATCAGAATGATTCGGTAGCCTTCCGCCTTGAGCGCTTTACACGCCTGGGTCCCGGAATAATCGAACTCGCAGGCTTGACCGATGACGATCGGACCAGACCCGATCATGAGGATTGACTGAATGTCCGTTCGTTTTGGCATCGTGTCGTGATCGTTGGCTCAGCTGGATGGAGGCATAGGCCCAATCAGCGGCTGGTAGGGGGCCGGCACAGGTCGCACACCACCCTGCGCCGCATCGTAGTACTTCAGCGCTTCAGGAATCCAGGCTTCAATTTGGTTGATGCGCGCGATGTCGGAGGGGTGGGTGGAAAGAAACTCCGGGATATTATGCTGTGACCGGAAACAGACTTTATTGATCATTTGCCTTGGACATCCGCTCATCCGCTCCCAAAATGGGACCGCTTCTCGAGGATCATAGCCGGCCTGCGCCATCAGCTTGAGCCCGATGTAGTCCGCTTCAGACTCCTGTTTTCGCCCGAACGGCAACGACACCCCCACCCCATAGGCACTCATCGCCGCCATCGCGGCGTCCGGGCGACCGACGGCGGCGCCGGCTGCAAGTGCGCCGACTTGTCCGATCATTTCGAGGATGCTCCGGCTGTACCGTTCGGCTCCATGGCGCTGAAGCGCATGCGCCACCTCATGCCCGATCACGGTTGCCAAACCATCCTCATTCTTGGTTATCTTCAAGATCCCCGTAAAGATCGCCACCTTCCCACCCGGCAGCGCGAACGCGTTGATGGTGCGATCGTCCCTGATGATGGCAAATTCCCATTGATATTCCGGTTTATTCGCCACTGCTGCGATGCGTCTCCCGACCCGATTGACCATCTCATTCAACGCCAAATCGTCACTGACAGGTGCTTTGCGCAATAACTCACGGTACGCGCCGATCCCCATTGCAATTTCTTTCTCCTCGGAGATGTAGATAAATTGATCCCGCGCCGTGCCCGGCGCTCGCACGCATCCCGTGAGAGTTGAGAGCAGTCCACCAACAGTGGCCATACTGAAGAGCCAGCTCAAGCCAGCCAGCCCTCGGGCCCCGCCTTGCAACAAGGCTCGACGCCCGATGAGGGTTGAGAACAACGTGTCGATCTTCTGATCTGTCTCCTGTCCCATTTCGATTCTCTGGATCACAGCCGATCATCATTATAGTACCATTCATAGGGATCATAGGGATCGGCGCCTTGCCTTCACTATGGCATCCATAGATACATGAACTGTGGCGTCCCTCCTCTGACAAGTGATGCCAGATCGAAGTCGGCAAGGCCTGCCAAGGCACCAGGCGTCAGAATCCTGGAGTAAACGTTGTTGGAATATTCTCCGGGACGCTGGTAGGTCACAACACGGGCTTCGGTGAGCCCCGCTTTCTTCTTGGCCAACTCAACCGCATCTTCCAGATAGCCGATCTCATCGACTAAGCCGGCCGTTTTGGCTTGCTCACCCGTGTAGATTCGTCCATCGGCCAATCGTTTGATCTGCTCAATCTGTAAGTTGGAACGGCCTTCCTGCACGATGGTCACGAATCGTTGATAAAATGAATCGATGAGTCCTTGGAAGATGGCTCGTTCTTCCACCGTCATGGTGCGAAAGGGCGAGCCCATGTCCTTGCGAGGGCCTGATGTGACCGCCGTCGCCTCAACGCCGATTTTTTCCAACAACCCTTTGGCGTTGACCGTGAGCATGATGACACCGATGCTGCCGGTGACGGATGATGGATGAGCAAGAACGGTATCCGCTGCGGCGGCAATATAGTATCCCCCGGATGTCCCGATATCCATGATCGACGCGATGATGGGGATTTTTCGCGTGGCTTTGAACCTCTTGAGTTCATGATAAATGATATCCGATGCCGTGACCGTGCCACCGGGCGTGTTGATACGAAGCACGATCGCTTTGACCTGCTCATCCTTTGAGGCCCGTGTCAGTTGTTCCTTCACGCTCGCGATCATACTGGCCGAAGGCCGGAATCCTTCCTTCTCTTGAGAGCTGATCACTCCGGAAATTTCGATCAGCAAGACCTTTGCCTTTCCGGTCCCATCCACCTGCGCTTCTTGCAGAGGTCCCGGTCCAGGGAACAGCGGAAAGTTAAACGTGCAGCCGGATACCAGCAGTCCGATAACGGCCGTGACGACGCAATTACGCATGTTGTTTCTCCATAAGTCGCACGAATTCTTCAAACAAATACGCAGCATCATGGGGCCCCGGTGCCGCCTCCGGGTGGTACTGCACGGAGAACACCGGGTGGTCCATGCACGCCATCCCTTCGATCGAGTAATCATTCAGGCTGACATGGGTGAGCGATAGTTTCCCATAGCGTGTCTCGATTACCGGCGGTACCTTCGGCACTTCGCGAAGAGGCGCAGGACCCTGCACGGCGAAGTTATGATTCTGCGAAGTAATTTCAACTGTTCTCGAACGGAGATCCATCACAGGATGGTTGGCCCCATGATGACCGAATTTCAGCTTGTAGGTTTTGAGGCCAAGGGCTAAGCACAGAATCTGATGGCCCAAACAAATACCGAAGATTGGATACCGGCCGATCAGCTCCTCCATGGCCTTCACCGCATAGGGAACTCCTTCCGGATCACCAGGGCCGTTGGAGAGGAAGATACCATCCGGCTGCAGTGCCTCGACCGCTGCGGCAGATGTTCCGGCAGGCACAACCGTCACTTGACAACCGACATCCACCAATCGCCTCAGAATGTTGTGTTTGATCCCAAAGTCGTAGGCCACGACTCGCCAGCGTGTCGATCTTCCGTAGTCTCGCCCATCCGTCGACGCCTCTGGTATCCACTCGCCTGATCCTGTCGTCCATTCGTATGGACGCGCGCAGGTGACCTCGGTGGCCAAGTCTCGCCCAATGATGCTGGGTGCTTGCTTGGCCCGACCGATGGCCCGGTCACGATCCAAATCGACATGCGTAATGAGTCCCTGTTGCGACCCGTGCTCACGTAAATGCCGCGTCAAGGCTCTCGTATCGATTCCTTCGATCGCGACGACCTTGGCCTCCGTCAGCATTTCCTGAATCGTCTGTTGACTTCGCCAGTTACTGAACAGACGACTCGCCTCCAATACGACGAAACCCTCCGCCCATGATCGATGAGACTCTATATCCTCCGGCGTCACACCGTAATTGCCGATGTGAGGACATGTCATGGTGATGATCTGCCCCTTGTACGAGGGATCAGTCAATACCTCTTGATAGCCGGTCATGGCCGTGTTAAAGACGACTTCGCCGACCGTCTCCCCCTCATACCCAAGCGCACGGCCTTCCAATACCGTCCCGTCTGCCAGTGCCAACAACGCCTTTTTCATACCCCTTGTCCACCCTGATCGAGCGACCGTGTCGCCTTGATACCGATAAGAATCAGTCCTAAGACAAGGTTGAGCATATACAGCGACCTGATCGGCATCAGAACACGAAAGAAGCTCTCCAGCGCCGCTTTCTTTGCCGTCTCATCCTTTGTCGCGAACGCCTGCGCTTGAAGCTCCGCAGCATGTGGATGCAACACCATAATGATGAGCCCCGCGATCATCATCACAACCAGCACAATGATTTCACCGCGTCCAACCGCGACCATTGGATCCCCGCTCCACCATCGCAACCACGCTGCGACACAGAGGATCACACTCGCACCTATCACAAACCGTTGGTACCCTTCGAACGCTCGAGTCAGAAACATCCCTCCGGAATCCTGTCCGCCGAATGTGTTGAACACGGCCGGAATCACCGCCCCGCTCAGCACAATCATGCCTCCCACCCATACGGCAAGCGCCACCCATTCCAGCGTCAGACAACCGACCTTTCCCCAACGGGATATAGACCGCACGGCACTATCGCTCCGCGACACCAGTCTCAAACACGACCCGGCCGCCGACGATGGTGACATTCACCCGTCCCTTGACCTTCCACCCAGCGAACGGTGTATTGCGGCTCTTGGACCGAAACTTCGTCGGATCGACTTCCCATTGTTCCTGTTGGTCCACGATCACTACATCGGCAGTTGCCCCGACTGCGAGTGTGCCCTTGTTCAGTCCGAACGCCGCCGCCGGTGCCGATGTCAGTTTCTGCACCGCTTGTTCCAGTGACAGCACGCCCTCTTCCACCAAACCCAACGTCAACGGAAGCGCCGTCTCAAGCCCGACGATTCCGAATGGGGCCTCGGTAAAGTCTTGCTGCTTTTCCTGCGTCGCATGGGGCGCATGATCCGTCGCGATCACATCGATCGTACCGTCTCGCAATCCTTCCTTGATCGCTCGGACATCCGCCCACGTGCGCAACGGAGGGTTCATCTTGGCGTGCGTATTGTATCCGCGCACCAACTCTTCCGTGAGCATGAAGTGATGCGGACAGGCTTCGGCGGTCACGTGAATCCCACGACCTTTGGCTTCACGGACCATCCGAACAGACCCCGCCGTGCTGATATGTGCGAGATGGAGCCGGGCTCCGGTCAGCTCGGAGAGCGAGAGATTGCGCGCAACCATGACATCCTCCGCGGCCGCGGGGATACCCGGCAATCCAAGCTCAGTCGAGATCAACCCTTCGTTCATGCAGCCGCCTTCAGCCAGATGCAGATCTTCACAATGATCGACGACTGCAAGATCGAATGCCAACGCGTATTCCATCGCGCGCCGCATGACCAGACTGTTCATGACGGGCTTCCCATCGTCGGAAATCGCGACGCAGCCGGACCGTCGTAAGTCACCGATCTCCGCTAACTCCTTCCCCTCCGACCCCTTCGTGATGGCGCCGATCGGTAAGACGTTCGCAAGGCCGGCCAATCGAGAACGTTCCAACATGAATTCAGTGACCGCTTGATTGTCATTCACTGGATTGGTGTTCGGCATGCAACAGACCGTCGTAAAGCCACCTGCAACGGCTGCGGCACTGCCGCTCTGAATCGTCTCCTTGTACTCGAATCCCGGTTCACGAAAATGGACATGCAAATCGACAAACCCCGGCATGACGAGTTTCCCACTCGCGTGAATGGTCCTGCTATTGGCCGGAGCGGAAAGGTTCTGACCTACGGCGGTAATCTTGCCGTTGTCGATCAACACATCCGCTACTCCGACAAATCGCCCTGGGTCAATGACACGACCACCCTTAATCAGGATCGACACGATACGCCCTCTCTAGAATTTGGCAGAATTTGTTGATCTGATGATCTGTTGAGCAACTCACTGCATTCACGCTCGGCCAATAATTCAGTCACTCGACAAATCGTCAGGTCATCAGATTCACGAATTGGCCCCTGACATAAGATATAAAATTCCCATCCGTACCGCGACGCCATTTGCCACTTGGTCAAGGATCACCGAAGACAAACTGTCGGCAACATCCGGCGCGATTTCCACTCCTCGATTGATCGGCCCCGGATGCATGA
>CABVRV010000038.1 GCA_902500755.1 uncultured Nitrospira sp.
GCCGGGTTACAAAAAGAAGCCTGCTGGTGAAAGCCAGCAGGCTTTCTTATTTTGTGTAATCCATTGCAGCGTCCAGAAGAAAGTCGAAGGGGTTTATCCGCAGGCGGTAAGCACGACAGGGCTGTCTGCTTGTGGCGAGAGGTTGATTTAGTGTATATACGCTAGGTGTTTGAGTGGGACGTCCAGAAAGCCATAGCGAATTTTGAGAAGCACGGGGTCTCATTTGAAGAAGCCACCACAATATTCGCTGATCCAGACGGCTTGGATGGGGAGGATAGCGACCATTCACAACACGAACAGCGCCGCCAACGCATCGCGCTGTCCATAGCAGACGTATCCTCTTTGTCGTCTACACTCTGAGGAGGACGCATCATGAAAAGAAAGAAACCATCTGTATCATCAGTGCGCGGCAAGCAAGCCGTAAGGAGCGGAAGGCATATTCCGGACTCAGCCATTGATTTTTCAGATATCCCTGAGCTGCCGGATGAACAACTGAAGCGAATGCGTCGGATCGGGCGCCCTGCCACGGGAATGGCCAAACAATTGATTGCAATTCGCCTGTCCCCACGTCTCCTGGCTGCCTTGAGACAGATGGCTGCGAAGCGGGGAAAGCCCTACCAGACTCTGATTCATGAGCTGCTGGAGAAGGCTGTTTCGCAGGCAGCGTGAAGCAGTGGCAAGACCGCAGAGGTCTCGCCGGGTTATAAAATGGCCCGCTGGTCACAAAGTCAGCGGGCTCTTCTCTTTTTCTTTCCCCGACCGTGACTTCTTAGACTGAAAAGCATAAGCTTTGTCCCCGTCGTGAGCGATGAACTCATCATACTCAAATCGGTCATGTCGCGTTTGGAGGCTGCCGGTATCCCGTACATGCTCACCGGATCCATGGCAGCCAACTTCTATGCAACCCCTCGGATGACACGTGACATCGACGTCGTGATCGAACTGAGAGAGGCGGAGGTGAACGCGTCGTGACTCTCTTCCGGGACGAGTATTATGTCAATCGAGACATGGTTGAGCAGGCTGTCAAAAGCCGGTCCATGTTCAACATAATTCACAACGCGCTCGTGGTGAAAGTTGATTGTGTGGTCCGAAAAGACAGTGAGTATCGCCGTGAAGAATTCGCCCGGCGACGTCGCCTGATCATCGATGGTGAGCCAGTTACGATCGTGGCTCCTGAAGATCTCATTCTCTCGAAGCGAGAGTGGGCCAAGGAAAGTCATAGTCAGCTGCAACTCGACGACGTGCGGAATCTGCTTAGGTCTGTGAAGGACCTCGATCGCACCTATCTGAACCAGTGGGTGGATCGCTTGGGGTTAGCGGCAGTCTATCGTGAAGTGCAGTCATGAAGGATACGTCAGCCGATATGGAGGAACGCTATCGCGCCATGCTCATGCAGCGGACGGGAGAAGAACGTCTGAAAATGGGGTGCGCCATGCGAGACACGGCACGGGCATTCGTGGAAGCGTCCCTGCGGGAGCAAAACCCGCAGGTCACGGAGACAGACATCCGCAAGGGCCTCTTTCTTCGCTTCTACGGACACGAATTTGATGCCTCAACGTGCGCCAAGATTCTCTCCGCGATCGAACAAGCAGCGTCTCTGCGGAATAATGGATTCTGACCTATTCCCTCCCATCCTTTGACTCACCATCGTGCGGTCATGTAGTATCTACGTCGTAGATACAGCATGGGGAGACGCACGAATGAAGACGACGGCCCAAAAATGGGGAAATAGTCTAGCAATCCGGGTACCCAAGCGAGTCGCCGAAGAGGCAGGGCTTCGGGAGAAGGATACTGTGGAGATTGAGGTGCGAAAGGGCACGCTGATCGTGCGGCCGCATCTGCGGAGAGTCTATCGATTGGAAGACCTGTTGAAACGTATCACGCCTCGCAATGTGCATGATGAAATCGATTTCGGCGGGCCTGTCGGTCGAGAGGCGTTGTAGTGAGCCGGCGCGCCTATGTGCCGGATCGTGGCGATATTGTCTGGCTGCAGTTTAATCCCCAAGCGGGTCACGAACAAGCAGGACATCGCCCGGCACTTGTTTTGTCTCCAGCTAGCTACAATCAGCTTAGCGGGCTGATGCTATGTTGTCCGATGACCAGCCACAAGAAGGGCTATCCTTTCGAAGTCGTCGTCACGGACGCGCCGGACCAGATGAGCGTTGTCCTTGCTGATCAGGTAAAGAGCCTCGACTGGAAAGTCAGAAAGGCTGTCAAGAAGGGGACGGCGTCGAGCGATGTGATTGCAGAGACCTTGAGCAAACTCCAAGCCCTCCTCTACAGTGTCAATACCCATGGGCCGTTCTTGTCCCGCACATGACGTTCCGCAGTTCGATTGCAGTGATTGCAGAAGGACGGCAAGTATTCGCCAGGCCGCTGTCGATGGACGCATCGAGCTCGCATCTACGGTCTTGGTCGACACGCTGGAGTCGTACGTCGAGTTGGTGTTGAATGCACTCGACCATCCAGAGGCCTTGGTGACGGATCTCAGTACGATTAGTGACTTTGGGTTAGATGACGACGAGCGCTCTGCCGCAAGCGACAGGTTAGGGGTAGCTTTGTCGGATGATGACTATGTGTATGAAATCGCGCGGCGTCTTCGTCATCAGGCGTAAGGGCAAGTGACCACGAATTAGATTCTAGCGACGATTGAACAGGGGAGGCATCGGGAGCATTCCCTCCCGAGTGTCAGTGGCAAGTGTGGCGTTTAACGAAGTGGAATTCAAACGGATCGAGCAGACGGTCGGTGTCTTCTGTGTCAAGCACAGTCCGGCACATCTCAAAGACAAGCTACGGTTGGAATATGTCGTCAAAGGGCACGACGTCGTGATTGTCGAGCGGCGGCCTCGGTGGGATAACGAGACCGAGTGGACAGAATCGCCGGTGGCGAAACTCAAGTTCATTCGATCGGCAAACAAATGGCGATTGTACTGGATGCGGGCTGATATGAAATGGCATGAATATCCGGGGCTCTCATCAAGCCATCGGCTCGAGGACCTGGTGCAAGAAGTCGACGACGACCCGCTGGCCTGTTTTTTCGGCTGAGCCCGATAAGCAATTTAACCGCCGGTTTTGAGGAATGTTGGATTAGAAAGCTTGACCCTGTTATCCGAGGAAGACTTGTAGGTTAATGATTCAACCAACTCGTTTTGCCGAGTTTAATATTGTCGCTGTTTCGGGAGGTCAACTGCACAGAGTCGCGAAGGTTGTGTTTCAAAAACGTGACGGAAGTATTTTTGTAATGTTTCCATCGTTTGCCCACAATGAGGGATTTGTCGGCGAACTTTCGATGAAGGCAGGCGCACAGAGTGCGAGCTACGGACTCGCCGAGTCCGGGAAAGTAGCAGGTCATCTTGTGAAGTACTCGCATCATCCAGACGGCAAAGCCCACTTTTCACAAGATGGCCTAGAAGAACGGAAATCAAGAGACAATCCGTTCCTTTGGATCATTGGCAACCTAACATGTTTACAATTCAGGTGGAGGGTCTTGATAATTTTGCTCCTCCGAGCGTGAATGATAAAACTCCAGCTTTGTTCTTGAAGATCGAGGGAAATCCAAGGGGCATTAAAATAGTCGGGCGTTGGTATCCACTCGACAGATTGAATACCGCAGATGAAGGGCAGTCTTTTCCTGCGGCAATTTCGGTGGCATTCCCAGATCGAAGGATAGTCATCGGTTGGTTGGTTGCACCGCCATTTGGAACACCATACAGCCAGTTCGGCCTTTTTATGGTTCCAGAGGAAATGGCTCCGTTATCGACAGCAGACGATCCGTGCTTGATCTTTCTTGGCGGATTCGACCCATCAGATATTGCGTTAGACCATTCCAAAGAGACATCCTTTCTAGTTCTCAAGTATCCTTGTTCGAATCCCATTGAACTCAGAGCGTCCATTGGCTCTATTGATTTCACACTAAGGGAGAAAAATGACGTTCTAAACATGCGGTGATCAGAAGTCCTGTGGTGACGGTCAGCTTGTTAGTGATTGTGTAGGCAAAGCAGCGGACTCAGAAGTCGCGGGTCGGTGTCCATAAGAGACCCCTCAGCTTAGAAGGCTGATTGTAAATTTTCAAATATATTGATAAATCAGCTACTAAAATACGTGATTTGAGCAGAAGTGGAAGAGGAGGACACCGTTAGCCAACTTTTTTATCCAAATTGTGTCCAAAACAATTGCCTCACTATGAATGACATTCGGACCACTACCAGTTTCTCGTATGATAGAATCCTGCTCGGCCTCAATATGCCACTCATGAGCAACTGATGAGACAAAAATCAAAGAAAGAGCGAGGTCTCTACTCACGCGTCTGGAGCAACGGTGTAACAATGTGGTACATCCGATGTATGGTCGACGGACAATACAGGAGATTCGGCCCGTTTGGATCCAAGGAGCTCGCCACAGAGATCTACACCAAAATGAAGACGCTCAATAGCCTTGGTATGCCGGTTCCTAATGAAAAACCACGGCTGATCTTTCAAACGATGCCTCCCATAGAATATGGAGAATGTTTATATTTTATCCAGTCTGGGACGGGGGGACCGGTGAAGATCGGCTATACAAAACAGCTGGCCACTCGCCTCAAAGCCATTCATAAGATGAATGGCGGCAGTGTACGATTTCTTGGAGCCCTAGCTGGAACGCGTGAAGATGAAAAACGCTTTCATGAGAGGTATAGTGGCGATCGGCTCCATGGGGAATGGTTTCGATTGGGTCCAGAGATACTGTTGTTTTTATGCGGCGCTGGGATGAAACCTACAATTGCCGTTGAAGCCACAACCGAACTTCTTAATACTTTTCATCTACATCTGACCAATACAGACCATAAAATCGCACCGCTTCTTCCTAATCAATCGGAACCACAAACTCCTTCGATGAAATAGGGACTGGCCGGAGTATGGACCTGTTGACTGGGCACCAGGAGCTCAAAGCAGGGTCTTGCACTCATAAATCAAGCCACGCATTTTCTTGAATTCACCCCACAATTCCTTGCGTAACTCGTGAATCTCGCGGCGAATACCTGAATGACCTTTGGCCACTTGGCGGATGTCGTTATCGAGAGCCTCAGCGACAATTCCTAAATGCCTCTTGATCTCTTCAGCTTGCGCATCGTTCATAGGCCGCTGGTTTAGCCGGATCGAAAGGAAAATGCAATGTGCCGTTCGAGCACACGAAAAGGGGAGCCTTTGCTTTTGATCGGTTAAACTTCAGACTCCGCTTCTCCATGTGATTGCTGTCATTCCTGATTTTCGACTTGTGGAGGCCAACCGTCTGGATCGCGGCGTGTACCCGCTGATACGCGCGCACCGTGGCGGGCGGTGGACCATCGCAGGCGTCCTGAATGGAGTCGTGATGCGCGTCGTTCAGATTCTGCTGCAGCTCGGCTAGCTCCGTCTGGCGTTCCGCAAGCTGCCGCTCGCGCCAGAAACTGACTGTGGGATCATAGCGGAGCGCTTCGGGAACATTATCTTCAGCTTGGTTTGGCAGGGATCCGAGATCGATGGCGCATAGGCGCGGGTGCGTATACCGCCAGCTCAGCCCGATGTGGCGCATACGCTGGAAAATCAGTTCATAGACGGACGTCAGGCCTGCACGATGTTGGGGTGTATGGGGCGGCCCTACTCGGATGCTACGAAAGAATCGACGGAGGATCGGATCGTCGAACAGAGGCGAAGGCAATCGGTAAATGAGTGACTTGGGCCCACGACAGCATCGTGAACTCCTGTCCGACCCCGAACGATTGGATCAGCAGGAAGAAACCGAAGCTGAGAGCAATGATGCCGGGCCAGATCATCGAGAGAGAGCCAAGAGCGAAGATGAACACCATCGCGGCCACTGTGTCGTGGGCAAGCTGGCTTTTGGCTGTGAGCATACTCTCCCCTTTCCTGGCTTGCTCTTTGCTGAAACACGCGAGCAGTGTGGGATGTATTATTCGTAGGATAGCTCCTGAGGAGTCCTAATTAGCAACAGAGAAAAAGACCTAGTAAAGGGTAGGGCTATTGCCAGGGTGGCAATTGATACAGTTCGACGTCAACACCGAAGCCGATCTGTGCCTGCCACAAGCTGCCGACGTGATTCATCACTCAGATCGGTGAGCGATTCCGCCGTAAATACCGCTGGTTCTTACGTTCTTGACCCGTGCGCGATGTGAAGTGTGAGGCGCAAGAAGGATTGCTGCCGCGCGCACCCTGCTCCTGATTGCACAAAAGAACCGCAAGGCGCTTGTCGATGTTGCGTAGTAAGAGCTGGCAGCAGTAGGAAAAGCCTCAGGCTGCCATCGCCTTTCTCTGAACCTGTCCTTTCGCTGCAGCCACGACGTTGTCCGTCGTGAACCCGAATTTCTTTTGAAGCTCTTTGAGAGGCGCCGAGGCCCCAAAAGTCTTCATGCCGATGATCTCTCCCGTCAGCCCCGCATACCTCGCCCATCCAAACGTGGAGGCCTGTTCCACGCAGACCCGTGCCGTGACGGTTGGAGGTATCACACTGTCGCGATACGCCTGAGATTGGTGCTCGAAGAGCTCCCACGAAGGCATGCTCACGACGCGGGCTTTGATTCCTTCGCCCTTCAACTTCTCGGCTGCTTCCAGGCACAGCGAGACTTCACTGCCACTGGCGAGCAACAGCACATCCGGCTTCCCTCCAGGCACGTCGGCTAACACGTAAGCACCTTTTGCCACTCCGGATGCGGCGGCATATTTAGAACGGTTGATAGTCGGGAGAGCCTGTCTGGTCAGAATCAAGGCCACCGGCTCATGCTTCAATTGCATGATGACACGCCAAGCTTCCGAGACCTCGTTCGCATCCGCAGGACGCAGGACGATGAGGCTTGGAATGGCTCTCAGTGAGGCGAGCTGTTCGATCGGCTGGTGTGTGGGGCCATCCTCGCCGACCCCGATCGAATCATGTGTGAAAATGTGGATGACGGGGATTTCCATCAGCGCGCTCAAGCGGATCGCACCCCGGCTGTAGTCGCTGAAGATCAAGAAGCCAGAACCATAGGGGCGTACTTTTGAAAGGGAGAGCCCGTTGAGCACGGAGCCCATTGCATGTTCCCGGACGCCGAAATGCAGATTGCGCCCACCGCGGCTGGTGGCGGTGAAATCGCCGGCTCCCTCGAAGGTCAGGCGGGTCTTGGTTGAAGGGGCCAGATCTGCAGAGCCTCCTAGCAGCCACGGAACCTGTTTCGCCAGGGCGTTGAGGACTTTGCCTGAGGCATCGCGTCCAGCCACACCCTTAGCATCAGCGGGAAATACCGGGAGATCCTTATCCCATCCCTCATGGAGTTGGCGCTGTTGCATGTTCGAGAGATGATCGGCGAGTTGAGGGAATTGCTTCTTATACCCCTCAAACTTGGCCATCCAGGCTGCGCGTGCCTCGTGCCCACGCGTGCCCATGCTCTGCTGGAAATGTTCGCGGACGCCGCTCGGCACCAGGAACTTTTCGTTTTCAGGCCAGCCGTAGTTCCGCTTGGTCAACCGAATTTCTTCTTCGCCCAACGGTTCGCCGTGTGCGGCGTGGGTATCTTGTTTGTTGGGGGAACCATAGGCGATATGACTGTCGACAATGATCAGTGTCGGGCGATCCGCTTCTTTTTTGAAGGTTGTAAAGGCCCGTTCGAGCATGTCGAGATCGTTGGCGTCGCCGACTCGGGTGACGTTCCATCCGTATCCCATGAACCTGGTGGCCACGTCTTCACTGAAGGCCCACTCTGTGTGCCCTTCGATCGTGATCTTGTTGTTGTCGTAGATCCAGCAGAGGTTGGCCAGCTTCAGGTGCGCCGCAAGGGACGCCGCTTCTCCTGCGACGCCTTCCATCATGCAGCCGTCGCCGCACAGGGCGTACACGTCGTAGTCGAACAGGTCGAAGCCCGGGCGATTGAAGTAGTGGGCTTGCCACTGAGCGGCGATCGCCATCCCGACGCTGGTGGCAATGCCTTGCCCGAGCGGACCGGTCGTGGTCTCCACGCCGGAGGTCCAGCGGTATTCCGGGTGTCCGGCGCACTTGCTGTCGAGCTGGCGGAAGCGTTTAAGGTCGTCCAGTTGTACCGAGAGTTCGCCCAGCCGCTCGTACTGGGGATTCACTGCCTTCACTCCGGTCAAATGCAAGAGTGAATAGAGGAGCATGGACGCATGCCCCATCGACAGTACGAACCGATCCCGGTTCGGCCAAATCGGATCTCCCGGATCAAATCGCATGATGCGCTGCCAGAGACAGTAGGCGACCGGGGCCATGGCCATCGGTGTTCCCGGGTGGCCGGAGTTGGCTTGCTGCACCGCATCCATCGACAGCGTACGGATCGTGTTGATACAGGTCTGATCGAGCTCTGCGTTCGTCACCATGGCCCCCTTTTGTAGAAATGTACTCCTGAAGAATTGTCGTCAGTGGGTTTTCTCAATAATTATGTCGGTCGTTTCGAAGGAAGGCTTGAGAGAGTGTGTGAAGGGGATGTGACTGAACGACACACGACGGGAGCAGTTGAGTAATCCTTCAAATCCTAGGATCCAAACTGCTTCGCAGTCCTCATTCACCGTTGAGCTTCAGGCCCTGTTGCCACCCATAGAGCACGGCTTGGCGGTGCTGACTCCACAGTCCCATGAGCTTTTCATTCCAGTTTTGGCGTGCTTGGGGTTCGAGACCGTTCCAGTTCATTTTCTGATTATCGAGATCACGGGCGAGGTCAAATCCATAATGATAGGCCAAGCGGTAGTGATTAAAGTCATAGCCCGATGAGGCATAGTGCGATTCGTAATGAGCTTTAAACGAGGACTCGTGGCTTGTGAACTTGTCGGAGGCTCCTTTGTTTTGCCCGGTTGTCTCATAGCGTGACTGGCGCTCTTGTGATGCAATGGCTCGGAGATTTCCGTACTGTGGGTGCTCGGCGGGTAAGAGGCGAATGACCACCCAGATGACAGGAATCACCAGGAGGAGGAATCGAAACGCCGTCGCGGCTTTCATGGGGACCTCCGGGCGGGTAGGTCGAAATATCATATTCCAGCAAGGCCCAAACTTCCAGAGCGCCGTGACGAATGGGGCTCATGCCAAGGACCGCGTATATTGGTTCGGCTCATGGTCTATAGTGCGCGGGATGAGGATCACCCGATCCATTGTACACGATGGGAAACCTCAGACTGCCGCAATCCTGACCTTTACGGTCGACGCTCAAGAACTAGCATTCAACGGCCAGCTGCAGTTGGCCGGGGACTCTGCACTCGTGCACTTTGGGAAAGTGAAAGTGAAAGTGGAAGATCGGAAGTGGTCCATCCCATGGACGTGGCGCATGAAGGTCAGAGATCGCATCGATGCCGACGTGAATATAGTGATTGAGGGACATTGGATGGATGACAACGATGTGTCCCATCGAGAAGATGTGACCGATCTCCATCTCCGCCTGAGAGATCTGAAGCTCGGGGACACCACCAATATTTCAACCGTCAGAAGCGAGTGGTTTCCGTTGATTCCCAGGAGTAAGAAGCCAAGGCTGGGAACGGAGACCTATGTCGTGAAAGTCAGAGTGAGGGAATATGACGATTATGGAAAACTGGTCACCGAAGTCTTGGACGAGATCTCAACCAACAGGGCGGATTGGGTGAAGAAGATCAAGGCGTCACTGACACCTGGGCCAGGATGGTGCTGTTGCAGCGGTAAGTTGCACCGATATTCTGACTGCTATTGACCTCAGGTGTAGGTGCGCGTTGTAGAACGATGGTATTATTCACTGACTTCGATCGTCCAACTCAGCGTACCTTGTCTGTGGCCAAGATGGATTGTGCGGCGGCGATGCCGGAAAGCGCTGCCCCTTCCATGAAACCCTGCCATTCGTAGAACGAATTGGTGTGCTCGCCGGCGAATAAGAGATTTCCTGTTTGGGCACCTTCAAGTCCGGCTATCGATGTAAACTGGCCGGGGCGATAGCAGGTATAGCTCCCCTTCGTCATAGGGTTTGATGGCCAATGTTCTAGATGGGCGAGGTACTGCCCCCCTATCACGGCGGCCGCTTCCATTGTTCCGGGGTACAAGCGTTCAAGATCCTGTAAGAATCGTTGAGTTTCGATCTGGACTGCTGCGGGGTTCAATCGAGCGCCGCGTTGTCCGCCCGAATAGTCGAGCAGAATCCCTCTCGTGTCCGACCCCAAGGTCGGGTTGGGTTCCCACGTTGTTTGATGGTTGGGCAGATCGGAGTACGATGTCCCGTTGCCTCCAAGCTGGCGCCATGGGCGGCGCGAAAAGCCGATGTTCAGTTTGGCGTTGGTGCCGTACCCCAACGTGAGGATCGCCTCGCGTTGGGCAGGCGGCAGTGTGAGGCTGGCATCAAGCTTAACGAGGCGCAACGTCGAAAAGGGAATCGCCAGCACCACCACGTCATGAGTAAAAGTGACCGTGCGGGTTCCTTGCTGGACGGCCAATTCGATTCGCCCGTCACTCAGGCGTCGGACACCGAGAAGTGTACTGCCGTAGATCATCTGGTTGGGAAGTTCTCGAGTCAGTCCTTCAATGATACGGTCGTTGCCGTCGACGAGATGATACCGCTCGTCACTAAAGACTCCGAAGGGCGTGAAGGTGGAGCGGCGGTCGGGATGCATGAAAAGGAGAAAGTTGAGACAGCTTTGCTCGCTTGCCGCGAGCCCATATTCTGCTTCATAGGCGGCGATGATGGCGGCCTTGGCGACAAGTCCAGCCGGGGTGTCGGCCCCGTTGTGCCCCTCCAGATAGGCGAGCAGGCTGGTTTGGTCGAAGGCCGCATCATCCATCGTATGGCTGGAGGCTGTGATTTCTCGCGAGAGACGACGCAGATCACTCCGCATGACCGAGACAAACTCACGAAATTCAGCGACAACCGCGGCGTCCGAATAGCGTTGTCCGGAAAAGTGGTAGAACACTTCTCCGGGTTCCTTATTGACGTCTTCGAGCCTCAGTCCGAATCGTTTCGCGTATCCCAACATGGTTTTATGCAACGTATCGATCAGCTCGCCGCCACGTTCTGCGACCTGGCCGGGGAAGAAGCCGCGTAAGGACCAACAGCGGCCACCCACACGAGTCCCCGCGTCGTAGAGCGACGCACGAATGCCGCGGGCCTTCAACCTATCGGCACAGGCCAATCCGGCAAGCCCGGCACCGACGATACCGACTGAAAGTGAGGAGGGGAGCGGTGTGGCAACGGCGATGCGGGGTGGAAAACTCGTGAGAGGGGTGAGGGCAAGAGTCGCCCCAGTGGCTCCAGCCGCGAGCAAAAACTGTCGGCGCGAGATTGTATGCGAAGTCTGAGCTTGCGTCTGGTCTCGCAGCACTCCCAGCGCATCATTCGCCGAACAATGTCGATGATCAGCGAGCAAGGCGGCGGTCATCAGCCGAGCGAAAGAACGAAAAGCAGCGGTCCGAGCCATCTGACTGGGTACTAGTTCGTGAACGATTGAGGTCGTGATCCCACCGAAATGCGAGAAAGACGATCAACCCTCCCCGTCGTTTACGTGGATCGCATTTCCCATTGATTGCCCATGAGGCCGACTCGATTGCGTCGTCGTCGTGGGTCGTCATGCTGGATGCCGTCAATGCTCATGCGAATGTCGGCGTTGACGTGGCCGACGAGATAGTAACTGTGTTCAACCCGACCCTTGACGATCGGCGTGCAATCGACTTGATGGATTTTGTTGTGTACCACCGCAGGCCGGGCCGGCCCATTCGATCCGAGCCGATCGGGATTGCCTTTGGTGAAATCAGAGATGACTAAGGCCACATCACCGCGATTATGATAGACACTCACGCTCCTGGCCAATTCATGCAGTTGTTCCAGCGGTTGTCCCTTTTCCAAGACCGTGTCGTCAACATCGGGAGCGCAGAGGAAAATATGCTCGAAGAGACGTGGCAACGCGTTTCCAGGCGTAAAGGCATCACACCGTTCAACGGCGTTCTGCAACAAGTAATTGCCCATCGAGTGGCAGAGGATATGAAGATCCTGCTTGCAGAGTTCCTCATCCGCGCGTCGCAAGCTCGCCAGAAAGTCCCTGACCTTGAGGATGGCCCGTCCGACGGCGTTGCCGGAGCCAGCAGCTTCCGAGCGATCAGATTTATAGGAGACGAACGGCAGAGCCATACCGTCGGAGGGCCAGGTGAAGAGCACGACCTGCACCTGCTGCTCGGAGTCTCTCTCCGGACTGGAATTCAACATAGTCTGCAGCGACAGAGCCGTGCCGACGGCGTCGGGCCAGGAAACGTTGTAACCATGGATGAACAGCAGCACATCCGACTGCTGGCGCATGATCGTTTGCAGATCTGAAAAGGCTGCCTGCGAGCCTAGCTTGATATTCTCTTGTTGGTCTTCGGCGACCGATGGGTTGATCTTTTCCCGATAGGCCACGATGTCGGCGGATTCGGCGCTTTTAGTCAGGTACTTGATGAGCCTCTCGCCGTCGCCCTGTCCCATGCTTCCACAGTCTTTTTCGAGAAATTTTTCCATCTTAGATTCATCGACCTTGACGAGGACTCGACCGAAACGAAGATTCTCGACGCCGTCATCGCTGAATTTTTTGCCATAGCCATCCGGGTGCCAGCGGTCCTTCCCAAGGTGGTTGCGGTTGGTCGCGTAAAAGAGTCGTAACTCAGTCATGGACGGGGCTCCTTCTGTCACGAACGTAAGGTGCCGCAGCGGCATGGGGCCGTGGCTGCGCAGATGTGCTTATCGGCTTCGAGGAAGAAAGTCAAGGATGGGTAGCCGGGCCATGGGTGAATGAATGGTCTCGGGGAAGCCTGTTGAGTTCAGTCAGAAGAAAATTCCGAACCCGCGCCCGTGCGACTCGCGATGGCTCTCCTGAATCGTCGTGTTGGTTCCATGAGCCGATCAACGTGCTGTGGGCGTTGGTTGGCTTCCCCTCTCTGTGATAGGCAGTCGCCGGAATTTCTCCGTCCAGAAAGCGATCACCGAATTGGTCGCGCAAGGTCCGCCATTTTGCTCGGTCTGAGAGGCAATCTGTTTCAAACCTGAGCCCATAGATCTTGGCCTGACTCACACGTGCCCGTTGGAGATCGTCGCTGGAGAGGCCGAGCGATGATTTGTCCGCATCCGTGTGGTACCAGAAACGCATGGGCAGCGCAGGCTGCGCCACTACGGCGGCAGACACGTGTGGATGATCGAGCAACGCAATGGGGATTGGCCCGGTCACGCAGTTACCGATGAGACCGATATGCTGGGAGCCGTGCCGCTCTCCTATCTGCTGTACCACGCCGCGCAACCACTCCACGATGGGCGCGCTGCCATGGGACGGGAGCCCCCATTCCCCGCCAGGGAAAAGCCGAACAAGACCACGAAACCAATAGGCCGATAATCCACTGATCAGGGAGACTTTCCCTTTCTCGCCGAACAACAGCGGCACGTAGACGGTGAAATCTTTCGAAAGTTCTTCTGCATAGGCCAATGTTCCGGGAGATAATCCCGTCAACTCGTGGAGCAAGAGCACCGGCGGCTTGGAAGTCCCGTCGTTCAGGCAGAGCACAGAATGGGTGATTCCAGCGTGTGAAACGGATTGCTCAAAACATTCGATCCACGCACCAACTGGGATACCTTCTTCTCTCGTGTGCGGCGCGCACATCCCAAGCTGGGTGGCACCACAACCGGTCTGTAACAGAAGCAGGACGGTTGCAAGCGATTGGAGGAGAGAGCAGGGAAGTGTTGTCATAAGAGTCCGTCGACTGAGAGAGTAGCTACGTCTGTGGCGCTTGCCCCAAGGCGGAGCGGACCAGAGCTTGCCAGTGTTTGTCACTCTGTGCAAGCCTTGTCACTCGCACGGGGGCGGCATGTCATGTGTGGTTGTAGCCGAATATTCCAGCGGGGGCGGTGTGTTTCGACGTGATCACGAGGGCGGCGTCGACAGGCTGTTGCTCACTGGATCGAAGCGAGGGTCTCCCTCGTTGCAGGCGATTTGAGTTTTTGAAGTGCCTGAGCCTCGATCTGGCGAACCCGTTCTCGGCTGAGATCCAGCTGCTCGCCGATTTCTACCAAGGTCATAATCCTGTCGGAACCGATCCCAAATCGCATGCGGATCACAGCCTGTTCTCTCGATGTCAGAGGGCTCAAGAGGCGGTCGAGCTGCTTCTCGCGTTCCATTCGATGCACATAGTGGTCCGGCGGCGCTGTCTGCTCATCAGGGATGAGTGACCCGATGACCTGAGTCTCCCCGATAGGAGTCTCAAGGCCCACTGGTTCCTGAAAGGCTGCCACGGTGTCACGCACGCGTTCGGGACGAAGTTGAAGGACTCGAGCGATCTCTTCTATCTGTGCGGGACGGCCGAGCTGCAATTCCAAGTGCCGTCCAGCACGGGAGATACGGGTTGCCGCCTCTGCTTGGTGAACCGGCACGCGAATGACCCGAGATTGATCGGAGAGCGCACGCGTGATGCCTTGACGAATCCACCACGTGGCGTAGGTGCTGAACTTAAACCCCTTGCGGTATTGGTAACGCTCCGCTGCTTTCATCAGACCGATATTGCCTTCTTGGACCAGGTCCAACAGCGTGAGGCCGTGCGAGGTATAACGCTTAGCGACGTCAATGACCAGGCGTAAATTATGCCGCACAAGTTCATCTTTTGCGTCCTCCAACTGACGACGTGCCTGTTGGATTGCAGCCAACAAGGAGCTGAATTCTCGTTGGGCTTCTGAAGGGAGAAAGGATCCAATCTGTGATGCCGAGCTTAGGCATGCTGCGAGAAGGGCCTCGGCCCGATCTAGCACGATGGCGGAAAGACCGCTGAGTCGTCGAATGGTGGTGAGCTCTTGAATCGTATCCCCTAAGGAGGCCGACGAAACGTGTGCCGTCAGGATGGCACTTATATTTTTCAAAGCCTTCTTAATGCGGCGTGCACCCTCATCAATTTTTCTAGCCAGCGCCACCTCTTCTTTCGAGGTCAACAGCGCTGTGCCTCGAAACGACCGGAAATAGAGAGATTCGAGGGCAAACCGACTCTGCGAGACGGGAGAATAAGAATCACTGTCACCAGGTGCGTCGAGAGACGCGCTGGATTCATCGCCACGAGCAATGTGATTCAAGAGTGCCCCAGATGAGGGATCGTCTCTATACACATCGTCATGCTCAGAACTGTCCAGGGGAGAGATTTCCTCATCGACTTCTCGCAGACGGTCATCCCTCATTGGTTTCTCCTTTCCTTGTCTCGTTGCGACTCAAGCTCATGTTGCGGCATGCTCATGGCCTAGATCATTCACATTGGTATTTGTACCATTTTGTCCAATGTATGTCAAATATAGTATGTTAAAGATTGGACATAAAATGGACATTTTGGTACTGTAAGTCTGTATCAGACAAATCTCATCCAACTCGAAGGGAGTTACGTCATGCCAACTTCTCTCCATATAAAAGGCCATCTAGTTGTTGTCAGTCTCTTACTGTTTGGAATGAGCGCACTCGTAGGGGATCAAGGGAAGGTGTTTGCCGGTGAAAAGCAGCTCAGGACACAACCATTGGGTCATGACTCTTCGGCGCCCCTCTACAAGTTTCGGCTTCCAGATATCGACGGCCACCCCATCGACCTTCAGATCTTTAAAGGAAAGGTCCTGTTGATCGTGAACACGGCGAGCATGTGCGGGAATACTCCGCAATATGCCGGTCTTCAGGAAATGTATGACCGGTATCGAGACCGTGGATTCGAGGTGTTGGCTTTTCCGGCCAATGATTTTGGGCAGCAGGAACCAGGGACGAATGAAGAGATCAAAGGCTTTTGTTATACGAAGTACAGTATCAGCTTCCCGCTCTTCTCCAAAATCAGCGTCACGGGAACATCGCAGCATCCACTCTACCAATATCTCACCAAACAGAGTCCCTTCCTAGGCCGGGTGACGTGGAACTTCCAGAAGTACCTCGTGGATCGGTCTGGTCGGGTGATTGGGAAATACGATCCAGGAATGAACCCACTGGCACAGCCGATTATTGCCGATCTCGAAAAAGCGTTGGCAAAGAGTTGAAGCAGAAGGAGACATGGCGAAATATCCGATCAAGATATTCCAAGCCTGCTTGATAGTGGCCTTCTGTGCGATGGCGGCGTACGCTCCTCTGGCCGGCGCCGTTGCGCAGGCAGCGGACTGGATGAACGTCGGCGGAACTCACAAGTTCGATCGCTATGTGGATATGACCACCATTGGAGCCTCCGAACATCGGGTGACGCTGTGGACCTTGCGAGACTTTCGCGTGGAACGAGCGATTCCACGAGGTCCCTATCGCTCAATCAGGATTAAACGCCAATACGATTGTCATGAGAAGAAGAGTCGATCACTGCATCATTGGTTCTATAAACAGGCCATGGGACAAGGCCGCGTGTTCTATGCGGCACGGGCTACACGGGAGTGGTCCCGCGTGATTCCTGGTAGCGATGACGAATCAGAAATGAAAATCGCCTGCCGATCAGTCTTGGCATCGCGAGGCATACGATAGCGTTTTCCGAGAGTGGAGGCCGATCAGGGACTCCTCAATCAAGTTCGAGTGAGCACAGGAAAGGCAAACTTGCGCCAATAGCTTGTTATGTTCCTGCCGAGGACCGAATTACTTCTCCTGCACCCGTTCTTGTGCTGATCCCACACGATCAATTTCTTGTAAGTAGACCCAATGTACGGTGAAAACACCTTGACGTTGCCCGCTCCACAAGTACAATGCACAGCGTCAATACCACTGCGCACTCCTTACGAGGTAATAGCTATGTACAGCAAGGATTCCAAGTTGGTTGGAATCGGAGTCGTCCTGATTATTTTGACCTTTCTTCTTTGTCAGGAATCTCCCACCTCGACTCCTTCGCGGTCCACGACGCATTCAATGGCTCCCTCTTCCCCTGTGACAATACCGGACGAACCATCAATCCCCTCCCCGGTAGTCATGAAGAAAAAGATTGATGACGTGTTGACCGGACGAACCATCGCCTTTCAAACCAGCAGCGCCGTCCTACTACCGGAAGGTCGGTCGACCCTCGATCATGTCTTGCCGATTCTACAACAGAACCACACCGCCGCTTTTGAAATTGGCGGCCATACCGATAATGTCGGAGCGCAAGAGAAGAACCTAGCGCTGTCAGAAAATCGCGCGAAAGCCGTCATGGATTACTTGGTGTCGAAAGGAGTGGCCGCGAATCGACTCACGTTCAAAGGCTATGGAGCCTCGCGTCCGCGCGCCGATAACGTGACGACTGAAGGGCGATCCCGAAATAGGAGAATCGAATTCCTCGTTCGGGTGAAAGGAGAGCAGCCATGAGCTCGTGGGTCTGTTGGTTGCCTGGCTTGCTGGGCGCAGGGCTTATTGGGTGGGGCCTCCAAGGTATGCGATTTCGTCCGTGGGCCGCTGAAAAAAAGAAGGAAATTGTTCGACTATCCGAAGAGCTAGCGTCGTTACAGAAATCCCAGGCGCTTGTTAGGACGATCGAGAAACGGGTGGAAGTGCCGGTCGAGAAGATCGTGGAGAAACCAGTGGAACGGCAGGTGGATAATCCGGCACACGTGGCGCGGATCAAATCGCTGGAGAGTGAAGTGGCGGTGATCGGGGGGTTGCGTGAGCAGATCGCCAAGTTGGAGGCGCAGCCACCAAAGACGGTGGAGAAGATCGTGGTGGAGAAGCGGGTGGAAGTACCGGTGGAGAAACTGGTGGAAAAAATCGTATACCGGGACAAACCGGTCCAGACCAAGCCGCTTGAAGCAACTACACCGAACGATGGCAGGAAGCCTCCTCAACGCAGTCCGGATGATCTCAAATGAATATTTTGTGTCGGTCATCCCATCCAGAAGAAATTTTCTCTCTCACTCGCGTGCTCGTCGAAACTTTTTCCCTTTCAGGTCGTATGTTCTCCATGAGTCGATTGCCGTTGGTCGCATTTCTCTCACTTTCTTGAGCAATCTCTCGCCCTATGAAATAGTGGCGACACGGTGCTCGCCATAACTTCTCTGGCACCCACCCCATCATTTTCATATGTGGAGGTCTGAACTATGATGTCTATGCTCATATCCTACCGATATACCGTGTTGCTGTCTTTCATACTGGTCTTGGTGACAGGCTGTGCCCAATCTGTCTCGCAGGGACATTCGTCACAGGAATACCTCGGGATGGGAATCGTGTCGGGGACGTTGGGCGAGCAGCAGCGTGTTGCCCAGTGCGTCGGGGAGCCGTCCTCTGTATCCGTAGTTGGCCAAGTGCAGGCCTTAGAGGGCGGTGCCTATCTGGTCCGAGACGCCCAAGGGCGGGAAGTCCGTATTCCGCATGATGAGAATACGAGGATTGACCGTCCGGCCCATGTGGGCGACCACATTCAATCTTGGCTCGATCGTCATGGGCGCGCCGTGCTCATTCGTAGTCTGGATGGAAGTGGTCGATAGCGCGCGCCTACCTTCGATGTTGAATGCCACGTGCCTGAACAAATGGATGACGGTCCGGGCACGCGAGTCATACGAATAACCCATCGTATGTATAAAACAAGACTTGCCTTCAAGGTTCCACTTTTGGGGGTTTTTATAAAATGCCTTGATAGAGCGCCTATAGTAGGTGCATAATGATGAAGCCTGGAAAGATGCATTTGCTTGGGGGGCGGCACCATGGCCAAACTTAACGTGTCCATCGACGATCAGTTACGAGATGAGCTTTTTAGGCTTGTTCCACCTCGACGGCGGAGCCATGTGGTGAACGAAGCGCTCCGGCATGAACTGCTTCGACGGAAGCGCCGGCAGGCGACCGAAGTGGTGCATCGCTTGCGAAAGCGAAGTGCGACTCTGACGGGGCAGGAAATTGTCGATGCGGTCCGTCGAGATCGGGAGCGAACTGATCGATGATTCTCGTGCCCGATGCCTCCGTCCTCTTGAAGTGGGTCTTGGAACAAGAGGATGAGCCTGACCATCGCAAAGCCATCCAATTGCAACAGGCACTGCTCGACGAATCGATTGAGATTCGGTTACCGACGCTCTGGAGGTATGAAGTAGGGAATGTGTTGGGCCTTAAAAAGCCGACTCTGGCCGTCGAACTGATGAGTGCCTTGTTGGCGTACGAATTTGACGAGGTTCCGTTGCGGACGGAGTATGGACTGGCTGTGCTCGAACATATGCGGGAGGTGAAGCACGTCACCTTCTATGACTCCGCCTATCACGTGCTGGCTATTCGTGCCAAAGGCTTGTACCTCACCGCGGATACGGCCTACGTCAAGCGCGCTAAAGCGAAAGGGTATGTGGCGCTCTTGTCAGAATGGAAAGGCCCAGTGCCGTAAGACCGTTTTCTGACGAATCACAAACTGTGATGTGCGTTTCCCTCGTCTATCTTCGCGCCGGCTGCAGTTTCGGCTCGCACGTCCTTGGCATCATGAATAGAAAAAACTCCCGGCACCTTTTCTGACTCGAGTCGTAGTATGCCGTCATCATCGCGCAGAAATCAGTGGTGGCCAGATTCCAGGCTCCGCTAGGCATCCTAAGACGGATCGACTATAATGCGTTGTGCAATGGATTTGAAGTGAGGTAATGGGCTATGGCCACGAGAAGCTATACGGCTATCGTTGAAAAGGAAGGCTCCGGTTATGTTGCGCTCTGTCCGGAACTCGACGTGGCGAGTCAAGGAGAGTCCGTCGAATCCGCCACGGCCAATCTGAAAGAAGCGGTCGAACTCTTTCTCGAATGCGCGGATCCCACCGAAGTCGAACGCCGACTCCATACCCAGGTGTTTATCACCCGCTTCGAAGCGGCACATGGGTAAGCTCCGCGTCCTGTCCGGGCGAGATGTCTGCGGCGTCCTTGAGCAACACGGGTTCCAGATCGTCCGTCAACGCGGAAGCCACATCGTCATGCAACGTCGAACCAACTCCGGCACAGTGACCGTCCCTGTTCCCGATCACCCTGAGTTGAGGATCGGAACGCTGCAATCGATCATTCGGCAAAGCAGGATCGCTCGAACCGCCTTTGAAAGCTGACCTTCAGTACGACAGCCTCTACCGTCAATGCGAATCGGCGCACGCTGTAGCTGTTAGGCGGTCGTCTGACAAGCGGCGCGATCTCCCTGTACGGCTTCTTGGCATAGTCAGTGAGAGTCCAGGGTATTCCGAATAGAAACGACTCCCGGTACATTGTTTCATGATGAGCGGCGTCGGTGTGGAGGAACAGACTTCACATCACAACAGAAAAGACTCCCGGTACCTTTTCTGGTTCGGTACCTTTTCTGGTTGGTGGTTCATGACCTTTGTTCAAAACCTTGGAGGGCCGCTTCCGTGAGAATGTAAACGAGGGCTAAGAAGAGCAGAACAAATTTGGCTCCAGCAAAGCCGCCCGCTGTTTTAGCCATTGTTTCCGAGGCGCCGTGCTCAATCATGTCAAGGAGCGCATAGTTCTCGACCGCGTCAAATAGACCGGTTAATAAGACCACCCATGAAAGAGTGCTGCCGATGGTAGCCCGCACAGTATTGTGGGTTGAATCGGCTAGCATCCCACATGCGAGAGAAAATAATAGTGGGTAGAACAGCAAAAAAACATTGTCCCACTTCAGCTGCCAGCGTGCGATACCCAGCGAATTCTTCCATGAATTCAGTATGGCTTCAGCCTTAGCTTTAGTCCAACTCAACTGAAACGAGATCATACCGCTCGGGGATGCGGCAGTTACTAACGGTTGGCCTTGGGATCGCAGTCTCAATGCCAATACGGCAGTCACTAGTACGAGCGCCGTCAGTGTGTACCATCGATACGGATACGGAACCCATGAAGAGGGGGGCACCATAGGTCACTCCTTGTTGCCTGATATCCACTGAAACCATCCTCAATTGCGAACGGTAGGACCGCAGCCTCCAGTATGAGCCCTACAACGGTGGGCGAATACGCAGCGCCGGAATTGGAATGGATGTGAACGGGATTGACCTGTTGAGAGGCTGAATTTTCTGTGCGAGGTCTACAAGTTCATTGACAAAGTTGTTCAAGTCATTGCAGTTTCTGTTTGTCATCTGGTCCGGATAACCAGGAGGATAAGGTTTCTTCATATTGGTCTGGATAGCGGTCAAAAGGCTCATGAAATTAGTCGCGTATGGATTCCCATTGCCATTGAGACTGACAGCAGAAATAACCCCAGGTGATCGAGCGGCGAGCATATTCAGGAGGACGTGTAATCGAATGAACCGATGTTCATCCCATCCGGTGATCGCGGTTCCATTCTGTGGACGATTGAACTTACTCACAAGTTGTCGAATGGCGCTCTTGCCGCGATCAGCAACAGCAGTAATCTCATCCTTGTTCATGTTGAGATTTAGTCCGCCCTCAGTTTTGCTCAGTCTGACCTTGGCGACTCTATCTCTCACCCCCGGCATACGCGTTAGCGAATTATCGTTCCAGTTTTGCATCGCACCGACAACCGCACTGATAAACCAGCCTAATGTGCCAGCGTCTTTTTTTCGTTCCACTTTGTCAGATAGATAGTTCGAGTATTCTTCGTACCCGTCACTGTAGGTTTTTGCGATGAAGATATCGTCTTGTCCATCCAGTTTGGGTTCCAAGGTGAGGCCAAAGGTGGGCCATCGTGGGAGTAGATCATCGAAGAGGTGGATGGGAAAGTTGGAGCTGATCCCGCCATCTGAGAACCAGCATCGCAGAAATTCTTTGCTTCCTGAAGCTGGTGAGCGTGCGATATTGCAGTGGAGTGGAATGGGTGTGAAAAGAAATGGGAACGACATGCTCAAGCGTGCAGCCAACAGAACAGGAAAATTTTGGGGAGCGGGTAATAGCAGATGCTCTTTCTCGTCGTTCGTTTTCTGATTTGATCGAGAGTATTTCACCAGATGATTGATGATGTCATCCGGCAGATATTTCTTCATGTCCGCCCGGGTAAAATAGAGCTCTTCGTTGTCGGCCAACGGGAAAATATAGGGCCGACCGTGAGAGAGGTTGGTCGAGAACATCTGAAGATCAATTGAACGTTCTTCCGACCCATCTGATCCTTTTGCACGCCAAAGATCCCCGAAGGTCAGAGGGGGGTCCGTCACGCGCCGACCCGCTGCCCGCTGTATATGTCCATGCAGCCAAGGGGTGAGCGCTTCGTTTCTCTTGTCTGTTGTCAAGCCGGTACATAGGCCAAGGCCCTTCTCGACCAGTCGCCTTGTGACATCACGATAGAACCAGATACCGATCGGCCAAGGCGCGATGAGTGCAAAGAAGATCAAAGCGAGGAGGAACCCATACAGCCAGGTGTCGATATACAAGTGGCCGACATATTGTCCGTAATAACGCGTGAGCCCCCATACGACCAGCCCTATGATGCCTGCTGTGAGCAGTGTGGCCTGCCAATAGGCTTTCATGAATCCGATCAGAATATGAACGATCCGCGAGGGTGTAGTTTCTCGATTCAACCCCGCGAGAAGCACCGAGTAGAGTCGTCGCAGAGCAGGCTGAGGTTGAAACAAACTGAGCAATTTACTCCCGCCTGATTCCACTGGTTTCCCAAGCTCTGTCGGAAGGTCTTTGAGGAGAGCAAAGCCGGCCAGTGAATCGGTCTGTCGTCGCTGATATTCCGCTGCTGCCGTGATGGCTGCGGCGATGGCCCCGACAGATGTCCCTCCGATACTTTGAAAACGATAGTGGCAGGAGAGCTCAGCAATCGCCGTGGGATAGGCCACTCCGCTTGCCACACCCCCTTTCATGACCAGATCGCAGAAGGGGAGGTCTTCAGTTTTTAATGTCTGAGTCTCGGTTATCACGATCACCTTCTCACTTGACAGTTGATCCGAGGATATCCACCAGATGCTTTAGTCATCGGCGATAGTTCTCCCACGAGCGACAGTATCGAGCCAAGTGTCAATGACTGGTGCCTCAATCATGCCCAGGCACGACCGATCTTTCATACCTAGTCGCGCTGAATCATGATGTTATTTATATGCATGATCATGCGAGGGTGGTCATCAGGTTGTACCGTCAGAACGTCATCATCGAGGCGTTCCAATAGAGCGAGTGTGGTTCCGATACCTGGTATTAAGATCGAGACCTTTTCTCCATCCGAGATGATTGCTTTAACAATCTTGGCGAGTTTACCGATAGAAGTATCCCTGGTTGTAGGCATGGTCTGTTCCTCTACTCTGTAAGAAGTTTGTCTATTGTGGCCCCGGCTTTCTTGAGCGCTTCAGCAGATTTGGCAAGGTCAGCTTTCGCACGCATTCTATCCGCCTGCCCTAAATCCCTTACAAGCTCCCCGGCTGCCTTGTAGAGCGTAACTGCCGTATCTTTGTCAGCCTGTTGATTGACTGACAGCTCGCATGCTCGATACAACATCTCACGAGCCAGTAGGACGAGCTGCGTCCGGCCCGCGAGCTGAATGACATTGGACGCAAACTCTCCTGAAAACGAACCCTCTCCTGTTACGTTAGACGGTGTGGTGACCTTAAGGTTTTCTGTCACCTTAACTAGTGATTGCAGCGCCACATCTGGTGCAGGCTCGGCACAGAACTGCATTTTGGACTCTCCTGTCTGCAAGTAAGCACCGCGTAAGTCAGCGGGATATGTGACCGCTGAGACATCGTTCGCTTTAATACCGAGCACTTTTACGCTCCGTTGTGGGACACCACAAGCCGAGAAGGATATCAAGATAAAAGATAGAGCTATCACCTGCGAAAGTGAACTTCTCATTATATTTTGCCTCCTCGTTTATAAGTGAGACGGGCAGAGCTATCAGTAACTTGCTGTGTCAGATAACTTAGATAACTTGATAGACCGCAGTCTCTGCTTTAAGTCAGGATGGCTCGTCAAACTCCATCCGTGCTTCATATGCAAGATGAAGCGGTTATCGGGTTCGCGAACCATCATCAGGGTGTTTCTGAGCTATAGTTGAAGGTACGATCATGCCCGCGGAGGGCACTTGGTTGCCGGGTTCATTGCGCGTACCCTTCGGGTCAACGGTTGTATCGATTGCTGCGTTTGTGGTGGTAGCTTGCTTCATGGCCTGCTGTTGCTGCACGTTCTTTGGTCCCTCCGATCCGAAGTAGAAGCCGATGAGAGTGGCAAAAATTCCAGAGAACACCAGAAATATTTCGCGGGCATGACGGAAGCGAATTTCCAGCGGCTCCTCCGAGAACAATGATCCGAGTATAAGTGCACCACCGAATGTGAGCGTGCTGATAATGAGGGCGAATACCAACAGAAGCCTCGTCCCGTCTGGTGAGTTCACGTCGTTGCCGCTACTTCTTACAAACCAAATCAGCGTCCCGATGACAACAAAGGCAAGAATGGCGAGGGCGCCGATGCTAAACTTTTTCCCTGTGGTCATGGGCGGTTTGCTTTCCTCGATTCCTGCAAGCTTGTCCGCATTGGATGTAATATCTAAAATGTCTTTCTCCAAGTCAGGTGGAGGGTTATTCCCTGCTGCCTTATAGCTTGCTAATAATTTCTCTACCTCATTGGCAGCATCCTCCCAAGACGTGGTCTTGTACTTCTTTGCATAAGCGCGAACCTGTTCAACTTTTAGGGTTAGAGTTTGGGAATTCATGGATGCCTTCCTTTCCCTCTGTTCGCATATAAATGATGCGAAGCCTGAATATTGCCTTAGTGCCACCCGTAGTGCCGCGCAGTGTGCCACGGAGTCTCATCGGGCGGTCAGCGTGACTGTGAGTAAGAGGAACAACAACCCAACGTTCAATTACAGTGAGCTCCGCATTGAATACCTCTCAAGCTAAATGCGTACCTGAACAAGTGGGACCGGTCATGCTGCTGAAATTGGGCGTCTTCATGCAGAGTTCTTCTGAGCAAAGGACGGACCACGATGAGTTCGCATGAACTACGTAAATACTCAAGCATTGCGTTCTTGTCGGAGAATTCGAGACCTGCTGAGTGAATCTTTTTCGATTCAGGGAGAATCTGAAAGGATTCACAATTGCTTTCGGGTCCGCAGCCAACTGGGACTGCACGTGAGTCCCAAGGTCATTCACACGTCTTTCGAAGACCGCGTTGCTCAATCGCGGCGTGATAATAGCGCTGGGGAGAGCGCAATGATATGGCTCTTTGGTTTAGGGAATGCAGGATCTATCACAGGCAGCCTAGATGGCCCTATTTTTCATCGGGCCTAATGGCCGTCGGTATGTCTCAAGCGAGTACGAGAGTAGGGGTGGTGTTGCTTGCAGGCGTATCGTGAAGCGCAGCTGAGTTTTCCGCAACGACTTAAGTCACACATGTGGCTTTTGAATCAGGACAGGTGATAGGCGAGTTTGCTATGGAGTCTTGACCGTATCGGGTTTTGATTCGCTGTCGGGGTTCTTCGTGGTCTTCCCGAAGAGATACCCTGCAATCGCGCCGATTGCCCATTGGTCCTCCTCCCTTGTTCTAATGATCACCCCCAAAGTGTCCGCCAAAGCCTGGGAAGTCAAAAGTAGAGGTACTGAAGCTGGTGACGTTACCGGCAAGGTTGAAGAAGTCTGGTTGTGGTTGGGGCGACATTGGAGGAATCCGGTGCAAGGCCATTTGTTGCCATAGGGGGTAGTAATGGTGGAAAGCAGGCGGTGCTCAGGGGGCGAAAAGTTCCGCAAGCAGGGCGAGGGTGTGCGTTTGGGTGGATTCATCTATCTTGCCCATGCGTTTAACGAGTCGGCTTTTGTCTACGGTTCGGATCTGATCCAGCACAATCTGCCCTGACCTTCCTTTGAACCGTACGGGTATACGAGTGGGATAGGACTTTCCCTTCGTCGTCATTGGAGCGACGATGACGGTATCGATATGCTGATTCATTTCGTCCGGTGAGATGACGAGGCAGGGTCGGGACTTGCGAATTTCACGGCCTTCGGTGGGATCCAGGCGTACCAGAAAGACATCGAAACGAGATGTTACCACGTCCAATCTTTCCGGTCCCACTTGGAGGTCGAGGCGGACTCGGGATCCAAGAGTTGGTCGTCCTCATGGCGATGCATTTGCTCAAAGGCTTGGCTCCACCCAGCTCGTGCCTTTGAGACCGACCGAATGACGAGTTGTCCTTGCCGGATTTCTAGATCGACGGCTCCGTGCAGGTGGCACTGCTCAATCACGGTCTTCGGAATCCGGATGCCTCGGGAATTTCCAATTCTGACAACCCGCGCTTTCATCACGCCTCCTTCGCGTAGAGTTCTCTTATGGATGGTAATTACATTGGCATTACTGCCTTTGTCAAGCTTGTTGGCGAGGTCTTCATTGAGAGAGAAGGCCCTCGCTGAGGTCGTCGGCAACGGCAGCCTGCCACCCCTCCGCCGGCTGCCATGTCGGCGGTTGATGTCTTAGGGAAGCTGGAAGGGCTCGTCGCGAAGAATCCGCAGAAGCTGAATTGGAAGTCATCGATCGTGGACTTGATGAAGCTCTTGAATTTGGACAGCCGCCTTACGGCACGGAAAGAGCTTGCGACCGAATTGAGGTGTCCCGCAGATAAGATGGGCGATTCAGCTCAGATGAATTTGTGACTGCACAAGGCGGTACTGCAGAAATTGGCGCCGAATGGAGGAAACATTCCCAAAGAGCTTCTGAGCTGAAGCAGCCACGGCGGGTGAACGTTACTTTCCTCGCTCGCTATCGATCAGGACCGGACGGGAGACGCTCAGCCGGTGAGGTGCTTCCGTGATGACCAAGGGTGTTTGTTCGAGCTCATCGACCACCGGATGGGAGCCCATGTCGATCGATCCTTTAAAGAAGGCTCCTTCTTCCATCGAAAAAGACGGAGAGGACACGTCGCCAAGCAGAACGGCAGGCTTGAGCAACTGAATTTTTCCGGTTGCGGTCACGTTCCCATGGATCTTTCCTCTGTTCACGACGGTTTCAGCGATAATTGAGCCTCGAATAATCGCATTCTCCCCAATCACGAGCATCCCCTTCGCGTGAATTTCTCCCTCGATAGAACTGTCGAGCTGGACGGTACTATGAAAGTGGACGATGCCTTTGAACGTGACATCTTTCCCTAGAACTGTAAAATTTCCGCTCTCGGGTTCCATCTCGCCTCGCTTTTTGTCCCACATAATGACGATCCTCTTTTAGCTGGAGATAAGGTAGTCGATACCAGTTCTGTTCGTGGACTACACATGCCTGTCACCGTAATCGGCGGCGGTCGCTTGTGCGCTGTGTCAGTAGAGAGTGAACGACAACATACAGGAGTCGGCAGTAAGAATCAAAGGCTGATTTGAAGGAAGGGACGAGGAGGTTATTTCTTATCAGATGTTCGTGGATGAGTTCGTGTCTTTTCCGAACTATTCGCACCAACGGACTTGAGGGCCTTCCCAACTGCGGGCCCGATCTTGGGAATTTCTTTTTCGATGTTGTGCGCGGCACCTCGTACTCCACGCGCGAGATCGTCGACGGTCAGGCCTTTGCTCCGTTCGGTCTGCTGCGAGTCGGCTGCCGATGTAACGCTTCCCATAGCTAGAAGAACGGTCAGGAGCCAGAAAGGCACGGTGGTCATGGCGTGTGGACTCATAGCATCACTATAGCATACGAAGAGAGAACCGCTGTCTTGACCCGTCGGATGGAGTATTCGGCTGGGATCGCGTATGATCGCACGGGTCTCCAACCGGTATATCAGGAGGACAGTATTCGATGGATGTCGATGCGTCATCACGATGGTTCGTACTGATCGGCTGTGTCAGTGCTGGATTGGGCGTGGCAGCAGGCGCATTCGGCGCTCATATGCTCAAGGAGATCCTGGAGCCATCAATGTTGGCCGTGTACGATACGGCGACCCGTTACCAGATGTATCACGCCTTCGGCATGGTCCTGAGTGGGTTTGCGGTTCGCATTGGACGCGACCCAGGCGCAGCTAAAGCCGGGTGGTTATTTCTTGCAGGGACGTTCTTGTTCTGCGGAAGTCTGTACGGAGTCTCGTTACTGGGTATCCGCTGGCTGGGCGCTGTGACGCCAATCGGAGGCGTGCTGTTTATTGTGGGGTGGGTGATACTGGGTTGGCGCGCCTGGCGCGCGGCATGATGTTGAAGAAGTCTAAGGCTGGCAGGCAGCGGTTCGCTTACCGGTAATCGGTCCCCATCCTCCGGTATTGTTCACAAACGACCCTTCGATCTTTGCATCATCTTTAATGAACAACAGGCTGTCTTCCTGAATGCGCCCGTTCTGTTCCCATCTCAAATAAATCGCATCCCCAAGGACAATGGTCTCTGCCGGCGTTGCGGCATTAGCCGATGTGTGACCAGCTGGAGGAAACATCACGACAGCCTTCTGCTCTCCATGGTTTTGGTGATTATGGATGGTCCATTGCCAGGTTCCGCAGAGTCGAGCGAGACCTTTGGCTTGCCGGATGCGGTCTTTCCATTCGTGAATATCCCACCAGGCCTTGGTTGCCTGCCGACTGGCCTCAAATGCCGTACGCTGGGCAACCAACAGCAGTTCAGTGTTGTGTTGGTCGGAACGTTTCTCAGAGGTACCAGTACCGATGGCCTGGTTTTCTTGAGAGGGACGGAATACGTCGGAGAGCGATGCGCTCCGGCTACGACGCTGCAACCAATCTTGTCGGGCCGCAGGAAGTGAACCGGCGGTCGAGGATGAGTGTGCGTCACGGCCGACGGATTCGGCAAGTTGCCACGCAGCCAGCGCACCCATCAATTCAGAGACCGACTCCGATAATTCAGCCAATCTGAGTTCCTTGACGATCTTACTCGGAAGTCGTGTGGCTCCCAGCGCTCCTGCGGCATCCTTTAAACCCAGCGCGGGGCCGACGGTCGTTGTAAACAGCGTCATGGCTTTTTCATCCGAGTCGATTGCTGCGAGTTGCTCGGCACGTTGAGCAACCACGTCGGCCAATAACATCGGTGACGTCTGGTCCTCTGCTCCTGCGAGTGAGGGGAGGAGGGTCACGAATCCAACAATCAACAGGCATCGAACGCCCGCTAAGGTCAGGCGGTACCGAGTACGAAGGTGTTGTCGGTCATCAACCTGTGGGTGAATCAGAAGTGGAAGAGGGCAACTGCTTCGCGTCATGTTCCTTGGAAGCAAGCCTTCAAAAAGCTCGCGGTGCGCTCCCAGGCGAGGGTCGAACTGTCCGCATCATAGACGCTCGGCTTCATCTCGTTACAAAAGGCCTGGGAGGCTTCCGGGTAGAGATGAATTTCGACCCGCTTGGCATATTCCGTCGAGGTGCATCGGAACTGCTCGATGTCCGCTGGTGTGGCCCAAGCGTCTTTTCCTGCCTGGTGATACAGGACCGGTGAAAAGAGATAGTTCAACAGCTCTTTGGATGCGACCATCTTGCCGTAATACGACACAGCCGCGCGTAACCGTTTCCGCTGACAGGCAAAACTCAACGCATAGGACCCGCCCATTCCGTACCCGACGACTCCGTGGATGTTTTTCTTTGTGATGATGCGCGTATTGAGATATTCGCAGCAGGAATTGATATCGGTGAGGACCTGTGCCTCATTCTGTCGTTCCAGCAGCGCGGCCGCGACGTCGTCACTGGCGGTGACCATCCCACCCTGCCGGCCATAGAGATTCGGGAGGATCACCATGTAGCCTTCACAGGCAAGTCTGGCTCCCAGGTCTTTCATCTGCCCGGTTAAGCCCCACCAGTCGTGCAAGAGCACAAGCCCTGGATAGGTGCCAGATAGTTGCGGCCAGAATAACAGACAATCGACTTGATGCTCCTTGGGCATCTTGGACTTGAAGTAAGGATCGACCATCTGATCGGTATGCGTAGGAATCGGCACGCCGCTTGGGAAACGCGCGGTTCCTGTTCCGATCTGATCCAATGTGAATGGAGCGGGGTGTGTTGTGAGCATGGTTGGAATGCCTTCAGAGAAGCGGCCTTGTACTCAGTGTCACGTTTACTATATGAAGCCGCTTGCGGGAATGTCAAATACGTGCCGATGATGTCTACCCGCGAACATTCTATCTCATCCAGTGGGGAGGGGCATGGCTTCTGATCGCATCGGAGTCGGGTTGATCGGAGTAGGCCGGCATGGGCTTCGGTACGCCCGGCATATCGTCAACGATCTGCCAACCGCGTCCCTTCGGGCCGTCTGTCGGCAACGCCCTGAGCAGGGATTCGGTCTTCCCGGTGCCCAGCCGATCAAAGTCTACGGAAAGGCAGAGTCGTTGATAGTTGATCCTGCCGTTGATGTGGTCATTGTGGTGACTCCTCCCCTATATGTTCGGGACATCTGTCGGTTGGCGGTCCAAGCTCGCAAGCCGGTGTTAATTGAAAAACCACTGGCCACGACGGTTGCTGACGCCGGCGCGATGGTGACCATGGCTCGCGAAGCCGCGGTCCCGCTGATGACGGCGCATACGCTTCGGTTCGACAATGCGATTCAGCAGATGAAGACGCTCCAGTATCGTATTGGACGGTCCGAACGACTCCATCTCATCAGTCGCATCGAGAAGCGGAAAACCGCCCCAGGTCATGCCGATGGCTACGGCAAGCGAGGGGCGTTGCTGGAATTCGGTGTCCATATGCTTGATCTCGTTCGGTTCTTGACGGGTGAAGAGGTGAACGAGGTGCGTTGCACGATGGACGTGCGCCCAACTGTATCACCGGAAACCGCTGCGTCGATTCGTCTCGAGACGTCCGGAGGAACAACGTGCCATATAGAAATTGATCGAGTACCAACAGGCCGGGTCGGTCGAGCAGACTGGTGGGGGGCCGAGGGACGACTGGAAGTCGACTGGGCAGGGTGCCGAGTACGCTGCTGCGACGGCACCGGAACCCATGAATTCGATCCGCCTCCCTCTCAAACGGTCCTTGCCACAGTTATGGCCTTTCTGCAGGCTGTGCGAGAGAACACGCCCATGCCTATTACGGGAGAGGATGGATGGCGGGCCGTAGAAATCGCCGAGGCCTGCTACCAGTCTGCACAACTCGGTGGAGCTCCGGTCACCCTTCCCATCTCAATTTAAGACTCCGCGACGATGTGGGTGTCGGTTTCTTCGATGCCGTCGATGGCATGGATCTTTGTGATCACGACGTCGGAGAGCGCCCGTTCGTCATGAACATTGATGAAGACAAAGATATCCGGGCGGCCGAAGCACGAGTGGGCTTGTTCGACGCCGGGGATGCGTTTGAGTGATGCGACGACGTCCTTGGTTTTGCCTGCTTTCACCTTGATCAGAATATACGCTCGGGTTGCCACGTGTTCCTCCTTGCGTCAAAAGTTGAGCTGCAGATGTCGTACAAGGTTGATAATCTCTGGTTACTGTTCTTCGCGAGTAGTCCCTCCCGGCATCGTGTTTCGATGACGGGCATACACGTCGTCAAAGTTCTGCCCTCGTGCCTCAAGCGCTGCTCGGCCCTCTCTCACGAGTTGCATCAACCGCCGAAAATCGTCCACGGAGAGGTTGAACTGGCCGAGACCAGCCGCCATCTCCTGTCGCTCTTCATCAGAGGCTCGCCTATCCGCATCCGCGAGCGCCACCAACATGTCGGCGGTCCACCCATTGGAGCGAAATCGTTCCAGCACCATCTGCACATTCCTACCAGGGGTATGTGCGATGGCACGTCGCGCGAACTCCTGTACGGATCGATCTGTGCCCTTAGCAAAAACCGATTGGAGTTGAATGACCGATTGAATCACACGATCGGCTTCTCGGCTCCCTTCGGGTGGAAGGACCTGGGCCTGTTCGAGCGTTGCGAGCACCGCCATGGCTGATCCGACATATGGAGATGCGCGCGTTGCTTGCTGCGTCAGGATCGAAGCGCCGTGGCTCACCGCGAACGAAGCAGCACTGTTTACTGGGGAGACGAGGAGCCAGAGCGCAACACTGACGATCAACATCGGGCAAGCCTTCCAAATCGGATCCGCATCGGTTTTAGCCCCTCTCCTTCGGGCTGAGGCTGAAGGCACACGGGCGGATTATACAGAGTGGGGATGAGGGGTGCTAGTGAAGAGATCGTGGCCCGGGGTTTGATTGAAACTCTGAGGGAGACTTCCTATAATGGCCGCGGGTTGGCCGCGGTCCAGAACAGAAAGGCAGTGGTTCCATGCTTGCCAAGGTGAGGAGCGCGGCCCTTGTCGGGTTAGATGCGCATCTTGTCGACGTCGAAGTCGATATTTCAGGAGGGCTCCCGCAGTTTTCGGTCGTCGGGTTGCCGGATGCCACCGTCAAGGAAAGCCGTGACCGAGTCCGTTCCGCGCTCAAGAACACCGGCTTTCACTTTCCCGCCAAACGAATCACCGTCAATTTGGCCCCTGCCGGCCTGAAAAAAGAAGGCTCGGGGCTCGATCTCGCGATTGCCGTCGCAATTCTCGCCGCCGAAGAGGTCATTCCACAGTCCTCGTTGGACCGATGCGTGCTGGTTGGTGAGCTCTCACTGGACGGTCGTGTGAAGCCCATTACGGGAGCGCTCTCGTTTGCGCTTGCTTGCCGGGCTGGATATGACTTATTGCTGCCGGCGGACAATAGCGCTGAGGCGGCGTTGGTGCAAGGAGTGAATATCTACCCACTCCACACCCTTCCGGAAGCAGCCGAATTTCTTAAGGGAACCCAAGCCATTGCGCCAAGCCGGTCCAATCCTGACTTGATGGCCTGTGCGAGGATGTCGGAAGACGAGGACTATAGTGACGTCCGCGGGCAAGACCATGCCAAGAGGGCGCTCGAGGTTGCCGCCTCCGGCGGCCACAATGTACTGATGGTCGGTCCTCCTGGATCCGGCAAGACGATGCTGGCGCGACGACTGCCCTCGATTCTCCCGCTGCTCGAGTTGGAGGAGGCGATTGAAACAACACGAGTCCACAGCGTGGCCGGGCAACTCGCCCCCGAACGCCCCTTGTTGACGGTGCGACCGTTTCGGGCTCCGCACCACTCCGTCTCAGACGCCGGACTCGTTGGTGGTGGGACCGTCCCCAAACCCGGCGAAGTCTCGCTTGCTCATAACGGCGTGTTGTTTTTGGACGAGTCCCCCGAGTTTAAACGGGGCGTGCTGGAAGGATTGCGGCAGCCGCTCGAAGATGGACATGTCGTGCTGACACGAGCGAGCGGAACGTTACGATATCCAGCGCGATTCATGTTGATCGCGGCGATGAATCCTTGTCCTTGCGGCTACTATGGAGATCGGACACGCCCGTGCATCTGTACCGGCACTCAGATTCGTCGGTATCGAGCCAAACTCTCCGGACCTCTCTTGGATCGACTCGATATTCATCTGGACGTCCCACCTGTTCCGGTGCGAGAGCTTCGCACTGAACTGCCTGCGCCTGAGGGATCAGCCGCGATTCGATCGCGTGTGGTCGCGGCTCGAACGCGCCAACGCGAGCGGTATCGACAGGACGGTATCTATGCGAACGCACAGTTGAAGCCGCGGATGATAAAGCGGTATTGTGGGCTCGATCAGCCGGCTCAAGAGTTGCTTGAGCATGCCATGGCGCGACTGCGACTGTCGGCACGGGCCCATGGTCGCATCCTGCGCGTCGCGCGCACCATTGCCGACTTGGCTGATTCGGATAAGATTGAGGCCGTCCACATCGCGGAGGCCATTCAATACCGTTCATTTGATCGTAACCCCGACGTGTGAGGATTTGGTGGCTTCGGCGAAAGTGTTTCTTTGGTGGTTTGTCGTAGGTGCAACAATGGCGCTCGCTGTCATCATGGTGCAAGGCGGCATCAGGGAAGTGATGCAGGCTCAAGGGTCTGTGTGGGAGTTGAAGCTCGTCGAGCTGCTGACGACGATCATGGGCGGTGGGCTATTAGGGGGCTGTATCGCGCTGATTCTGGATCGGATCAAGAAGTCCTAGTTCTACCCATCCACGGTTTTCTCTTGTGGTGCATATTTGGTTATTGAAGGAACAATCCCTCTTGTTTTAATTTCAATTATGGATATCGAAATCGGCTCCAATCTTTACCGAAACACGAACGGAACCATCGAA
>CABVRV010000039.1 GCA_902500755.1 uncultured Nitrospira sp.
ATCCTTGTTCAAGACCTTGCTGAAGCAGGGAAGGAAAGCCTGGGAATGAACGAAGTCTTACTTCACTTTCGATAATTCGGCGGGAATTCTGATCTCTTGTCCGTCTTGTAGATTGACGACAAACACCGACGTGGCGTTGGAGTCGAACTGTTCATAGGCAAAGACGGCGGTGAACCTGGATCGAAAGGCCGGGCCGTTGCCTTCGTTCTTTCGTCCCCGTTCAGCTTTACCGATGTCGATTGCCTTGGTGCGTTTTGACTCTTGGTGCAGCTCGATCAAGGCCCCCTCGGCGAAATACTCGTCATCGCCGCACAACTGCACCTCAATCTCCATGTTGGGCATGTCCATCACCTTCTGGATAAACTCCTCGGGCATGCGCACGTCCATCTTTCGCTTCTTCGATTCCGCCGCTTCTTGCCGACCAAACGCTTCCAATCGATACTGCTTCGTGCGCAGAATGGCGCTCGCACCGCAGGGCTCTTTCTCCGGATCGGCGCCCACACGACTCGCCAAGGACGCTTGCTGCAGGACTTTCCTCACATCTTCCGGAGAATTGGCTTTTTCCATCGGCACTCGACCGGCCTCGAGCGCCTTATGCGCGTCTTCCGACGACAAATTGACCTCGATCGCCCAGGCGGCGCTCAGCCCGATTGTCAGGGTTCCAATCAGTGCCAGTGCGACTTGTTTACGAAGGGTCATACCTTCCCTCTCGTGCACTGCCGGACAAGCTTGTCCTAAACGCGAGAAACGAAGCGACTGGATGGCATCCGAGTATTCTAGGGGAACAGACTAGCCGTTGCAATCACACCGCGAAGCGATTCCAATTCGCGTAAGAACGTCGCTGGTACAGCTCTTCGACATGCACGGGAACGGGATACCCGGCTAACCCAAGCAAACGCGCCACGAGCTTGATCGGAAGCCCCACCACGGTCGTATAGTCGCCATCGACGCGATCCACGAGATCCCCGCCAAGCCCCTGAATCGCATAGGCCCCCGCCTTCCCCAACGATTCTTGCGAGGTAAGATATTGCGTATAGAGGTTTTCACGATCAGGTTTCATTTCTACCTTTGCAGTATCACTCTCGACGAACTCCTTCTCTCGCTCAGGGCTGCATAGAGCCACAGCAGTATGGACATGGTGTGAGCGGCCGGCCAAGCGTGCGAGCATGGTGCGAGCGTCGTGAAGATCGACTGGTTTCCCCAAGAGCTGACCGTCGAGATCAATGACCGTGTCGCTGCCAAGCACCAACCCGTCCGGTAATTGGGCCGCTACTGCCCGCGCTTTTTCGAGAGCGAATCGTCTGACCTGTTCAATGGGCGCCGACTCAGGCATCGGTTGTTCATGGACATTCGACGGGATAACGTGAAAAGACAGGCCCAGCAGTGCCAACAGCTCTTGGCGACGCGGCGAACTCGATGCCAGAATTAGCTGCATCGTGACGCCAAGGGGCTCATGTCATCGGTCGATTCCGCTGGCGGAGACTCCTCCTTCTCTTTCTCCTGTACCCGCCGCTGGAAGTCCGCGAGCAACTCGTTCAACTCATCGACCGAGGAGACGCGCACCATTTGTGCCCGAAGCGAGGCGGCATGCGGAAAGCCTTTGCAATACCAGCCCAAATGCTTCCGCATCCGATAAAATTGTTCTTGACCATACAGAGCCTGGAACTGCTGCGCATGGTCCACCAGAATAGCGAAGCGCTCTTCCTGCGGTACTGCCGGACCGGGATCTGTGGTTTCTCCAATCTTGAGCGATTCATTCGCCAACTGACGCACCTGTTCCTTAGAGCAAAAGAACCACGGCGCGCCCAGAGCGGCGCGCCCCACTAACACGCCGTCCACGCCTGTCTCGCGGACGCGCGACACGATGTCCGATGGGCGTTGAATATCGCCGTTCCCAAGCAGTAACGTCCCTGATCTCTTCGCCATCGCGGCTGCGCGCGAGATGGCCGACCAGTCCGCGGACCCTCGATACATCTGCTTGAGCGTCCGTCCATGAAGGGAGATCACGGTGGGCTGTTCTTTCAACAACTGTTCAAGCCACGCTTCGATCGTGACCTCGTCATACCCAACTCTGGTTTTCACAGAAAGAGGCACCGTGCGTCGTGAAGTTGGAGTGACGCTGCCGCGCCGGCAATTCAGACGGTGGAACGCGTCGATGCGAGCCTGTTTAAATCCGGCTTGTTGGAGGGTCCGTCCTTGTGCCCAATCATCGATACCGCGCCTGGCCGCCTGCATGAGAGAGCGAGCCAGTTCGGGGGTGCGGATCAGTCCGGCACCCGATCCGGAGGACGCGACGCTCTTCGACGGGCAACCCATGTTAATGTCCAGCCCATCAAATCCCAGTTCGCATACGGCCTGTGCCGCCTGGTAGAAAAGATCCGGGTCCTTTCCATAGAGTTGGGCAACGATCGGACGCTCGACTTCGCTGTAGAGGAGAGTCTCCAGCTGGATCTCAGGCCCACGGCAGACATCATGCACATGAGTAAATTCTGTAAAGGTGACATCCGGCTTCCCCCGATTGGCGATCACAGATCGAAAGCAAGCGTCGGTGACACCATCCATAGGCGACAACCCAATGATTGGGCGTGGAAGGTTCAGCCAGAAATTCATCTCACTGCACCTGCGCGACAACGTGTGATTCATTGATTGATCGGTAGGCAAGCCGAAGCTCACCAGCTTCTCGGTCCGCCGTGTTCTGCAGTTCTGGAGCAACCTCACGTACAAACTCCACAAACCGTTCGACTTTCAGCAAAAAGAAATCATACGCTTCGGAGAGAGGCCGTGGCTCACGAAACCAGAAGGTGACAAATCCATCGAGAGACCCTCCTGTCTCTTTGAGCCGACGACAGGACTCTACGAACATATCCTCCAACTCACCTCCCCAATGGAGAATCTCATGCGCAAGATAGCGGGTGCGGTAGCGGTCCAACTCTTCTTCGTATGCGGAGGGTTGTTTCCATTCCGGCCCCACCGGCTCGGCCTTGCCTGTTAGGACACCTACATACTGATCGTAGGCATCTCTCAAGTCCTGCCCGGTCCTTGTTGAACTCTGCTTCTCATGAAATGAGCCGGCTTCGATAGTGAGCGCGCTCTTGTCGGCCATCGGCATACGATTGAACACTGATGCGTAGCGTCGTGAGAACTCGGTGAATTCCTCGACGATCAGTCCAACAGGTTTCGTGTCGACTTCCAACGCGAGACCTTTCAGGCTGATGAGCCGTGGATGATTCAGGATCTGATCGAGCATTTCGAACAAGACGGGAGGGATGGGGGCTTCATGCGCATCGATCCATGCAGGAAGGACGTCTTCGTTCGTGCGGCCTGCGTGGATTGAGAAGTGGGATTCGGTTGAAACATGAATGGCCAGACCTGCAACATGAATTTCTACAACCCGCTCCATGGGGAATTCATCGAGAAACGCGCTCACGAATTGTACGAGCGACTGAGTTCGAGAGGTCCTCGAGTAGCGAAAGACCGTCCAGAGATGACCGACATCCAATACCAACCCACAAGACGACTGTTCGCAAACGATTCTAAAAAATGATGGAAGTGATAGGGTCGCGGCAACGAAATAGGTGAGTGGCGGCATTTCCAGCAGCACCAACGGCGTGCTGCCATTATCCAGCGCACATTGTTGATCGAGAAGACTTTGGATCTCCCTGATATTCTCGCTCACGATCTCTGCGCTTGACCGAGTGTAGAGAGGAGGGAGATAGGTTCCGAAGCACTGCCCGGCGAGAACCTTCGTCGCACACTCGTGATTCAGCCAGGGACTCTGCAAGATCGAAAGCTGCTCGAACGTTTCTCGGAGGGCTGCTTGAAAAGATCTCGTTTCCATCACCTCAGGTTGGGTGACCCACAACCCTTCTCCATGATAGGCTAGCAACTCGTCGCTAAGATCCTTCTTCATGTGCTTCAAAGCCATGGAGGTCGTATGGAAGACCTCCAGATAGCCGAACGAAAGGTGACGTTCCTGGAGAGCTCCCCGCAAGCTCGCGAGGTCAGGAGCATGGATATCGACGGAAAGGCCTAGTCCGTGCCTAGGAATCGCCTCGAGCCGGCGAAGAAACTCATGATGGAACCACCCTCGAATTGTCATCCTTCTACCCATTCCATCGATCACAATTTTCATCTAGTGTATGTCGTAAAACCATTGAATGACAAGCCTTTCCCCCCTCCGTGGGCTCAGCAGACCTTCTGCTATACTTGGCATACGTTGCGACGGCCAGGGGAACAAATTACTGGTGAAAAAGGACCTGGCTGAGGAATGTCGCACAAGGACGGTCAACAGCAAAAAGAGCCAGAACAACAGGTCACTCTGGTAGCACACATGATGACACCCGGCGTCGTTCAGATTCCTGGAGATGTATCCGTCACCGAAGCGGCGTCTCTCTTAGAGCGCGAGCGGATGCCCTGTCTTCTCGTCAAAGACTCAGAGTCTCGTTTCGGACTCATGACACCGACTGACATTGTCAAAAAAGTGGTCGCCCAGGGGCTTGAACCGGATGATATTGAAGTCCGCACGATCATGACACAGCCAGTCCAATTTATCGAATACGACCGAGCTGTGGAGGACGCGTCGACCCTCATGATGTCAACTGGGATGCCGATCCTGATCGTCACCAAACAAGATCAGCCGGTCGGAGTCCTGACGGCACGAGACCTCGTACTATCGCCGAAGCGGTGCGTGACGAGCATGGTCGCAACTATCAGCATCATGGATGGGGAGTCGGTGGGTGCTGAACATCAGGTGACCATTACCCAACTCAGTCATGCCGGTGCTTCGGTGAAGTCTCCAGCCTTCCTCCTGTCCGGGACAAAAGTGATACTGAGTTTTTCCCTTTCAGAAGCAATGAGTCCGTTGACGATACGAGGGACGGTCCTGAGTAATGCCCTGGTCGAGCAGGTCTCAGGCGCAACCCGCGTTGCCATCTCCACGCCTCCTGGGATCGAGATCCAATTTACGGATCTCTCTCCGGCCGATCAGTCACGAATCAAAGCGTGGGTGCTGGCCAATCTTCCTAAGTCGTTCGACCCATCTTAAATTGGTCTAGATCGTCGCAATCTTTGACCAACCACCGTTCCGCTGGTACAATTTCCTCACTCAACACAAGGACACCCATGTATACAACCGGAAAATCATCACAGAACCGCTCTCGCCCCGTCTTGTCACGCGACGAGATTCTTCATCAAATCAGCACGCTTCTGAATAGTCCGGAAGATGACTTGCATGCAGCACTCATGCGAGAGCTTCTGATGGGGTTGTTGAAACTCAACGACGCACACCTAGACCTCCTGGATATAAAAATCGTCAATCGGGCCGTCAAAGAGCTGCGTCATGCTTTTGGGGTGTTTCATGGCTATCGTGATCGTCAGAAGGTCAGCATCTTTGGCTCGGCACGGACGCCATCCGACGATCCCAATTATCAATTGGCCCACCAATTCGCCCACGCCATTGTGCAAGAAGGATTCATGGTCATCACCGGAGGGGCGGATGGGATCATGCGCGCCGCTCAAGAAGGTGCAGGGCGGGAGAACAGCTTCGGCGTCAATATCATGTTGCCGTTTGAACAAGGGCCGAACTCAACGATCGCCGATGACGAGAAACTGATCACCTTCAAATATTTTTTCACGCGAAAGCTGATGTTCCAAAAGGAAGCGAACGCCATTGCGCTCTTTCCGGGTGGCTTCGGCACACACGACGAAGGCTTTGAGATCCTCACCTTGGCCCAGACCGGAAAGAGTGACCCTCAGCCCATCATTTGCCTTCAAGCTCCTGGTTGCGACTACTGGAATGACTGGTCGTCGTTCGTGGTACGACAACTGCTCACGAGAAAATTGATCAATGAAGAAGACATGAATCTTTTTGTCGTCGTTGATTCTGCGGAAGCGGCGGTCAGCCACATCCTCCGATTCTATCGCCGATATCACTCTATCCGGTTTGTAGGGCGACAGCTCGCCATGCGACTCAGACAAACCATCTCTTCCGAGCAACTTGAGCAGATCCGAGAGCGATTCACGGATCTTCTTTCTGACGGCACATTCGAACTCCGTGGCCCTCTCGAGGAAGAGCTCGATGAACCGGCGTTGCGCGATCTGCCGAGGCTCGCGTTCAACTTCAACCGACGCAGTGCCGGCCGACTTCGCCAATTGATTAGCCACCTAAACGGGCTGTAATCGTCCCACTTCCCGGCATAGACCAGAAAGATACCTTTTCGTCACGACATGGGCATGGTATCCTCTCCCATTGTTATGGATACTGTCTCGTCTGCTCCGCCATTTCACGGCTCTCCCGACATTATCCTCTACCATGCGGACTGTTCCGATGGGTTTGGAGCCGCCTGGGCTCTCTGGAGGAAATTCCCGAGCGCCAGCTTTGTGCCCGTCAAACATGGACAGCCTCCTCCACCTAACCTCAAAGATCGACGAGTTGTCATTGTCGACTTCAGCTATGGTCGACCAATTCTGGAAGCCATGGCCTGCGAAACCAAGGAACTCTTGATTCTGGATCACCATATCACGGCAGAGAGAACGCTGGAGGGCTTTCCCAACGCCTACTTCGATCAAACCAAGTCCGGTGCGGTGCTGGGTTGGGAGTGGGCACATGGTACTGCCGCGCCATGGCTGCTTCAATACATTCAAGACAAGGATCTCTGGACGTGGACCTTACCAGGAAGTCGGGAAATCAATGCAGCTCTGGCCTCCTATCCGTTCGATTTCACTGTGTGGGACCGCTTTACACAAGCCTCGCTCGAACAAGAGGGCCGGGCCATCTTACGCTATGAACAAGAGCTGGTCGGCAAGCTCGCGGCACAGGCCGCAATGGTGGAATTCCAAGGCATCGTCGTTCCCTCTGTGCAAAGCGCGATCCTGACCAGCCAGATCGGCGAACGGCTCTCACCACATCACCCGTTTTGCATGATATGGCATGATCGGGATGGTCGTCGCTATTTCAGCATGCGCTCCCGTGCCGATGGAACAGATGTCGGTGCCATCGCCGCCTCGTTCGGCGGGGGAGGTCATACCCACGCCGCGGGGTTTTCTGTTCCTCTGCAGAACGATGGAACCCTACCAACTGACCCCAGACTGCCACGTTTGATTATTGATCGTCGCCTCATTCCCTAGCCTGGAACCATCGTGATTCCACTTCACGACGATAACCCCACAAAAATTACTCCGGTCGTTACCATGACTTTCATCGCCATCTGCGTCGCCGTGTTTCTGTACCAAGTCAATCTTCCCCGGGGACCGGGCGAACTCTTCGCGTTCCAATACGGTGCGATTCCTTCCGTCATCTTCGGCCAGGCCTCACTTCCGGACGAAGCCAGGGTCGCGTTTCCCGCCACCCTTACGCTCATAACAAGCATGTTTCTTCACGGAGGATGGATGCATCTGTTAGGAAACATGCTCTATCTCTGGATTTTCGGGAATAACATCGAAGATGTGATGGGTCATGCAAAATTCGTCGTCTTTTATGTTCTCTCCGGCATCCTCGCCGCACTCAGTCATGCACTCACCGATCCTTCCTCCCACATTCCCATGGTCGGAGCCAGTGGAGCCATCTCCGCAGTGTTAGGCGCCTATCTGTTGCTATTTCCACGGGCTCACGTACTGGTCTTCTTACCCGGACTTGGAATGACACGAGTCCCGGCTGGAATTGTCCTTGGGATGTGGTTCATTACTCAACTGATCAGCGGAGGGATGAGTGTCGGCGCCACTGGAGGGGGCGTTGCCTTCTTTGCTCACATCGGAGGGTTTATTGCAGGTATGGTTCTGATTGGGTTCTTCAAGCGGAGAGACGTAAGATTTTTTGCTCCATCTCGATCAACGTGGCATGACTAACGCTGAGTGCTCCGTTCCGTCCACGCCGCCTATGCAGCGTCCAGCGTCTCTCTTACCTTTTCGATAAGACCAGATTGACGATAAGGATGTTGCAATACAAACCGCTGATTGATCCGATGGTGTTGAATCGTTTCGTCGTCATAACCAGACACAAAGAGCGCCTTCATCTTCGGATGTTGATTCATGAGGCGACGTGCCAGTTCACGCCCGCCGATCTCGGGCATGATCAATGGGCTCACCGTGAGATGAAGAATGCCGTTATACTGTTGCGTAAGCATCAAGGCTTCGACTGACGACGCTGCTTCCAGAACTCGATAGCGATACCGTTGCAGGGCTGACAGCGCCAGCTTGCGCGCGATCTCATTCTCTTCCACGAGCAGAATGGTTTCATTTCCTTTGGCGGCCATGGCAGTTGGAATAACCTCCACACGTATCCCCGTGGGTGAGGCAACAGGGAAGAACAGGCGGACAGTCGTTCCATGCCCTGGTCGGCTATTGACATCGAGTGAGCCTCCATTCTGTTTGACAATTCCGTACACGGCTGTGAGGCCAAGGCCGATGTTCGTTTCCTTCGTCGAAAAGAACGGCTCGAACATGTACGTTTGAGTATCTAGATTCATCCCGGTTCCAGTATCTGCGATCTCAATTAAAACCTGTGGGTACTTCATGCCCGTCGGCAAAGGCAGATTCGATCGTGACGTGTCATCGAGTGTCTTGACGTCGATCGACAAGCGACCTCCATTCGGCATGGCATCTCGTGCATTCACCACAAGGTGAAAAATGACGGTTTCTAACCCTTCTCGATCCACTTCGGCATACACCACCTGTTTCTGTGTTTGAATAACCAGTTCAATGCCTGAGGGTAGTAGACTCTTCATCATTTCGTGCAAGTCGATCAATACCGCCTGAACGGAGACCCTATGACAAACCGGGCGATCTTCGAGATTGAGTGCAATCAGCTGTGCCGTCAAGGTGGCGGCTTTTTCGCCGATCTTAAAGATCTCGTCGGCCGATGCCCTGAGAGGATCGTTCGCCTGAAAACGCGATAACATGATGCCGGTCTGTTTTCCGATGCCCGCGAACAACGTTCCGAATTCTCCGGCTATCCTCGTCGCGACTCGGCCGACAGCTTCCATTTTCTGTGCTTCCTGAAGTCGTCGTTCCAGTCCTTGTCGGACAATTTGCCCTTCGCGCAGCTCGGCGTTTGCCCTCGTGAGGTCCTCTTTAAGAGTTTTGATTCGAGCGTCGAGCTGAGTTTTTGCGCTCGACAACTCATCCTCTGTCCGTTTCAAGCCCTCAACGTCCTTCAGCAACGACGCTTTTTCTTCTTGGGCAATGGCCGTGTTTTCCAGGGCGACACCGTAAAACACCGCCATTACGAGAAGAATCGGAATCCCCAAGAGTTGCCCGGTGGCCATCGTCCCGGCTTGAAGAATGCCCTCATAGAGGACAACCGCATATCCGACGCTCAATAAGAGAGAGAGCCCAAGCACGTGGCTCAACCGTCTTACGGATGCCGCCACAAGCACGAGAACAAAGTACGCAATATAGAGATCGGATCGTGCATTGCCCGAAAGATAAATAACGGAGGTTACGAGAATCGTATCGATTGTCACCAGGCCGGCGCTGAACCAAGCGGATGCCAGTATAGCCTTAGGCAACATCGCAATTGCGACCATGGCCAACCAGAATCCCATCACCAACGTGTTGCTTATGCCGTGACTGATGATTGAATGCACACCGAAAAGCAATTCATAGGACAGGATTATGGTGACAAGGCCTTGAAGGACGAGGTAGCGAGATCTCGGATCCGTGAGTAATTGATAGAGTCTGTTAGCCGCTTGACCATGGCCGGTTTGCACTGAGTCGTGGGACATCTTGTGTACTCTCCAGAAAGAACAGCATGTAAGGACAAGCAACTTATATACCCTCCCCCTCGCTGTTAACCCGTTCTTTTCCCATACGTTTCAGCGATCGTTCGACCTCTAGCGAGCTAACTAGTGACAAAATCGAACGGCGCAAGTGATTGAGCGGACTGCTCACCGGAGAGCTTGGGGATAAGTGCCAGGTGGGAACCAGTTAAACGGGCCTTCTCAGGGTCGCGATAAACCTCTGAGACGTCGCTATTGCCATCTCCTTTTGTGGAGCCGTGAAAGTCACGTGACCCATTTTTCTGCCTGGACGAATCATCGGCTTGCCGTACAGATGAAGCACGGCTCCAGATGTCGAGTAGAGCGCGGAACAACCTGCTGCGGACATCACAGATCTGACATCTTCGCCGATAAGATTCACCATAACTGCAGGACTCAAAAGTCTGACCTCCCCCGGAGGCAGTCCGCAAGTCACTCGTACCTGTTGTTCAAATTGGGATACGGTGCAGACATCCAATGTATAGTGCCCGGAATTATGTGGCCGCGGCGCGATCTCATTGATGAGAAGACTGCCCTCTTCTGTGTGGAAGAGCTCTACACAGAACACGCCAACTCCCTGTAATGCCTCTATAGCTTGTAGCGCCAGTTCCTGGGCTTGTTCTGCTACACCTGCAGCAATGGATGCGGGCACGAGCGTGTCGCGTAAGATCCCCTGTTCATGCTGATTCTCGGCAACCGGATAGACTCTGCTCTCCCCATTCTCATTGCGCACCACCAGAACGGAAAGCTCTCTGACAAATCGAACAAACTGTTCAACAATCCACCGCTGGCCTGTTTTGGTCTGTTCAAGGATCGTTTCAACCAATTTCACATCGGAGGGGCTTCGAAGGATCCACTGCCCTTTTCCGTCGTAACCACTCTTCGCCGTTTTACAGACAACGGGAAGCCCAAGGTGGTCGACCGCGAGTTTTAGCTGGCTGGCAGATTCCACGGCGGCAAATGAAGGGACCGAGAGTAGCCGAGACGACAAGAATTGTTTCTGCTCAATCCGATCTTGAAGAGTGCGAAGAACCGCGCTGGATGGCGTCATCCTGCTACGCTCTTCCAACCACCCACACAGCTCCGCCGGAACGTTTTCCCATTCCAGAGTAACAGCGTGGGCAAGACTTGCAAACCGTTCACGACTGGTGGTGTCTGGAAAGGGTGTAGTGTACGAGTGGGCAGCTAACTGATGAGCCGGGGCATCAGGATCTGGATCCCAGACGGCCACACGATAGCCCATTCGGCGTGCAGCTGTGGCAAACATCGCCCCCAGCTGTCCGCCACCCAGCACACCGAGAATTGAACCCGGCTCAAGAATTGGTGTGGTCACCGCCGGCGGCTCGCCTTCGCGATCCCCTTTGCCTCAGGTGAATTAAGGACGCTTTCGGTTTGAGCCGTGCGATAGCTCGTAACTCGTTTGGCTATGTCGGCATCGCTGACGGCAAGAATCTGTGCCGTAAGAAGAGCCGCATTCTCAGCACCGCCGATCGCGACCGTCGCAACCGGAATCCCCTTTGGCATCTGCACAATCGACAGTAAGGAATCGAGGCCACGCAGGTTTTCTGTTGGAATGGGGACTCCGATCACCGGCACGTGCGTCTTAGCTGCTAGCATGCCAGGGAGATGGGCCGCTCCTCCAGCCCCAGCAATGATGACTTTGATCCCTCGACCTGGAGCGTTGGTCGCGTATTCAAAAAGGCGGTCCGGCGTTCGATGGGCAGAGACGACTAGGAATTCGTACAGTATACCAAGTTGGGCCAGAACTACCCCGGCTTTTTCTAAAATGGGAAAATCTGATTTGCTCCCTCCAAGCACACCGACAACCGGCCTAAGAACCGGAGCCTTTCGCCTGACCTTACTCGATGATCCGCTCAGCCTCCCTCCGATCCTAGCCATTCAGGGTTTTCTCTCCCTCTTCCTGAGAAACGTGATCCTACTCGAAGACTTGGCTACAAACATTAGCCGGTCTGTTCGTCGTGGTCAAGAAGAGCATTCACAGCAGGAATTAATAAAGGCTCCAGCGAAGAATGGACAGAGCAGCACTTCGTGCCGTAAGCCGGCCTCAGCATGCGCATGGTATCTGGCTCTCAGAAATGTGCGATCTGCCGCTAAACGCGAAGATGGCCCAGGAGAGGATCTCCTGAGCCATCTTCACAGAGGTACGTTCATGCGCTGCACATTGGTACGGCGCAATTCGACTACTTGATGCCTTGTCCAGCTGACCTTGGAGCAAACATCTCAAAGATGCTTGGTTCACGCTCCATATAGTCCGGTGGGAAGAAGTTAAAACGCCTCCACAACTCGTACCAGAGAGGGACACGATTGAGGATCACCCACCCTAATACTCTTGTTCCTTGCCGGACCTGAGCTTGCTCCGGCCAGGGTTGAGGATCGTCCGGGTCAGGCACGACCCAGAATCGGTAATTCCCTTTGCCATCGTCGATCTGATCGACCACCTTGATCACACCTGACCGAGTACCAGCCATGAGCCCTGGCCAGGCCGGCAATGGAATAGCCGGCACTCCAAAGAACAGGATCTTGACTTTCCGTCCAGGACTTAAAAGGGGAGCATCCAACCCTTCGGCCACCATTTCGATAGCCGGATCGCTTGCGAGAGGTGAAATGGTGACCAGATTCTCACCTTGCTTGACGGTTTCGTTAATCCCGACTCGAGCCATTTTGACGACGGTTCCATCCATGGGCGCATAAAGCTTGGCCGCTTCAATACGTTGCTGGACGCCTTGCTGCTTATAGGACATATCTGCGAGCTGTTCGGTAGCCTTGGCAGCTTCAGCCACCGCATTGTCACGTGATGCCATGGCATCGATGAGTTTCTGATTCACATCGGCCGTAATCTGATCGCGACCGAAGTTCAGAGCCGATCTGCTCTGTTCTGCAGCCAGAAGGTTGGCCTGAGCTGCTTGCAGAGCTGCTTTGCTCCCGATTTCAGTTTGGATCGTCAATTCGAGTTCTCGTTGTGAGACGAGTCCATCCCTTACGAGTTGTCGGTGTCGATCGACGTTGAGTTGCGCTGTATCGACGTCGATCTTAGCCGCTTCGACCTTTTGTTGGGCCTCTCGCACGCGGTTATCAGCCTCGACCACCCGGGCTTCTGCCGAGGGAACCGCAGCCTGGACCAATTTCCTCATCTCAACGATCCGTTTGGTGAGTTGATCCGCCCTGCCTAACGCTGCTTGGCGTGTTTTTTCTAACGCGTCCCTGCGCTGTTCGAACAACGGAAGGATCTCAGGAGCCATATAGGTCGGGTCATAGTCCTCAAGCTCGCCGACGAGCTCGCCCTTTTTAACCTTGACACCTTCAAAGATATGCCATGCCTTGACTCGGCCGGTAATCCGAGATTCGATCTGTTGCGGACGATCATAGGGTGTATAGGCCGAGACTGTGCCCTGTGCGCTGATCGTCTGTGTCCAGGGTACGAACTCAAGTATGATGAGAAACACAAGAAGAATCGTGAGGATGGCTCGCGATGCCGTGAACATCCCGCCGGAAAGTTTCACCGCCTCCCAGCATGGCAACGTTGACAAGGCCGATCCCTGTTCTATCGTGATTGCCTCCAGACCAACACCCTTCCTTGCGAGCGCACGTTCTCCACTTCTTTCGAGACCACCACCTAGGCTAGCCATGGAGCCTCCATAAATTTACCTGTGTTAATGGGCCAATTGAACCATTGCTCATTATGCATGGGCATGGTGCAGCATAATCCGACGATCTGCATGATCCGTCAGGTTTGGATCCGTTGAGACGAAGATCACCGACCATGCTTCGTCTTTAGAGCACAGGCGACGCAGCACCCTTTCTCTCAACGATGGCTCAAGCGCGTGAATTAGCCCATCGAATATCAGGACTTGCGGATGGCCCAGGATAGCGCGGGCCAACAAGATCTGCACGATGTGCGTCGGTGAAAGAGATTCTCCGAGCGAAGAAACATCGGACTTCACCCCGCGTGGCAAGGCTTCGATATCTTCTTCTAGTTCGGTAAAGCGGAGGGCCCAGTTCAGGTCATCATAGGTCACATAGGAACGTCCCATGACGATGTTTTCTTCGATCGTTCCTTGAACCAACGTCAATTGAGAATCAAGCATGACACTGCGGACTTGGTTGAGGCCATTGGGATCCATGTACCGCAGATCTATTCCGTTGTACTGGACAACTCCGTTGGTCGGGGTCTCGAGACCTCCCAAGACTCTAGCCAGCGCGGTTTTGGCCCCCGTAGTCTTAGCATAGATACCAAGCTTCTCTCCGGGCGCCACATCCAAGTTGAAACCGTCAAATACGGGAGCTCCACCGTGGATCAGACTGACACCCTTGCAGGTAACACGGACACCCTGGGTTAAATGCTTCGGCATTCCCACCGGTGATTCAACCGAGACGTAATCTTGCTCTTGGTTGAAGACCGTATCAAGGTGGGTGAGGGCTGTGAAGAAGTAGTACACGAACCCCATGTTCTTGATGAGAGTGTCGAAATTTATAACCAGCGCACCGACCACCGCTTGGACGGCGACTAACTGCCCGAGGGTCAACTGACCGATGGACATGAGATAAGCCGCCATGCCAAGAGCACCAGCCTGCGCGAACGCTTGTCCACCCACAGAACCTACGTACTGACGCACGAGGACACGAAACCGTGCCTTTCGAGTTTCAACATAATGATTCACGAGGTCGTTCGTTTTCTGCAGGATATACGAACGGCTGTCGGTCGCTTTAAATTGCAACGAATTCTGCGCAACCTCTTGAACCCACCGGAAGGTATCGTACTTCGCGTGTGACATGTCGAGAGTCGTCTTCAGCGCGCCGCGAGAGAGCACGAAGAACGTGATCGCAAACCCCGCCATAAGAAGCAAGTTGAACATGAGAAAATACGGATGGTACACCATCAGCAAGAGCATACCGACCGTCCCACCCACGACCACATTGATCAAATCGAACAGCAGGGTGGACAACGCCCGCTGCATAAAGACGGTTTCCATGAAGTAGTTCGCAATGTGAGTCTGCGAGGCCTTGAATCGATTCCGAGGAAGCTGCTCAACCATCGCCACTGTGATTCTGGCAAAGACGCGACGTTGTATGACATCGATCGCGTAAAAGTGGAATGTCTTGAACAGGCCGACGAACAACAACACCAACAGCATGACAGCGGTCAATGTCCAGATCATGACCGGCTGAACCGCATAGGAGAAGGTGCTGACCAACTCCTGTACGGTCAAGGGAATGATCAGGGAAAAGAACGCGACGGCCACGGCGTAGGAAAAGATCAAGTACATGATCCTTTTCTCAGCCTTCATGGCGACGGAAAGCTGCTTCATTAACGCTTCAAACAGGCCTGGATAACGATTGCCCTGAGGTTCTTTCATGAGTACCCCCGGTTATAAATCAGGATGTGAATCATTGGTCCCTTACTGAAGTTAATGACGCCGGCACTTAACCACATTCATGGTTCTGCAGCCAAGCCCCCCGAATGAACTATCGACCCATGCGAACGCTAATCACGCCCGGAAATTGTACGACCCGATGAACCAGCCGCATATAATGGGTTACCATATTTTCCGAGGACGTTCTCCGCGAGTGACTTCGACAACGCGCCCCTGGCCCACAACATCCCTCCTCGGGCCACGGCATAGTCGGCTTGGGCACGGTAGAGCTCGTAAGCCGCTTCGACGACGGCGCGCTCGCGCAAGTTGACGAACAACACACTCGTCGCTCCCATGTTGAATCGAGCCCGTTCACCTTCTTCCAACGTTTTGGCCAAGCGAAGAGCTTCCGTTGCGGCCTTCACTCGGTCTCTTGCCCTCACAATGGCCGAGAGCCAGTTGTCCACATCGATCGAGACCTGACGCTCCGTGTAGGCCTGCTTATACGCCAACCGTGTCTGTTCAGCCTCAGCATGAAGGACCTTCCCGCGGGCGCCTCGATTGAACAACGGCATGCTGAAGATAGCATTCATATGGTAGGCGAACCCCCCAAAATAGTAGATAGCGCCCGTCACCGGCCCCCCCGCAACCGTGAGCTTTGGAAGTAGATTATTCTTCGCCAGTTTCAGCTCGATATTGTTCAATTTGGCTTCAATGTAAAGATCGCGCACTTCTGGACGATCCTCCGTGGCTTCCACCTTGAAGGCCGCCACATCCTCTTCGCTCGGCAACGGCGTTTCCCCCTGAAATTCTGGGGCCCATTCAGGACGGGGTGTCACAGGTTGGCCGTCTTCCCAGAGAAAGAGTGCAAGCTTATATTGCTCATACTCGACCTTCCGTTGCGCGGCAATGGCAGCCTCTCGTCGTTTCTGAACTTCCTGTTGGGCTTCGACTACGTCGATCGGAGCGACTGCCCCGGCTTTGGACCTCCCCTCAACCATGCGATAGCGCTCTTCTGCTACGGCCAGGGCACGTCTCACCACATCAGCTTGTTTGACCGCGACCTGCCAATCCCAATACTGGATAGCTCCGGCGAGATAGAGATCTTGTCGTTTCTGGGCCACCTTCACCTCGGCCTGTGGCCCGGCGAGCTCCGCCTGTTGAAACTCGGCATACTCTTCGTTGACCATGAATCCCCGCAGAAGATTAAATGCTCCGCCGATTATGGCCATTTGCTGCGGATAGAAACCTTGCAGGTCTTGAGGGATCGCCACCGCGGGACTCACAATACGTTGGGGCCTGACGCCGTCGAAACCACCAAGAGTGGATCTATCCCCAAGGCCGTTACGGACACCAGCGTAGATCTCCCATCCCCAGGGGTGACCGACCTTGAGCATGGTATCGTTATAGCCCGCAGTCAATGTATTCACGCCAGAAACGTTCGTCAGATTATACGTTTGATACCGGTCGACCTCAAGCTCGTTCCGAACCTTAGGCTCCCACGCTCCTAACGCCTTCAGGACTTTCGCCCGAGCCCGTGCTCGCTCGAGTCCAGTGGCCCGGAGGAACGGATGGGTCAACTCAATCCTGGCCAGCACTTCTTCAATGGTCAGGGGAGCCGTGCGAGTCGACTGAGCCTGCACGGCACTTGAGTCGATCACCGGTTCCGCCAGTGCAGTCTCCGACACCATTATCAACGAGAACAGCAATAGAAGGATCAAGAAAGGATGCTCCTTTGTTGCTGAATTAATCGCGTCCTGGTTGCTTGTAGCCGTTCATACCCGCAGCCGTTAGCGGGTTCCCGTACTTGGCCAATTCGCTTTCTGGCCAGGGCTTCGACAACACACCCCTGGCCCACAACATGCCTCCACGCGCCACCGCGTAGTCAGCCTGCGCCCGATACAGCTGGTACGCTGATTCCACCACGTTGCGCTCACGGAGGTTCACAAAGAGGACGGTAGTGGCACCCATATTGAACCGGGTCCGTTCGCCCTCCTCCAGCGTCTTGGCCAACCGCAGGGCCTCCATCGCCGCCTTCACTCGGTCTCTCGCTCGCACGATGGCCGAGAGCCAGTTGTCCACGTCAATGCTGACTTGTTGCTCGGCGTACAGCTGGCTCAAAACCAATTGTTGCTGCTCCGCTTCCGCGATCATGACCTTTCCACGCCCTTCCCGCTGGAACAGCGGCATCGCAAACTGCGTTTCGAACCCATACCCGACTCCCATAAGCCAGTCCGCTGGGGCATCCATCCGTCCTCCCTTAAAATCAAACTTCGGGAGCAGGTGGTTCTTGGCGAGCTTGAGATCAATATTGTTCATCTTGGCTTCGATGTAGTAGTTTCGCACTTCCGGCCGATCTTCTTTCGCCTCTACTTTGTAGGCCGCGACCTCGTCATTGGTCGGGAGCGGTGTTTCGCCCTGGAATTCCGGCGCCCATTCCGGTCGAGCCGTCACCGGCTCACCGTTTTCCCAGAGAAAGAGGGACAGCTTGTACTGCTCATACTCCACCAGCCGTTGCGCGGCGATCGCGGCCTCTCGCCGATTCTGCACCTCTTGGTTGGCCTCAATGACATCGAGCGGCGCCACCCTCCCGCCCTTGGCTAGCCCTTGCACCTGAATGAGGCGATCTTCCGCGACGGCCAAGGTCCGCTTCTGCACTTCAGCCTGCTTCACAGCCACCTGCCAATCCCAGTACTGCACGGCCCCGGCGAGATAGAGGTCTTGCCGTTTCTGCGCCACCGCAATCTCCGCCTGCGGCCCCGCGAGTTCGGCCTTCTGAAACTCGGCGTACTCCTCGTTGATCATCAGGCCGCGCAGCAGCTTGGCCGACCCACCGAAGATCATTTGCTGCTGAGGATAGAGGAGCAGTACATCAGGGATCTGTGCGTGGATGTGTTGCGTGCGGAAATCACCAAAACCGTTGCGGATCCCGCCAAGGACCCGGAAGCCCCAGGGATGCCCGACCTCGAGCTTGGTGTCGTTAAATCCCCCCGTATTCTGATCAATGGTGCTCAGGAAATTAAAAGTCTGAAAGCGAGCGGCCTCCGTAATGTTTTTGACCGTCGGTTCCCAGGCCCCGAGCGCCTTTAGGATCTTCGCCCGAGCCTGCATTCGTTCGACCCCGGTTGCCCGAAGCAGCGGATGCGTCAACTCAATACGGGCGAGCACTTCGCTGATGGTCAGGGGCTCGGTGCGGGCAGACTGCGCGTTCAACGCGCTTGAATCGTGCACCGGTCCCGCCACGGTCGTCGCGGGAAGCATGATCAGAACCATAAGGATTAGAGCGGCCATCGAAGGATGCTCCTTGTGCCGGATTAATCGCGGCCCGGTTGTGTGTAGCCGTTCATGCCCGCCGCCGTCAGCGGATTTCCATACTTCGCCAAAGACTCCGTCGGCCAAGGCTTCGACAACACGCCTCTTGCCCACAACATGCCTCCACGCGCCACTGCGTAGTCGGCTTGCGCCCGATACAGCTGGTACGCCGACTCCACCACGTTGCGCTCCCGGAGGTTGACGAAGAGCACAGTGGTCGCGCCCATGTTGAATCTCTTGCGCTCACCTTCCTCCAGCGTCTTGGCCAACCGCAGCGCTTCCGTCGCGGCCGTCACCCGGTCCCTGGCCCGCACGATCGCCGAGAGCCAGTTATCCACGTCGAAGCTGACTTGCTGCTCGGTATATTGCTGTTTCAATGCCAATTGTTGTTGGCTCACTTCCGCGTATAGGACCTTCCCACGTGCTTCCCGTTGGAACAGCGGCATCTCAGCGTGTACGCCGGTCCGATACCCGATTCCCACAATCCAGTCCGTGGCCCCTTCGGTCGGCCCCCCTTCAAGCAGGACCTTCGGGAGCAGGTGGTTCTTGGCAAGCTTGATATCGATATTGTTCATCTTGGCTTCGATATAGAGGTCACGCACTTCCGGCCGATCTTCTTTCGCCTCCACTTTGTAGGCCGCGACCTCCTCGTTGGTCGGGAGCGGAGTCTCGCCTTGGAATTCCGGCGCCCATTCCGGTCGTGGCGTCACCGGCTCGTTCTTCTCCCAGAGAAAAAGGGACAGTTTGTACTGCTCATATTCCACCTTCCGCTGGGCAGCGATGGCGGCCTCTCGCCGCTTCTGCACCTCTTGGTTGACCTCAATGACATCGAGCGGCGCAACCTTCCCACCCTTGGCCAATCCTTCGACCTGGACTAAGCGGTCTTCGGCAACGGCCAAGGCCCGTTTCACAATTTCAGCCTGCTTGACGGCGACCTGCCAATCCCAATATTGCACGGCCCCGGCGAGATAGAGATCTTGCCGTTTCTGCGCGACCTTGATCTCCGCCTGCGGCGCCGCGAGCTCGGCCTGTTGAAACTCAGCGTACTCTTCGTTGATCATGAGGCCGCGCAGCAGCTGGAACGACCCCCCGACGATGAGTTGCTGCTGAGCATAGAAGCCCTGCATATCAGGGATAATAGCAATAGTACCTTGATTGCCGTTATCTCCGTAGCCGTTGCGCACCCCGCCCTGGACCTTGAAGCCCCAGGGATGCCCGACCTCAAGCTTGGTGTCGGCAAATCCCCCGTTATGGGTATCAAAGGTCGTGGGAGACGTCGTGAGATTCCACGTTTGAAAACGTTGAGTCCGTGTAATGTTCTTGAACGTCGGTTCCCATGCCCCGAGCGCTTTCAGGATCTTCCCCCGTGCCTTCGTTCGCTCAGCTCCTGTCGCCTGAAGCAGCGGATGGGTCAGCTCGATTCTTGCCAGTACTTCATCGATGGTCAGGGGAGCGGTGCGTGTCGACTGCGTTTGCACAGCACGCGAGTCGATCACCGGGTCCGCCAGTGCGGTCATTGGCAGGAGAGTTACAAGGGCCAACACCAGAGCGATCATATAGGGATGCTCCTTTACATCGGGTGGCGGACGGCGCACACAGTAGCAATCTCCCGCTTATTTTTCAAAATAGATAAAACGGATTGGAGTTATCGGCTAATCCGATGTATAGTGTCCCCCTCAATTGGAGCACTAGGGCCATATGGATTGGCTGAACTATCATCACTTATTGTATTTCTGGTCCGTCGCCAAGCACGGCACCATGACGAAGGCGTGCGAGGAGCTCCGCCTCGCGCAACCCACGATCAGTGGACAAATCCGTCTCTTGGAAAACACGTTGGGGGAAAAGTTATTTATCCGCACCGGACGTCGCCTCGCGTTGACGGAGATGGGCCACCTGGCCTTCAAATACGCAGAAGACATCTTCGCCACCGGCCAAGAGCTCCTGAACACGGTCAAGAGCCAAGGAAATGGGCAGCCTACCCGCCTGGTCGTGGGCATCGCGGACGCGATCCCGAAACCCCTCGCGACGCAACTCCTCAAGTCGGCCCTGAAACTCTACCGGCCGACTCGCTTGATCTGCCAGGAAGACAAGTTGCGCCAACTGTTGACCGATCTGACTGCGCATCGGTCGGACTTGGTGATTGCCGACACACCGGCTCCGCCCGGTATCAAGGAGCACATGTATAACCATCCTTTGGGCGAATCCGGCGTGACCTTGTTCGCAACGGCGAAGTTGGCCGGGCAGTATCGTCGAGATTTTCCGCGCTCGTTACGCAGCGCGCCCATGCTGCTTCCCACCCCGAATGCGATGCTTCGACGGCTGTTGGATCAATGGATGGTCCACCATGGCCTCCATCCTGTCATTGTCGGTGAGTTCGACGACAGCGCAACCTTGAAGGCGTTCGGCCAGGACGGCTATGGCATCTTCCCCGGCGCGTCGGTGATCGAGAAGGAAATCTGCCGCCAATACCGAGTGCAGGTGGTCGGACAGTTGGAGTCGCTCAAACAACACTTCTATGCAATCACGGTGGAGCGACGCGTCAGACACCAGGCCGTCCTGGCGCTCGTCCGAACCGCCCGGCGAGAACTGCAGAGCTGATGCCCCCTCGACCCCGCCTGCATCTCCCCAGCAATTCCATCTGACACTTGGCAATCTACGCCACTAGGAGCAGCACAGTACCTGGTCTGGAGTCATCCGTTGTTTCTTTGTATAGTACGGCTCCTATGGAGTGGCTCAATTATCACCATCTTCTCTATTTTTGGTCCGTTGCGAAACACGGAACCGTGGCAAAGGCTTGCGAGGAGCTTCGCCTCGCTCAACCCACGATCAGCAAGCAACTAGGGCTTCTGGAAGATACACTGGGAGAAAAATTGTTCCAGCGGACCGGTCGGCACCTCGTACTGACGGAAATGGGCCGCATTGTCTTCAGGTACGCCGAGGATATCTTTTCCATTGGACAAGACCTCATGAACACCGTGAAAGGGCGGGGGAGCGGCCGCCCGATTCGCCTGACCGTCGGCATCGTCGACGTGGTGCCGAAGCTATTGGCCACCCGCCTGCTGGAATCCACCTTCAGACATTCACCGTCAATGCACATGATCTGTCGGGAAGCGAAGTTAGACCAATTACTGGCAGATCTGGCGATTCATGGGTTGGATTTGGTCATCGCCGATACCCCCGCTCCTCCCTCGATCAAGGTGCAGACGTATAACCACTCCTTGGGAGAATCCGGCGTGACATTTTTCGCGGCGCCCAAATTGGCCGCCCGATACCGGCGCCACTTCCCCCGCTCCATGAACGGCGCACCGGTCCTCCTGCCGACCTCCAATACCATGTTCCGGATGTCGCTGAACGACTGGTTGGCACGTCAGGAACTGCACCCCACCATCATCGCGGAGTTCGAAGATAGCGCCACGTTAAAAGCCTTTGGGCAGGAGGGACATGGGGTATTTCCTGGGTCCACGGCCATGGAAAAGGAAATTTGCAGACAGTATCAAGTGGCGGTAGTGGGACGGGTGGATTCGGTCAAACAGAAGTTCTATGCCATCACCGCCGAGCGCCGACTGAAACACCCGTCTGTTGTGGCGCTCTTGAATGCAGCTCGCCGCGAAATATTGCATGAACGGCGAAGCAAAGTGCAGTAGCTATTCCGGCTTACTTTCTCAATGTCCGGACATATGCCAGTACATCCTTCGTCTGTTGCTCCGAAAGACGCCATTTCCAGGCCGGCATCACTTTTTCGGGTCGTCCTTCATGAATGGTCTTCAGCAAATCTAAATTTAGTTTTCGTTGAGTCGCCGCGGAAGTTAAATCGGCCACCTCGGCACCGACGATCTTGAGACCATCCCCTTTTCCTCTAGGCCCATGGCACGTTGCGCAATGTTTACCGAACAGCTCCTTGCCGGCTCTTGCCTCTCCGCCGGCCGTCACGTTTGGATCCGAGCTGATCTGATTGCGAGCGTTTTCAGTCGAACTTTTCTCCTGCTGGCGTGCCGGCGTTGCCTCCGCGGCGTCCAGAACATTCGGAGTCGCCAGGATGGCCAGAATGAAGACCGTCCAAGAGATGGAACTCACACGTCGAAGCATCGTCGTCGAAACATTCTTGGATACTGCCATGGTTCTCCTCTCATTCAGCTGACCAGTTTATTATAGGCATCAAGCGCCGCCACTTTGTAGCACTCGGCCAGGGTCGGATAGTTGAACGCGGTGGTAAGGAAGTACTCCAGTCCGCCCTGTAATCCCAAGACCGCCTGGCCGATATGGATCAACTCGGTGGCTCCGGTACCGACCACATGCACGCCCAAGAGCCGTCGAGACTCCCGATGGAACAGCATTTTGAGAAAACCGCTGTCGTCACCGAGGATATGGCCCCGGGCGATTTCTCGATAACGGGCCACGCCACTCTCATACGGGATTTTCTTCACCGTCAACACATGCTCCGGTTCTCCGACCGTCGACACTTCGGGGATGGTGTAGACGCCGATCGGAAAGTGTCCCACCATCGGTCCGGCTTCGACCCCGAACGCATGACAAGCGGCCAGGCGACCTTGCTCGGCTGATGTCGCGGCAAGGCTGGGGAATCCGATGACGTCACCTCCCGCGAAAATATGTGGCACGGCTGTGCGATAGTGCTGATCGACGGCGAGGCGTCCTCGTTCGTCGGCTTCGAGACCGGCTGCAGCCAGATTCAATCGCTTGGTCGCGCCCTCCCGCCCGGCGCTGAAGAGCACCAGCTCCGATGCGAGGCGTTTTCCTGATTCCAGGAGAATCACCACCCGTCGCGGGTGCTCCTCGATGATATCCAGCCGCGTCACGGTTTCGCCTAATCGAAACGTGACTCCGGTATTGCGCATCTGATGAAGCAGTTCATCGACCAACTCTCCGTCCAGAAATTCCAAGGGTCTCTCCCGCTTGTCCACCACGGTCACTTCGACGCCGAGGGCGGCAAACATCGACGCATACTCCATTCCGATGACACCGGCTCCGACCACAGCAAGCCGGCGTGGCAAGCAGGCGAGTTGCAGCAATTCGTCGCTCGTGACGACCAAGTCGGGTTCAATGGAAGCTCCAGGTGGCAGAGCGGGGATCGTACCGACGGCGATGAGAATATTCGCGGCGCTGACGACTCGGCATCCATCCGCAGACATGACGGTCACGGTGTGAGGATCGCGGAAACTCGCCTCGCCCATGAGAACGGTCACCTCGTTACGCCGCAGTTGGTCCGCGACCACATCCGCTTGAGATTGCTCGACTTCCGCGACTCTGGAGAACAACGCTTGCGCATTTGTACGGACATCGGAAAGAGAATGCCGGTAACTTCCATTCCGAAGCGCGCTTCTCTCTAGAGATATGACGGCCTCTCGGAACGTCTTACTTGGGATGGTTCCGGTATCCACGCACACTCCCCCGACGATGTGCCCTCGCTCGATCACCGCTGTGCGCTTGCCTAATTTGGCCGCCTGCACGGCCGCCCGTTGTCCGGCCGGACCGCTGCCGATACAGAGCCAATCATAATCGTAACCATCTTCCATCTGGCGTCTCTCCTTCCTTGTCCCTCGCTTCTTACCAGCCTTCATGAGCGGTACGAACGGTGGTTCCGCTCGACTCTGTACGATCTACCACCTGCGTAGTGTCGTGAGTGGATCAACCGGCACGGCCAGAACTGGACAGGCGGCACGGCGTATGACACGCTCAGTCGTCCTTCCCAGCAACGCATCGAGAAAGCCGTGTCGCCATTCAGTGGCCATTACGATCAGATCCGACTGATGAAGGTCGGCTGTCTCGATAATTTCATCCACCACGATTCCGGTTCGGAAGCTCTCCTTCCAGCTCCACCCATCCCGTTGGGGCAGGCGCAACTGCGGCATGCCTGATGGCTCTCCCACGTAGAGGACTTCCAACATCACCGACTGCATTCCAAGACCGGCGACCAGCGTGCACGCGGCGTCGACGGCAGCCTGCGGATGCGGGCGGTGATCAACGGGAATAAGAATGCGCTGCATTTGGACGGTTCCGGTATCCAGTGAGACGAATCCGCTGCCATGACCCGGCACGAACAAGCTCATCGTGCGTGATTTGCGTGCCAGCGACTGACCGACCATATCGGGCAACCATTTCCCGAGAGGGTCCTGCGGATGAGTGGCCAACACCATCAGGTCCGCCGGTTTACGCCACAAGAGTTGCAGAATGGAGGCGACCGGGTTGTCCCCTTTCGAGAGAATCTTTCGGACGCCAAAACCCAGTGCCAGGAAGTCCTCCTTGGTGGCTCCTTCCCTGAGCACCCCCCACCGGCTGAGTGTGGCCCGCACACGCGGAAAGTTCTCAAAATCCGGGTCGGCCTGTGTAGGATCCACATGTAGGATCGTCAGGTCGCTTGTCATGCTCAGACCGAGCTTCAGCGCATGACGAAACGCCGTCATGCTGGCCTGAGAAAAGTCAGTCGGATGGAGAATATGTCGGATGCGCATCAACCCTTCGTCGATAGGAACAACCATTTCCTTCCCCTTCTCGTAGCCTCGCTGGGTAGATTGTTGAATCAGCACGGTCACCCCCTTTTTTCCTGAAACATTAGGGTCAAGCACTGTCATGGCGCACTACTTGTCGAACGCCCAGTTGAACATCAACGCGCCACCGTCGGCGACATTCGCATGGTGGTGGCCAGCATGATAGGGCCTATGGCCGTCATGTAAATATGGATCTGTATGGATAAAGCGAACGCCATCATCCGTGGCTCGCTCCGGCAGAGAAGGGCCAAAGAACTGTGCCCCCGTGAGGTTGGCGTAGTTCGTCTTTTCGCCCGGTTTCTGTGAATTTGCAAGATTCTGTTCTTGTTGAAGCTTCGTTCCCACTTCTGCCCAGGCCGGAGTCATGGCCAACCCGACTAGGGCGCACAGCGTGAGAGCCATGAATATTCCGACGAGGGGTGTAACTTCTGTCGTTCCTCGGCCCGCCGTGTTGGTGATGATTCGTGCGTTCATGACACCCTCCTTTCTGGATGTTGCGAATACCGTCATGACGAAATGTACCCGGCGTCTTACGCATAGACAAATAGATAAGTTATATAGAAACGATCTATTAAATAAATTGTACGATGCGCAGTTCTTATGCTGATCCGCCCGTATCCTGACAAGCTGGTGTCGAGCAGAGTTCTGCTCGTCTGGTTCACCACTCTGCGCGACCGAGCAAGATGCCACTCCACTGGTAAAGCGTGATGCGCGGAGTAAATTGACTCGGTTGGCGGTTCTTTCTATGATGAGGGCATGGATGTTCGCAGGGTCTGGAACTGATCATCATGGATAGCGAAGGCGGTTCCGTAGGCAGTCATGCTCTCGACCTCGGGAACAAGGTCCGTTCCCTCGTTCACGGTGAATCCGGCTCGGAAGAAATCGCCATCGACGAGCTCGCTACCGCAACCAAGCTTCAATCCTGGGAGGCGGCTCAGCTTCCCAATGGATGGAGATTTTCTTCCCGTCTGCCGATCATTCTGTTCGTCTTTTTCTTCCTGACTATCTTTCTTGTTCCTTGGACGCAGACGGTGACCGTGACCGGCCAAATGTCGGCTTATACTCCCTTCGAACGACCACAAGACATCGAAGCTCAAATTACCGGCCGTATCAAAAAATGGCACGTGCTCGAAGGAGACCAGGTCAAGTTGGGAGATCTGATTCTTGAGCTGGAGGACAATGACCCCAACTTCATGTCACCCGACTTATTGGTCTTTTTGAATCAACGGAAAAAAGCGTTGGAGAAAACTCAAGAGGCGGCGTTGGCCAGAGTAGACCAGCTGGACAAGCGCATTGTCGAAATGCGAAATCTGGTGAAAGCCGCCGTCCCATCAGCCGAGGCTCGCGTGGTCGAGGCTGGCAACAGGGTGCGGGAAGCGCACCAAAAGGTCGAGGCAGCCAAAATTGCCGCAATTACCGCAGCCCTGAACGTAGACCGGCACAAACAATTGGCCAAGAGGGGGTTGGTCTCCCAGCGAGAACTGGAATTGACGATCCAAGCGGACACCGCCGGCCAAGCCGATGTCGAGGGGGCCCAAGCGAATCTCCAGGCAGCCGAACAAGCCATGAAATCCCTCGGCTACGGTCGAGATCAAGTCAGCGCAGAAATGTTACAGCGGTTGCTCGATGCGGAGGCGGGTCGCGATGCCTCGGTGGCCGAAGCGGCCAGAGTCGGCGACCAACTGGCCGATGTGTCGCTACGGTTCTCAAATGCCGAACAACGTCGGGTTGCCGGCAGGATTGTGGCTCCAATCGACGGCACCGTGGTCAAGATGGCCAAAGTCGGTGCCGGCGAAACGGTGCGTCAAGGCGATACCATCATCCGTCTTTCGCCCACCAGTACGGACAAAGCGATTGAGATGACCGCGGATGGGCTGGATGCTCCCTTGTTGAATGCCGGTCGGGAAGTAAAGATTCTTTTCTATGGAATCCCTGCGATACCGCTTCCGGCATGGCCTGAACTGATGGCCGGGACCTATTCCGGTGTGATTAAAGTGATCGACCAAGTCGACGATGGAAAAGGCAACTACCGTTTCTGGGTCGTTCCTGACCCTCAGGATCGCTCATGGCCCGAACAATCTCACGTCCGGCAGGGCACGAAAGTGATGGGGTGGGTCATCCTGAACCGTGTTCCCCTCTGGTATGAGCTGTGGCGTCGGTTCAATCTGTTCCCGCCGGATTATGAGGAACGATCGCATACGGTGATCGATACCCTTCTCCCGAAGGCGGGGCGAGGCTCGAAGTAATTTCTCGGCGCGCTCCGCGTCCCGATTCCTCCAAGCGTTTTCCTCGATGAATTGAGAACTCTCGCCCCTCATGCGGGTAACATGGGCACCGCGGCGCCCGCATCATCTAAGGTGATGCGGCGATCGACATAAGGCGTCAAGTCAGGGTCGTTCGACACGAAGATCACGGTCCAAGATTCATTTTTTGAGCAGAGACGCTGGAGAATGGTATTCCGCAACGTAGGCTGCATGTCATGAATCATGCCGTCAAAGATTAGAATCTGCGGTCGCCCGATGATGGCGCGCGCGAGCAACATGCGCAACATATGCGAAGGTGCCGGTATTTCTCCGAAGGCGCTGATATCGGAGTTGATGCCTAATGGGAGAGCCGCGACCTCGTCCTGGAGTTGAGTCAACTGGAGCGCCCAACGGACATCGTCGTACGAGATGTAGGGACGTCTCCAAACAATGTTGTCCGCAATCGTCCCATCGATGAGGGACAACTGTGAATCGATCATGAAGCCGCGGCATCGGTTCACAAGGCTTAAATCAAGATGCCGAAGTTCGACATCGTTATAGGAAATGATGCCGCTCGTCGACACTTCGAGGCCGGCCAGCACTTTCGCCAGTGCCATTCTCGCCGCGGTTGTCTTCGCGTAAATCGCAATCTTTTCGCCTGGTCTCACGGTCAAATCCAGATTGTCGAACAGGGACGCGCCGTTGCGAGTCAATCCCAACCCATGACATGTCACCCGGATGCCGTGCGTCTTTGGGTCGGGGAGAGTCACCGACGACGTCGGAGGCCGATGGTGCTGGTCACTCGGCAACGCAAAGAATGCATTCAATTCCTCCAACGCCGTGAAAAAGAAATACACCTGCCCCATACTCTTGACCACCGCATCAAAGTTAATGAGGAGGCTTCCGACGACGACCTCGACCGCCACGAGTTGGCCGAGCGTCAACTGCCCGACGGAGAGGAGCCAGCCGGCCAAAGCCAGGGCGCCGCTGTGTGCGAGGGCTTGTCCTCCTACCGAGGCCAGGAATTGACGCAACAGGACGGAGAACCGCGCTCGTCGACACTCCATATACTTCTTCGCCAGTTCATCGGTTTTCTGCATCAACAACGTGTGGCTGTCGGTCGCCTTCATGTGGAGTACGTTCTGCGAGATTTCCTGAATCCAGTGCAGCACATCATACTTGGCGTGAGACATTTCGATGGTGGTTCGCAGTCCGCCACGTGAGAGGACGAAGAAAATGAGGGCTGACCCAAGGAGGAGGACCAGGTTAAAAAGGATGAAGTACGGATGGTAGAAGGCCAACATGATCATGCCGATCATGCCGCCCACCAACACATGGACCAAATCCACAAGAAGGGCCGATAACGCACGCTGCATGAATGCGGTTTCCATAAAGCAATTCGAGACACGTGGTTTGAATCCCTCAAATCGCACATGGGGCAGCTTCTGAGCCATCGCGAAGGCGGTCCTCACAAACAGTCGACGCTGGAGCACTTCGACTGCATAGTATTGCAGCGCTCGAAATACTCCGACGAACGCCAGGACGACGACCATGATAATGGCCAGCGTGGCGATCATGATGGGTTGGATCGCAAAGGAAAACGTGTTGACCAGTTCTTGAACGGTTAAGGGGACGATGAGGGAGAAAAGTCCGATGACGAGCGCATACGAGATCACGAGCGCGAGAATTCGGCGCTCAAGCCTCAAGAAACGCCCCAAATGCCGTAACACGTCGATGAGACTCGGGTGATGATCACCGAGAGGCTGTGCCATGCTATGTATGTATCACCGATTGTTCATGCCGTCTCGATATTTCAGACCGTCCCAACGACGAACCTCAGCTCCGATACGCACGCCATGCGCTTACGATCGAGGGTCACCTCAGCGGTAGCTGGCTCTCGTGGATTCGCTCGGGCTCTTCGCCCACGTTCCAATGGCCCACTGGTAGAGGGCTAGGGCCTTGTGGTACTCGGCCTTCGCCCGAATGACCTGACTTTGCGAATCGATGGTGTTGCGTTCCCGAAGATTGACGAACAGCACGCTGCTCGTCCCAATGCTGAAACGATACCGCTCGCCTTCTTCGACGATTTCAACGAGACGGAGGGCTTGCGAGGCTTCTTCGATTCGCTCCCTTGCACGATCCATCGCAGACCGCGCATTTTCGATATCGACAAGAACCTGATTTTCCCGGTACTGTTGCGCCACCACGAGTCGTTCCGCCTGACCCTGTGCGTGAAGCACTTCACCGCGGCCGCGGCGTTGGAACAGAGGAATCCTCAGTTCGGCACCGAATCGGTACCCTAACCCAAGCACAAATTTCTCCGGAGTGCGCGCCGGTGCTGCTTCCAAGTTCAGGCTTGGGAGCAAACTGTTCTTCGCCAACGCGAGGTCAATGTTGTTGATCTTCGCCTCCACCTCGAGCGCCTTCACTTCCGGCCGTTCCTTCATTGCCTCCGCCTTGTGTACCATGACGTCGTCCAGGGTTGGTGCTGGCCGTTCCGCCGGAAAGTCTGGAACACGATCCAACGGCGGAATCATCGGAGAACCCTTCTCCCACAGAAACATGGAGAGCTTGAACTGCTCCTGCTCCAGTAGTCTCCGGGTGGCGATGGCAACTTCACGCCGCCGGTGGACTTCCTGGCCGGCTTCCGTGACATCGATTGGAGCCACCGCACCGGCCTTCGCGCGCTCTTCCACCTGCTTATACCGATCTTCCGCCACGGTCAGCGCTCGTTTCTGCACGTCGAGCAGCTTTGCCGCAGCTACCCACTCCCAGAATTGATGAGCAGCGGCCAGGAAGAGATCCTGCCTCGTTTGAGTAATCGTGATTTCTGCGCGAGGAGCCGCTAGTTCCGACCGTTGGAGCTCAGCGCGTTCGGGGTTGATCATCAGGCCTCTGAGCAAGGGGAAGAAGCCGCCCAGGATGACTTGCTGATTACCGTCACCGAACGATAGGTCCGGAATTCTCGCGTCACCGATCGCTTGACGGAACCCGGCGCTGCCTCTAAAACCCAGAGGGTGCAGCGCTTCAACCAGCGTGTCGTTAAAACCGACCGTTTGAGTGCCCTTACTCGGGTCGGTACTTGAAATAAAACGTTCCAGCTCCATATCGTTCACAAGGATGGGGTCAAAGGCGCCGAGCGCCTTCAGCATCTGCCCTCTGGCGATCGTCTTTTCGGCTCCGGCCCCCCGCAAGAGGGGATGCGCCCGGTCGATCCGGGTGTGGAGCTCGTCAAGACTGAATGGAATGGGCGGGAGCGATTTGGCGGGCGCAACGTCCGCCGCCGGTCCCGCGTAGGTGATCATCGGCTGCATGAGGATCCAGCCGAAAACGAACGACAGGATTGTCATGGAAACACTCCTTTCACGCAATGAGTGAGACATGGAGAGTATCCGTCCGTTCAGAACACAACTCGCGATGTACAAGCCGCACGCGCACCAAGAGAAACATTATTCGTCAAAATAGTCGATGGCACATGATCCAGCCTTGGGAAACTCAGCATACTGGTGCAGGTAGACGAAGGCCCAAGGGCACCGAGAGCCAAGACCGCTTTCCCAATTTGGCGGCTTGCACGGTCGCCCGCTGGCCGCCTGGGCCGCTTCCGATGCAGAGCAAGCTATAGTCAAACACGGCTCCAGCACGTTCCCCATCTCAGCCCTTTACCACAGCGGTTTCCGGTGACTCGTGAACCGGAACAGCCAACACCGGGGTATGCGCGTGGCGCACGACCCGTTCCGTGGTGCTGCCGCACAGGGCGTCGAGAAACCCATGGTGCCACCGTGTAGACATGACGACGAGGTTGAAATCAGTTTTCTCCATCGCGGCGAGAATCTCGTCAACGACCACACCGGAGGAAAAGATCCATTGCCACTGCCAACCGGGGATCCCCGGAAGCCGCAGATGCGGCGCGTGCAAGGGATCGCCCACATACAACAGATGAAAGGAGACCTCGCGAGCTTTCAAACCTGCCGCCAACACGCAGGCAGCTTCCACCGCGAATTGAGGGGAAGGCCGGTGATCCACTGGAATCAGGATACGCTGCAACCGGCACTCACCACTTGCTAAAGAAACGAACCCTTTGCTGAGTTCCGGGACGAACAAGGTCGTAATCCGAGATTGTCGCGAGATATCAGCCGCCACCGGATTCTGTAACCAGTCACTCAACTGATCCCGTTCATGAGAGGCTACAACCACCATATCAGCCGGGCTCTGCTGCAGACACTGCATCACGGAAACTATTGGATCCTTGCTGGCGGCTTTAATTTTTCTGACACCGAGCCCCAGCTGTATCAATTGCTCCTTAGTCCCCTCTCGCGGCAGCACCCCCCAGCGGGTGAGCGTCGCGCGCACGCGAGGAAACTCCTCAAAATTCGTCTCCGCATGGTCGGGATCTACATGCATGATCGTGAGATCCGTCCCCATGTCGACTGCCAGTCTCAACGCATGACCAAACGCCGCCATACTGGGAGATGAGAAATCGGTTGGGTGGAAAATGTGTGCCATCCCGTTCTTGCTTTGAACCGAGAGCGTCATCGGCGTATCTCCTTTCAAACCACGAAAGCTGACACAATGACCGGAGGCCATCCGCAGATCCTATGCAGCTGGGCGATTACGTCGTAGTTCTCGCCGCCAGCAACTAGAATCATATTGTTTGCTCTGTTGGGGCCTTCTTGTGGAGTACATAAACGCCTCCTCTATTCATCGTCATGCTCTGGACCATCGATAGGGGACCTAAGGACTCACGCACCTCCTCAGGCGAGCTCCCAGACTTGTTAGACTCATCGGAGTTCATATACGGGCGCATATCCCCCCGACGCTCTCTCCGCTGTAGGCCACCGTCGGCTTCCTCCTTCTGGGTCCTAGCGAGTCGAAGGAGAAAGACGCTGGTTTTTTTCCTCCCTACCAACCGTCCAAGATGATCACGTGCCGAAGGTCCAGCCGAGCATCACCGCGGCGCCATCGGCCGCATGCGAGAGTATCGAGTGTCTATAAAAAGGATGCGGGCCGGGAGCAGCAGGGATGTGCGGATCAGTATGAATAAGCCTCACTGCGCTTTCGAAAGTCGACTGCGGTGCAGGCCCCTGACGGTGGTCGCGCTCAACACTAGGCGTCTGAACAGGCTGCGGCCGGTCCCGCGCTTCTGGGAAATCAGCATCGAAGGACGCCTGCTCTTCAAGCTGAGGGCCGACATGCAAGCCCGCGGTCACCCCATTCGAGGCGAAGCTCCACACCATGAGTAGTATGATGAAACCCATAACGCGTTTCATTGGTACCTTCCTTCCCACGAACCAGGTCACATCGGTCAGACACAAGAAAGCTGTACCACCAGATCAACACATCGACCAATAGATA
>CABVRV010000040.1 GCA_902500755.1 uncultured Nitrospira sp.
CTCGGCTGTATGGTGCGCCCGGCAGGAATTGAACCTGCGACCTACGGGTTCGAAGCCCGGCGCTCTATCCAACTGAGCTACGGGCGCAACAGAGTACATGAATCATGTTACGGGAAGCGTTGTCAAGGTTGGGAAAGTCACCCGGAAAGTCTACAGCCGTGCCAGAATCTCATCGGCAACTTGCTTGAGCGATTTCCCTTCTGTCTCAATGACATGATCGGCTGCAGCCTGATACTTCGGTAGACGCTCACGCAGCACATCTTGAATTTCATCGATAAACGACTTGATCCCGGTCAGGGAAGGACGCTGAGTATCACCACCGATGCGCTGAGCAATCGTCTTAACTGAAGCTGTCAGCCAAAACACTGTCCCTGCTTGCTTCAAGACCGCCACATTCTGTGGTCTGAGGATGATTCCTCCTCCGGTATCGATGACAAGTCCTTGCCTCCCGGCTACCTGTTGACAGATCTGTGATTCGAGATCACGGAAGCTCTCCCACCCCTGGTGCTCAACTATTTCTGGGATAGTTTGTCCTGCCTCCCTCACTATCTCCGCGTCAGTGGACAAGAGCGTGCGGTCGAGACGAGAAGCCAGGATCCTGCCCACGGCACTCTTTCCCGTGCCTCTGTACCCAACAAGCACCACATTATTCATTGGAAATGAGATTCTAGTATCCCGCGCATGACATCCACCGGGGCCGTCCGGTTGGTCCAGAGTTCGAACTGGGCAACCGCTTGATTGAGAAACATCTCCAAACCTGGAATGGTTTGACACCCCGCGTGTTTGGCGTCCCTGAGCAATGTGGTCTCGCGCGGGTTGTAGACAATATCCATAACGGTGAGAGCAGCGTGAAGGAGCGAAGCAGAAACACAGCTTGCATCGCCTTTCGGAAACATCCCGACAGGCGTGCAATGAATCAACACACGCGCGTCAGGCAGAGCGTTACGAAGTGAGGAGTCGTCAAGATGGAAGTCCTCGACTGTCGAACCTGCCCGGAGGCGAAGATCTTTAGCCAGGGTAGTCCGCTCACGATCGTCGATTCCTAATAAGGTCAGCTTCGCCAAGGATGACTCAGCCGTTAGCGCACATGCGATAGCGCGCGCCGCCCCGCCAGTTCCCAACAGCACAGCGCGTTGACCGGCAAGGTTCACGCCACTCTCTCTTAAAGCCCGTAATGCGCCGGTGGCGTCCGTGTTGTATCCTGTGAGCGTACCTTTCTCGCAGACAATGGTATTGATCGCCCCGATTCGTTGAGCCGTTTCTTCCACATGATCAAGAAACGGCATAGCGGCCACCTTGTGAGGAATGGTAACGCTCGCTCCACGAAAGTTCCCGAGCGCACGGAGTCCCTTCAGCGCATCACCGATCGCTTCTACCTGCCACGCCAAGTAGACAAAATTAAGCCCTAATTCACGGAATGCGGCGTTATGAATGGCGGGCGAAAGGGAATGGCCGATCGGATTTCCAATCACCCCGCAAAATTTTGTCTGTGTGTCGATAGGCATTGTTTTCTGCGGGCCACACGATCGATCAGATTCAATCGCTACCCCTTGTGGACGGTCATGCCCCCATCAATCGGGAACGTCGCCCCAGTAACCCAGGCCGCTTCATCCGACGCGAGATAGAGAATCATATTCGCCACTTCTTCTGGTTTCCCAGGACGACGGATCGCGTATTGCGCGAGAATAGACTGGAGCATGTCTGGATTTGCCATCAGAGAGGCTGCCATGGGTGTATCGATGAGGCCGGGGTTCACACCATTACATCGAATCCCATCCTGCGCATACTCGATGGCCACCGCCCGGGTGAGGGCATCCAGAGCTCCCTTCGATGCGGTGTAAGCAGCCAAACCAGAGAGACCCACCAAGCTGGCGATGGACGAAATATTGATAATGGAGCCTCGGCCCTGCTTCAGCATCTGGGGGATCACGGCTCGCGTCATGTGGAATACTCCGGTGACGTTGACGTCGAGCACGCTCGCCCAGGTAGCATCATCGGTTTCGTGGAGACGCTTTCCAAAGGCGCCGATCCCAGCATTGTTGACGAGCACATCAATTCTTCCAAAACTATCGAGCGTGCGACGCACAACATCCTGCACATGACCCTCGTCTGTCACAGAGCCGGCAACACCAAGGACGGTTCCCTTGTGGAGTCGAATAACGTTGACAACGTGATCCAATTCCTGTTGCCGACGCCCGGTAATCACCACCGATGCACCTTCATCGGCAAAACGCTTGGCGATCGCCTCACCGATTCCCGCATTTCCCCCCGTCACGACCGTCACCTTACCCTCCAATCTTTTCATGACTGCTGTCCCTCTTCTCTTTCATGAATCTTGTCATGGGTTCCATCACGTTCCTCTGACTCAGGCATTGGGCCAAGAACCCCTGGCTCCACCTTCCGAGCGACCGTGATGAAGCCGGAATGGGCGACCATGCGATGATCGGGGCGTACGCTTCGGCCCTGCACCGACCACGTCCGCAGCAAGGTCTCGAACGTCTCAATCATGCCGAATACAGTCGTTCGCTCGAGTGTCTCCACTGTGCGCATGACTTGAGGCACCGTGGGCACGAAGCTCAAATAGATACCGCCGGAACGAAGCACCTGAGCCGCATGAGGAACCACCTGCCACGGTTCCGGGAGATCCAGCACCACACGGTCGAAGGGGACCTTGTCGTCCAGGAGATCAATGCTCTCATAGGCATTTTTTCTGATCGCCACTAGGTTGACCGGATTCATGTATCGTGAAATATTTGCTGCCGCCGTGAGTGCAAAGTCATCCCTGATTTCATAGGTCACCACCACGCCGTCTGGACCCACTGCGCGCAAGAGCGCCATGGTCAACGCACCTGATCCAGTACCGGCCTCGAAAACTCGAGCTCCCGGATGAATATCGGCCCACATGGGCATGATTGCGAGATCTTTGGGATAGAGGACCTGTGCCCCTCGAGGCATTTTGAGCACATAGTCACCGAACGTCGGTCGAAGCGCCAGCATCTTCTTGCCGCCAGAGAGTGTTACGATGGACCCATCAGGACGACCGATGAGGGTATCGTGCGCGATCTTTTGACCGCTAAACTGGTAGGTCTCTCCCGCTTTGAGCGTGAGGGCGTATTGTCGCCTTTTTTGATCAACGAGATGAATCCGGTCACCGCTGGACAACCTAGACATGGCTGGCATTCTAGGAGGTTCGTTCCTTGGTTTGCAACCAAGCGCTGTTCCTTGACAGGGTACCGAGCGGGCCGTAAGATCCTCTCATCATTGATATTTTCCACGATGACTGATGATGATCGAGGCACGAGAACTTCGTTAGTCCCTGCCTTCTCTAAGGCGGTCGTAGGACTGGTCTTAGCAGTTTGCCCGGCGTTTCTCAGTCACTCCGTTCACGCAAAAGAGCTGGTCATCGCGAACTATGAGGGGGTCATTAACCCCGTCGCGGCGGAATACCTGCATGATGCACTCGATTTCGCGCAATCTGCCGGGGCCGAAGCATTGATCTTGAAGCTCGACACCCCCGGAGGGTTGGATACCTCCATGCGTCTGATGATCAAGGACATCACAGGTTCGCCTCTACCGGTAATTGTATTCGTCTCTCCCTCGGGAGGGCGGGCCGCTTCAGCGGGCGTGTTTATCACCATGGCGGCCCATGTCGCTGCCATGGCACCGGGCACCAACATTGGAGCAGCGCATCCGGTCGCCATGGGCGGCGGTGAGATGGACAACACGATGAAAGAGAAGGTAGAAAACGACTCGGTGGCGTACATCAAGAGCATTGCGGAACAGCGTGGCCGAAATGTGTCATGGGCCGAAGATGCGGTTCGTAAGAGCGTGTCCGTGACGGAGCGGGAGGCCTTGAAACTCAAAATCATCGATGTGGTGGCCGAAGATATTCCCAACCTGCTGAAGCATCTGCAAGGGAGAAAGGTTGTTCTCCCTCACGGAACAGTCACATTATCAAGCGAACCTCCTACCCTTCGAGAATTTCCGATGGGTACGCGTCTGGAGTTGCTCAAAACTCTGAGCGATCCGAACATTGCCTATCTTCTGATGTCCATCGGAACGATCGGGATTATGGCCGAGCTCTACAGCCCCGGCGCAATCCTACCCGGCATCATCGGAGCGATCAGTTTGATTCTGGCGTTCTATTCCCTCCAATCTCTCCCAGTCAACTATGCGGGCGCCCTCCTTGTGATACTCGGCGTCGTGTTCCTTCTGCTCGAAATCTCCGTCACCAGCTATGGATTGCTCGCATTGGGAGGCTTAACCGCCATGACGCTGGGGGGTCTCTTCCTCATCAAGAATGACGCACCTTATCTACAAGTGTCGCTTTCGTTCTTGTTGCCCACCGTCATGGCGATCGGAGCTCTGGCCGGGGTTCTTGCATGGATGGCGGTCAAGGGAACCCGCGGAAAGCCGATCACCGGAGCCGAGGGAATGATCGGATCGATCGGGATCGCGAAGACAGATCTGAACCCATGCGGTCTGATTACCATACAAGGAGAGATCTGGGAGGCAGTCAGCCACGTGCCCATTCGTCAAGGCGAGGCCGCAGAGGTGCTGTCGATCGAGGGGCTGACACTGACTGTGGCCCCCACTCACACATTACGCTGACCGAAGAGAAGGAGCCATCATGTCATTCCTGTTGCCTTTAATCCTATTCGGTGCGCTGCTGTATGCCAGCTTCAAGCGCGTGATGGAATACGAACGGCTTGTGGTGTTCGCTCTCGGCAAGTTTCAGACCGTGAAAGGGCCTGGAATCAGATTGGTGATCCCGGTCCTTCAGCAGATGGTCCGCGTGAATCTCCAAACCGTGACGATGGAAGTCCCGTCGCAAGACGTGATCACGCGAGATAACATTTCTGTAAAGGTCAACGCCGTCATTTTCCTCCGAGTGGTTGATCCCCAACGCGCAGTGCTCGCCGTACAAGATTATCTGTATTCCACTTCACAGGTGGCCCAAACGACACTTCGCAGTGTCCTGGGTCAAAGCCAACTCGACGACTTGTTGGCGAAACGCGACGACATCAACGCGGAGTTGCAGCGAATCATCGACCAACAGACCGAGCCTTGGGGGGTCAAGGTTGCTGCCGTCGAGGTCAAGAATGTCGACATTCCGCAAGACATGCAACGAGCCATCGCTCGACAAGCCGAAGCTGAACGAGAACGGCGGGCAAAAATCATTCATGCCGAAGGTGAGTTCCAGGCCGCGCAGAAACTTGCTGAAGCCGCGAACGTCATCAGTCAAAATCCTGCAGCACTTCAGCTACGATATCTCCAAACACTTGTCGAGATCGCGGGTGAGAAGAACTCGACTACCATCTTCCCCATCCCGGTCGATACACTTGCGCCGTTCATGAAGGGGCTGTTCTCGAAATAGTGTGGCATTTCCGTCGAATGGCTGGCATCAATCCCACATAGCTGCCGCATAAGTGCGACAGTTTCTGATAAAGCTCCTCATTAACCCTGTCTAATCTTTCTGATTTTTTGAGACGATCCCTCGTTCTGTTTCTCATCTTCAGTCCAGCATCCGTTTTGCTTCGTACATTCATCTATAACGGCGTACTGAGTCGAATCTTTTCAGTTGAAAGAGGCTCTAAAGTATAGGAACTATGTTCAACCAAAAATACAAAGGGTGACACGATGAAGAAAGAGCTTCGGGTCGCTGAGGAAATAGACATACAGAAAACATTCGTCCCGGATGTCGATGCCGATGATGCCAAAGCGAGCGGCATGCTCGGAATGATCGGCCGTGAGGAGCTTGAAGAATCGACAGCCGACGAGAAGAGTCAGGCAGTCCTACGGACGAGCCAGGGAACGAGCCCGTTCCTGTTGGAGAGTCTCTACTTTCGTTCGTTTGGTGAGCGTGGACTGTTAACTCGAGAGGAAGAGACGGCCATCGCGAAGCGTGTCGACCTCGGAACCCGCCGTATCCGCACCGCATTGCGTCAGGCTGTGCGGGCTATTCTGAGGTCCAAACGGACGTCTCCTCTTGTAGAAACAGCGAAAGCACTTCAAGTCGTTCGGCGATTAAGTGGACTTTCAGCCACCGCTCTGGACAATGCAGAGAAACTACTGGTAGCGGCTGTAGGCTCGTCAGAGCCGGATGCCAAACTTGCAGTGGGCGCGGCCAAGGAACTGAAGGCGGTATTGAATGAAATCCGATCCGCCAGAATTGTGCTGGAAGATGGCAAAGATGAACTCGTACGGTGCAATTTGCGCTTAGTGGTCGATGTTGCGAAACACTACACGGGAAGGGGGTTGACCTTACTGGATCTCGTACAAGAGGGGAATATCGGACTCATGAAAGCTGCTGAGCGATACCAGTATCGGAAAGGTTTTAAATTTAGCACGTATGCCACATGGTGGATACGACAAGGCATCACTCGGGCCCTTGCGGATCAAGCGAGAACGATTCGCATTCCGGTCCACCAAACCGAAGCATCTCACCGAATTCTCCGCGTGATGCGGCGACTGGGACAGCGGTTTGGACGGCCTGCCAGACTAGACGAAGTGGCCCAGATATTACGCATGAGACCTGAACGGCTCCGTGAAACCGTGCAAGCGTTTCAGGAACCGGTGGCATTAGAGACCCCGATCGGTGATGGAGATACCCAGTTCGGCGATATGATTCCGGACCAACAGGCCGTGTCACCCGACGCCCATGTGCACCGAGGTGAGCTGACTCAACAACTGGACCGGATCCTTAGCACCTTGACACCTCGAGAGCAAACGGTTATCAGACTCCGATTTGGGATCGGCTACGACGAAGCCAGCACCCTTGAGCAAGTTGGCCAAAGCTTATCCGTCACGCGCGAGCGTATACGCCAGATTGAAGCGAAGGCTCTCAAAAAGCTCAAGACTCCTGGGATCAAAGAACTCTTCGCTTCTATCAAATAGGACTCCTCGCTCTGTCAGGTCCGAGGGCGACTTCGTCGCCCCCGGACCTCGACTTTCCTCTATCCAACGAGTTGTGTAACAATGACACCCGCCGAGCGGAGCAAACGGCTTCTTATCGTACCCACGATCAGTACCAGTGGACGTTCCACGATGGTTCGGATCTCTTTATGGAACAACCTGTCTCTCTAAGCCACCTCATCGGCCCGAATATCACCTCCCCATCTTGTGATTCTCTTCGATATCGGGACATCCTTGTTCACACATTTCCGAATCCTGTTCCCTATCTCACGGCGTGGGATCTGCAGTCGCGCTTACATAACGAACGACTCCTCAATCGCCAACCGGACACCTTGTTGATTCTTGAACATTCGCCCGTCTATACGCTAGGACGCAGGACACGACCATCAGACTGGGGTGGGAATCAGGCCGCTTTATGCGAGAACGGAGCGGAATTCCACCATGTGAACCGTGGTGGATCCGTAACCTTTCATGGCCCCGGGCAGATAGTCCTCTATCCAATCCTGAAACTTCATCGGTACGCCACAGGGGCCAGGCAATTGGTGTGGTTACTTGAGGAGGTTGTCATTCGCGTACTTGACCACTGGAATATCACCGGCGTTCGGATCGTCGGCAAACCTGGCGTGTGGGTCATGCTGCCGCAGCTGAAGAAAATCTGTTTTGTCGGCATACGAATTCAACAGGGAGTGACACTCCATGGAGTCTCCCTGAATGTCGATCTAGACTTGGCCCCGTTCCGTCGAATTCACCCATGTGGATTCCCCGATTGTTCTGTGACATCCATGGCGGCTGTTTCTCAAAGAGCCGTCCCGGTCGAAGTAATTAAGCAGCAACTCGCTGAGACCTTCACCATGGTGTTTCCATCAAGCGCCCCACGACCGGTGTCCATGCAAAGACAAGAGTACGCCCACACTGATCCTGAAGGAGCTCTATGCAGGAACTTTTGACGCCGACCTTTCGCTTGGCCGTCTCGCAATTCGATCAGGCCGCGGAGGCTATGCACCTGGACTCCAACCTCCGCGAACGCCTGAAGCTCCCACAGCGCTCACTCGTCGTCAGTCTCCCCGTCCTCATGGACGATGGGCATGTCGAGGTCTTTACCGGTTATCGCGTGCAGCATGATTCATCACGCGGGCCCTCCAAGGGTGGAGTGCGATACCACCCCGATGTAAATCTTGGCGAAGTGGCGGCTCTGGCCATGTGGATGACATGGAAATGTGCCGTAGCCGGCTTGCCCTATGGTGGAGCCAAAGGCGGGGTCCAAGTCGCTCCCAAGAGTCTGTCCTCTCCGGAATTACAACGACTGACCAGGCGCTATGCGGCGGAAATATTCCCCTTGATCGGACCGGATAAGGACGTGCCTGCCCCTGACGTGGGGACTGATGCCCAGGTCATGGCGTGGATGATGGATACCTACAGCCAGCAGGTCGGATATGCGGTACCTGGAGTTGTCACCGGAAAACCGCTGGCGCTCGGTGGCAGCTTGGGTCGAGAAGAAGCAACCGGGCGGGGTGTCGTCTATGTGACACAGGAAGCATTGCGTCATGTGAAGCTGCCGTTGGAGAACGCGACGGTGGCGATTCAAGGATTCGGAAACGTCGGCTCGCATACGGCTCGCATCATGCACCAACAAGGGGCACGTGTGATTGCCGTCAGTGATGTCAATGGCGGCATCTATAACGACAAGGGATTGGACATCGCACATCTTCTCCGTCGTGATTCCGGCCAGCCGCTCCGTGAAACGAGACAGGGAGACGCGATCACAAATGAGGAATTACTCCAATTGGACTGCACCGTGCTCGTTCCCGCTGCACTATCCGAACAGATTACGCATCGCAATGCGAATTCCCTGAAATGTCGAATCCTCTCTGAAGGAGCCAACGGACCGACGACACTAGAAGCCGATCGCATTCTGGAGGACAAAGGCATATTCGTGATACCTGATATTCTGGCAAATTCCGGTGGAGTCATCGTCTCATACTTCGAGTGGGTTCAGGATCTTCAGCGCTTCTTCTGGAGCGCAGCCGACATTCAGAATCGTCTACAGAATATCATCACATCCGCCTTTCATCGCACATTACACTTTTCAACCGAACGTCGGGTTTCAATGCGCATGGCGGCGCTCATGAGCGGGATTGACCAGGTCGCTCAAGCCCACCTCCAGCGTGGATTGTACCCCTAATCGCTCACCGTTCGGAACCGGTTTCAATTGTTGTCTCTGGTCCTTGCCTCGCAACTGGTATGTACGCTAGGGTGATGCTCGGTAGCAGGACGAAAGCGCACCTCATGACGCGACATACGATCGCAACAGTGTGGGAACAGCACTGCTCTAACGGATGGCCTCGGTTTGCAAGTCCACACGAAGGACAATTGATGACACTCGATACGGTCATCAGCGGGTGCGTGGTCTACTACCTCGAGAGCTCCGATGGTCTCGACGACCAACGGCTTGCCATCGTGAAGGACTGCCTGCGCGATCTAGATGATTTAATGACAGAGCTGGAAGCTGATTGTCAGGCCTATTTTTCCCGGCTTCGCCAGCTGGGCGACATGTTACTACACGTGCAGTCGTTACCATGATTGATGGGATTGTGGGGAGCTGCGTCTTCACATATGCGAGGGACATCGGTCCATCAATTATTGATCTGCGTTTCTTGCAGCTTCGCTCCCGGATTGGCTAGAATGATATGGGGTAAGCGTTCCAAGTACGTCTCTCTCGCGATGCCTCGGATATGCCATTGATTCCGTCATAAGGAAAAGCAATTGTCTTATGGAAAAGAATCCCCCTTGGATTGCCAGCGCGGTTTTCAGCGGCCTCCTCACTGCCTGTTCCGTGGTTTACGCCGAGCCGTACGAATTGAGTCAGACCGATGTCATGGAACCAAAAACCATTTCAAGCGTGGATATCTCGCTCTTTGGTGTGAGGCTCGGTGACTCAGAAAACAAAGCGGTCGAGAACCTGGTAACCGAACACATTTCTGGAATTAAGGCGGAGCAAGAGGCGACCTTTATCTTCCTTCTCGACCAGCGCAAACCGACCGGCCCAATGGCTGGAGTCCGAATTCAGGACGGCAAGGTCGATTTGCTCTTCATCAATAATCGGTTCGCCTTCAAGACCAGAGGTCTCTTCCGCAACGTCCTCAATAGCGAAAGCCCCGAAGAGATTCGTAAGTTGCTGGGGCAGGAAGAGTACGGAGACGAGAACGTCATGGGCGCAATACTCGCGTACGACAAGCAGGGCTTCCAAGTGAATTATCTCGGGAAAGACATCAACATCGAGTTTGCCCAACCTCACTAATCTCTTCTTACGGTACCTCCTTCACCACTCCATTCTATTCCCCCAATATCTCGCACTGGCTCGCGGCTCTACTTCACTACCTGCTGGACAAATCCTCCCGGCACAGGCGTGGATAACGGGATGGTTACCTGGTTGAAGGGGATAGACGAAGCCCGATTATTGAATTCTATTGGTGAGACGGAAGCCGTAATCGATCAAGCTCTTGGCGGTATTCCACCTGCGGTTGGAGTTCAGGATGACCAGCAGCAAGTCTCTATCGTTTTGAGAGACTTTGGCAATCAAGCATCGGCCAGCTTTTGAGGTGAATCCCGTCTTCACCCCTTCCACGCCAGGAATCCGACCAAGAAGGCGATTGGTATTATGCAGGACGTACGCGCGGTAGCCGCTCACGGGCGTGATGATTTCACGTTCTTCTTTCACAAGCGTTCGAAACACCCCATTCTGCATGGCGACTTCGCTTAGCTTTGCCAGATCTTCCGCGGTCGAATAGTGATCGGACCCATCAAAACCACAGCCGTTACTAAAATGAGTCCCCTGTAAGCCCAACGACGCCGCCTTCGTGTTCATCAACTCGACAAACTGCTTTTCATTTCCGCCAACGTGTTCTACCGCCGCTAGGCAGGCATCATTCGCAGACACCATCATCATGGCCTTCAGCAAATCCTTCAGACGAAAGACTTCACCGACTTTCAATCGCAGGTGAGTCTTAGGAGCCCGTGCCGCATTTTTGCTCACCGTTGCCAGATCGTCGAGCCGACCATTCTCAAGAATGATCAGCGCCGACATGATCTTGGTCAGGCTGGCGGGCGATAAACGCTTGTCCGCTTGATATTGATAAAGCACACGTCCGGATTTCAATTCCTTCAGGAGAATACCGTGTGCTGGAATCCGTTTCCAGGGAAGCGGTTGCGGGACATAGGTGATCGTCCGGATCGTCTGAGCCTTGGGTTGCCTTTCCAACCCCGAGGCAGGAAGGCTTGATAGAAGAATCAGTGGAATAGAGAAGGCCGTAACGAGAGCTGGCAGTACAACCAACCGGCACCATCGCGGCAGTCGATGATCAGGCCAGGAGCAGTCTTTCCGTCCCAAAGCCACCCGTCTATTTAGAAGGTGAACGACTCCCGCACCTTATCACCCTTCCGCCCACTATCGATAACCTTATGAAAAAACCGGAGAAGATCGGCTAAATCAATCCAAAATCCACAATTGAGGCATCGAGCGTAAATTCGGCGGTTGATGAGGGTATAGTGCCGCTCCACCATCATGAATCCTCTGCACTTCAAACACTGCATACATGTCTCACTCTCTCCGAACTACCGCAGTCGATTCATGACCAATGCAACACATCCGGCAAGTAAGCCCCCACCAATGAGTGTCGTGCCGAAATACACAAACACATTGGTGCCTCCGGCCGGTTGCGTCCCCTCCCATAAATCCCGTACCCCACCCTGGACCATCAGGACCGAGAGGGTCATCAGGGCCCCAATCATGAACCACCATGCAAAGGATCGAAGCGCCATTGGTATGCCTATCAACCTACACCGGTGAACCCAACAGCAACTCTAGCGAAGGCCCCCTGGGCTGTCAAGAATAGATGGCGATCCTTCGACGCTATTCGTGTGGCTGCAAACTTGCTGATGGTTTGAGCCCTTTATGCAGAAAAATTGAAACGCTCCCGCTTCCATTGTCGGCAATCGCCAGGCCTGGTTCCTCGGCCCCGACAATGGTCACGCGAAAGGAAGACAGAGCGAATGGGCCAGACTTTGTGCGGTAGTTTCTCGGCGGATAGTGAAAGGTGCCGTCTCCTTTCCCGAACAAGATCGAGAGATCATTTGACTGGAGATTCACGATGGCAACATCCACGAGACGATCGCCGTTAAAGTCCCTCGCCAGCCCGAAATTTGGACCGGCATCGGCACCTGAATCTTTACCAGGTCGAAACGTGGCATTGCCATTACCTAGAAAGGTAGTAAAGCAGTCTTTTTCCCCATTGATGACCAAAAGATCATTGTGATGATCGTTGTTGAAGTCCGCAATACTCACCCCTAGGGGACGATGGCCGGTTGAATAGTCTTTGGGATCGCGAAAGGAACCGTCTCCGTTGCCGAGCCAAATGGAGACGGCATTCGACATGGGTCCACCATTTGTCACGACCAAGTCCAGTTTCCCATCGGCGTTGAGATCAGAGAGTGCGACGGATGTCGGTGTATCTCCGTGTTCATACTGCATACCATGACGAAATTCCCCGGTTCCGTTTCCGAGAAACACTTTGACCTTGTCGTTCCGCAATGCCACGACCAGATCGGCATGTCCATCGCGATTGATGTCGTCGGTCGCCAGAGCGATCGGCGTTCGATGGACCGGATATCGCTGACCTTCTTGAAATCTTCCGTTGCCGTGGCCTAACAGTAGCGCGATTTCATCTCCGCCGGAGCATGCCAAGGCGACATCTGAGTGGCCATCTTCATTAAAATCGCCCATCGCGAGAGCACGCGGCTCTTGACAGACATGCAGCTGGGTTTGATCTCGAAATGTGCCGTCCCCGTTGCCCAATAGTATCGAAATCGTATTACTTGCGATGTTCGTGGTGATCAAATCTGTGAACGAGTCTTGATTGAGATCGACGGTTGTAATCGCAGTAGGATTCTTGCCGACCTTGTAGCTAGCGAAATAATAGAAAGGATCAGGCGGATTGTACGGTTCGGTCTTGGAACAGGCCCAGAGACCGTTACCGAAAATGAGACACAGTGAAGCTACGCTGATAATGATGTCAGCCGAGCGGGACATTCTTTTCATGAAGACTCGCACGTATCTCTTCAATTTTCATCATTAGGACGAATGGGCCGAGAGCCAGTCAAGCTGAACATGGAGTATACAAAGGCGATCTTCCGCCTCGCAACGTACCAGGTGGAGAGTGTCACCCTTTGAATTTCGCTCATGGGTTGCGTTATGATGCCCCGTTATTTCTAGGAGGAAGACAATGAGTAATATTGTGAACGTCGACATTACCATGTACGGGATCGCTGAAGTACTGAACTGGTGTCTTGATCGAAATAAGGGACGCGTACCAGGCGTTGATACGCCAGGGTTCAAGACGATGCAGGAGCTGCTGGCTCAAAAGCCACAATCAGGCGACTACTTTACACTGGATCAGTTCTGGAAGAAAAAGGTGACGTTACCCTTGACGGAAGAGGAAGTCGCGACGATTGATCGTTGTCTCTATGATATCCCTAACTTTGACAACGAACCGCTTCCTCAGATTCGGCACAAATTCTGGCCCCAGCAGGTCGCGAGCCATTAGCGCAAGGTTCGCGTCCTGATTGATTGCGCTGCTGAAGAGATACGAGCAGAAGGGGACGGTGAAGAATCGTTACACGCTCAAAGGCTTCCTTCGCCTTTGAGGTACTTGCGGAAACGATCCATCAGTTCAGCGCCTAGGGTCCCCCCTTCTGGCTTCTTCGCCGACGGATCGGCAAAATGTCCTCGAATTTCCTGGAGCCGTTTCTCAGCCTGATCGTTGCCTTGTAGGCGCTTTGTTTTCTGCAGGGCCGTGTCAAAAGCCTCAAACGTCAACTCCTGATATCCGAACGAGCGGATACGTTTAACCGCTTTCATCATGGCCTGATTTCGAAACGTCGTCAGATGGTCGGAGTCGATCTCTTGAAGTCCCAGCTTACGAGCGCGCCGTTCAGCCGCTTTTCTGATTCCACTTCGCACGAAATCGGGAGATGTCTGGAGCCGCTTCCATGCTTCATCGGACCACGCGACTCGTGCTTGAGGGGCATCCCACAAGTCGAGCAAGGCTGATTCGTCAATGAGAGTCAGTTGCCGTTCCCTTGCAAGATCTTCGGTATCCCGCCTCAGCATATCGGTGACAAAATCCAGGGCAATGGGCGGCGATTGCTTTACTTTCTCCCCAAGTCGCGCAAGCGCCCCCTCGGTCCATACCATGGGAGGCCCGATGTCCTCGTGAAGGTCGCCAAGCGCTTCAACCTTTTCGAACAGCTCAACGTTCACCTCGAGGTGTCCTCGCTCTTTTGCGATCTCCTCAGCAATCTGCTTGATCATCGTGCGCATAAATTCAGGGACCGTGGCCAAGCGTTCTTTCGCCGCTGCGGTCCATGGAAGGCGACCATTTACCATCTCTTCAACGGCAGATGCCATGCCGGCCTCGCCTCCCATACGCCCCATCATCTGGCCTTTAAACTGCTCAAGGATTTCTTCCGTAATCGCTTCATATCCTAATTCTCGTGCTTTCTTTTCAGCCAACCGACGAACCATGCCACGCAAGAAAAGAGGAGCGCGCTCCATGCGTTTGAGCGCGCCATCGGTCCAACGAATTTCCGTAGCAGCAGGGCGTGAAGAATCCGACATCAATCTAAGCCTTTTTTCAGAAAGTTCAAAACGTTACTGATTGAGTAATTCTTTTAACTCTTTGCCGGCTTTGAAAAATGGGACGCGCTTGGCCGGCACTGCTACGGTTTCTCCGGTCTTGGGGTTCCGTCCTTCCTTCATTCGACGAGCCCGTAGACGAAAGCTGCCGAACCCACGAATCTCGGTCTTGTCTCCGCTTTTGAGTGAGTCCCGCACACAGTCAAAAATCGTGTTCACGACCACTTCCGCCTGCCGCTTGGTCAAAGTGGTGACTTGCTCAGAGACTCGCTCGATGATCTGCGCCTTGGTCATGTCCACTCTCCCTCCACTTCGATGATAACTGCGCTTACCTCAAATGCGATTAAAAGGCCATCAGGTATTTCAAGCTGACACCCGGCTGTACGTCCAACTTGGGAAACATCATGCTGAGCTTGGAGTCCAGAAGCTCTCGTAGAGAAAACCGCCGTCGAGGCTCGACGACTTTTGGCTCTCCCTCGATCCCAACGACTTCTGCTGCCAACTGAATGGCATCCTCCAGATCGCCCAGTTCATCGACCAACTTCGCCTCCTTAGCTTGACGTCCTGTGAAGATACGGCCATCCGCCAACACTTGAGCTGCCCGGAGTTCCATCGACCGGCCTTCTGCCACGGCCTCGATAAACTGCTTGTGTACGTCGTCCATCACGGCTTGCAGCAAACCTCGCTCTTCCGCGCTCATCTTTCGGAGAGGAGAGCCCACATCTTTGTATTTTCCACTCTTAATGACGACCCCTTCCACACCTATCTTCTGCAACAAGCCTTCTATGTTTGCCGTTTCCATGATGACACCGATACTCCCGGTGAGCGTCCCCGGGTTCGCCACAATTCGATCCGTTGCAGCCGCAATATAATACCCGCCCGAGGCCGCAACGCTCCCCATGGAGGCAATGACTGCTTTATTGTTCTTGTTTCGAACCCGCTTGATCGCATCATAGATCTCCTGCGATGGCACCACGCCACCTCCGGGAGTATCGATACGAAGCACGATCGCCTTGACCGAAGGGTTCTCACTGAACCGCTTGAGTTCTCCGACGGTGGCCTGTGAATCCATAATGACCCCTTCAACCCGAATCAAGGCGATCCGATCCTCTGTGGAAAGATCGAGATCCGGGAAGAAGAGATTCATCAAGACCAGGGTCCCTATCCCTGCCGCAAACAACCAAAAGATTTTGCGGAACAGGTGGCGCTTTCGAGGACGCTCGGCTTCTGTTGTGTCATCCACCATTACACCAACCTATCCCAGCAGGCGAGGCCACCCTAGCTTTGATCCTCTGATTGCGCGCGTTTCCGGCTTTGCTTGGCCGCTCGGCCGAGACTTTGATCTAACTCCCCTTGTGATGAGTGATAGTCATCAACCTGCTTACGATCCCAATCAAGCTGATGGTCTCGAAGGCTGAGAGCGATCTTGCGTTCTTCTTGGTCGACTTTGATTATCTTCGCCGTGACGTCGTCTTGCAACTTAAACTTTTCTTCCAGCTTCGCAGAGGGTTCCAAGCCGGATTCGCTCACATGGATCAACCCCTCAACGCCGCCGTCAAGTTCGATAAAGATCCCAAAATCGGCAACCTTCGTCACTTTGCCAGCCACTGAATCACCAACATGGTATCGCGATGGGATCGTCTCCTCCCAGGGATCGCGAGCCAATTGCTTGTAACCAAGTGACAGCCTTTCTTTTTCTTTGTCGATACGTAACACCACCGCTTCCACTTTTTGCGCTTTCTTGAACAGTTCCGAAGGATGCTTGATATGCTTTGTCCACGACATATCGGAAATATGAATGAGACCATCGATGCCTTCTTCGAGCCCGACAAAGGCGCCGAAATCCGTCAGGCTCTTCACCTTGCCCTCTATCCGCGTCCCGATCGGATATTTGCTCTCGATCATGTCCCACGGATTGGGAGCGGTCTGTTTCATGCCCAATGAAATCTTACGGCTGGCCGGATCGACATTCAGCACTGCCGCTTCCACCTGATCCCCGACCGCTACGACTCTCGACGGATGTCGGACTTCGTGCGTCCACGACATCTCCGACACGTGCACCAATCCCTCCACACCCGGCTCGAGTTCCACAAATGCTCCGTAATCGGTCAAACTGACCACCCGACCTCGAACTCTGGTGCCGATAGGGTATTTTCCAGCGACATTGGTCCAAGGATCAGCGGTCTTTTGCTTGAGCCCGAGAGAGATTCGACCCGTCTCTCGATCATATTTCAAGACAGTCACTTCCGCCTTATCTCCCACCGTAAACAGCTCTGAGGGATGGCCCACTCGCCCCCAGGACATGTCGGTAATATGCAGCAATCCATCGATCCCACCGAGGTCAATGAATGATCCGTAATCGGTAATATTTTTGACCGTCCCTTGAATCAGCTGACCTTCCTTGAGCGTGGCCAGCGTCGTCTGCCGCTTTTTATCCCGTGTTTCTTCCAGCAGCACGCGACGGGAGACGACGACGTTCCCCCGCCGGTGATTGATCTTGATGATCTTCAGGGGAAAGGTCTTTCCAACAAGCCCGTCCAGATCACGGACAGGGTGCAAATCGATCTGCGAGCCTGGCAGGAACGCTTTGACGCCGATATCGACCATCATCCCGCCTTTGATGCGTGACACAATCTTGCCTTCAACACTCTTTTCTTCGTTGTAGAGCTTCTCGAGTTCTTCCCAAATCTTCATCTTGTCGGCTTTTTCCTTGGAAAGAACGAGATTGCCGTCCGCATCTTCACATTCTTCGATGTAGACTTGGAGCCGGTCACCGATCTTAAGATTTTGCAGTTCCTCGGACGAAAAATGATCGCGAGGAATCATGCCCTCAGATTTGTAACCGATATCGACGATGACCTTATCTTTGGTCTGGGCCACCACGCGACCTTCGGTAATCGTGCCTTCCTCGAGGTTGCGAAAGGTCTCCTCGTATAATGCGGCCAATGCATCGCGGTCTAACTGAGCATCACTGCGATTGGATACCGTACCCATATAAAGGTCCTACTCTTTCCGACTGATGTCGGGTGCTGATGGTGAAATCACCGACCTCACTCAGCATTGTGAGCATCGGCGGTCTGCCTGTTCGACGTGCCGACATCCAGACTGTCCTTGCCTTTGGGAACGGGAACTTGGCCTAAGGCTGCAATCTGTTCGATCACCGTCCGGCTGACGTGTTGATAAAACTGTTTGGTGGCTGCCCTTTCTTGTTGTTTCTCGGTTTCGAACTGAATAGGATCCCCGAATCGTACCGTCACCGGACGCAACCGCAGCCAGGAAGCACCCGGCGGTAGGACATCAAAGGTCCCCTTCAGATACGCCGGTACGACCGGGCAGCCTGTCTGCGATACAATGACTCCAATACCTGCTTTTGGCTCCCGCAGGTGACCATCATGACTGCGTCTGCCTTCAGGGAAAATAACCACGACTTTTCCCGCTCGAATCAGGTTAATCGCCTTGCCAAAGGCCTCGCGATCAAGGCGACCGAGCCGCACTGGGATCCAGCCCAATGCCTGTAATATGCCGTTCAACACGGGGATCGGGAACAAATCATTCCGTCCCAGATACCAGGCCCTTCGAGTCAGCCCGCAGCCAAGCAGGGGAATATCAAGGTAACTGGCGTGGTTCGCGGCAATCAGAAAGCCTCCGGTGCGTGGAACCTGTCCCTCTACTCGATACCGGAAGCAAATCTTACCGACGACCCTGGCCAGCACCCACAGCAATCCGTAGACAATCCCGCTCACAACCCAGTCGACATGGCTGAGATCATTACCTCCACTACCTGCTCCGGGCTGAGCGTAGAGGTATCAATCGATCGTGCGTCAGGTGCTGGAACCAGCGGGTCGATCGGTCTGGTCCGATCTCGCAAATCTCGGTCCGATAAATCCTGATGCGTCGCCTCAATCGCCCCTCCACGACCTGCAGCCACAAGTTCACGGTGCCGCCTCTCAACACGAATGTGTGCATCTGCATCGAGGAAAAATTTGTACGGCGCGGTAGGAAATACCTTTGTCCCGATATCACGTCCCTCCGCAACCACCGAACCGCGCTGGCCGATTTGGCGCTGAATCGGCAGCAACCATTCGCGAACTCCCGGAATGGCAGATACCACGGAAGCAGCCGTGGTCACGTCCGGTGCACGGAGTTCCCCAGTCACATCGATGCCATCCACCAAGACTTGCACCGCGCCATTTTGAAATTGCATATGCAGCGAGGTCGACGGCAATAATTTCACGACCTGCTCACGGTCAGTCGGAGGTATGTTCGACCGTAACGTTTTCCATGCGACGGCTCGGTATAACGCCCCTGTATCTAGATACAGACATCCGAGACGAGCCGCTAATAGCTTGGCTACTGTACTCTTCCCCACTCCGGCTGGCCCATCAATCGCGATAATCACCCAGTACCTGTTCTATTCAAGTCACACGAATACATCATCAAGTGTTCACAAGTTGAGCGAGCGCCTCTCTAAAATTGGGGAACGAGGTGTCCACACAACCTGTGTCAGCAATTGTCATGCTTTGTTTTGCGGTCAGACCTCCAATGGCAAGCGACATGGCGACCCGATGGTCTCCGTGGCTCTGCGCCGAGATCGAGGCGTTGAGGCGCCCGTTTTCTCCGCCTTGCCCTAATCCTCGGATGACCATTCCGTCCGTCCGCTCCTCCACGAGGGCCCCCATCGCACGCAGTTCGCCGCTCATAGTCGCAATCCGATCACTCTCTTTGACCCTCAGTTCTTCGGCTCCGGAAATCACCGTCTCTCCATCCGCCACAGCCGCGGCCACACACAGGACAGGAAATTCATCGATCGTTTTGGGGATGAGTTCAGAACTAATGGTGACGCCCTTTAGCGAAGCAGACCGTACACGAAGATCGCCGACCGGCTCGCCGGCCTCTTCCCGCTGATTCAGCACCTCGATATCAGCGCCCATCTTTCTCATGACGTCCAGCAGGCCGGTTCTCGTTGGATTGATCCCCACCTGGCGAAGGGTCACGTCAGATCCCGGCACGATCGTCGCCCCAACGATAAAGAACGCGGCGGCGGAGAAATCTCCAGGGATCGCAATATGAACACCATGCCATCCGACAGACGGTCTCCCTTGCAAAACCAGCGTACCCTGTTCTCTCGTGAGAGGAATTCCGAAGAATTGGAACATCCGCTCTGTATGATCTCGCGACAGATTCGGCTCCTTGTAGCGAGTCTTCCCTTGAGCATACAGACCGGCAAGAAGGAGAGACGACTTGATTTGCGCACTCGCCACCGGCGACGTGTAGTCGATCGCCTGAAGGCCGGACCCGGTAATCGCTAATGGAGCCAGCTCTCCTCCCTTACGCCCTCCAATGACCGCTCCCATTTCCCGCAACGGCTTGACCACTCGTCCCATCGGACGCCGTCGGATCGACTCGTCACCAGTGAGGACCGAGAAAAAGTCCTGACCAGCCAAGAGGCCCGTCAGCAAGCGGATACCGGTTCCTGAGTTTCCACAATCAATCGGGGCATTGGGTTCGGTTAACCCCCAAAACCCCTTCCCGCAAATCGTTAATTCGGCCGGTGTATGTGTGATAGGAATCCCGAGACTCTGAAACGCCCTCATGGTATTGAGGCAATCTTCACCCTGGCAATAGTCCGAGATCGTACTCGGACCTTCGGCAAGCGCAGTGAGGATAATGGCTCGATGAGTGAGGGACTTGTCGCCGGGAACCGTGATCGTTCCTTTGAGTGATCGGCCTGGCGTAATCCTCAACGATGTCATGAGTGACTCGGAGCGGAGCTATTCAATTTCTCACGCTCGCCTTTTGCCCGTTCAAGGGACTTCTCGATACCAGCTGCATCTCCTGCCTTGATCAGTTGTTTCAATTCGTCCAAGGCCCTCGTGTATCGGTCGATATAGGACACCACATTGGCTCGATTCCACAGAAAAATGTCCCGCCACATTTCGGGCGAACTTGCAGCAATCCTCGTGGTGTCCCGTAATCCTCCACCGGAATGCCCGGCCAGATCAAGGGACGGAACCTGTTGATCACGAAGGTCGGCTAAAGCATTCATGAGCGCAAATGCCGCCACATGCGGCAAGTGACTGACCGCTCCAAGAATTTGGTCGTGCACATGCGGGTCCATCGTCAAAACGATCGAGCCGGTCTCTTGCCACAACTGTCTCACTCGATCCAGGGCAGTGGAGTCGGATTGTTTCGTGGGCGTCAGAATACAGCGCGCACCGTTGAACAATCGATCTGACCCGGCTGCGACTCCGGTCTTTTCCTTCCCTGCGATAGGATGGGCACCCACAAAGTGCACACCCGGAGGCATCACCGACTCCGACCGCTCGACTAACGTTCCTTTCACGCTCCCGACATCACTGACGATCGCACCAATGCTCAGGCAATGAGCCCATTCCTGGAGATGACGCTCGTAGGTATCGACGGGTGTCGCCAGTACGACCAAATCCGCCCCACGCACCGCCTCGTGAGGATCGGCCACGTATCGATCGATAGCGCCCAATGCAACGGCCGTCTTGAGATTCTCGACACGCCGACCGACACCGATCACCTGATCGGCCAGCGCCTTTCTTCGGATCACCATGCCGAGCGATCCACCGATCAACCCCACGCCAATGATCACGACCTGTTTGAAATGAACCGCCATTGTCCTTCAGAGCTCCCTCCCCACAGCCTTGGCAATATTACTGAGGTCGCCCATGAGCGCTTTGAACTTGGACGGCTTAATCGACTCCTCGCCGTCGCACAAGGCGCACTCTGGATTCGAATGCACCTCAATCAGGAGACCATCGGCCCCAGCCGCCACTGCGGCCTTTGACATCGGAGCGACGAGATCCCACTTCCCAGTGGCATGACTCGGATCGACAATGACGGGCAGGTGCGAGAGGGTTTTCAGGGTGGGAATGGCCGCCAGATCAAGCGTGTTGCGATACTGCGTTTCAAAGGTACGTATGCCTCGTTCACACAACATGACGTTCTGGTTGCCGCGTGACATGATGTACTCAGCTGACAAGAGAAACTCCTTGATAGTCGCCGACAGACCTCGTTTCAAGAGAACCGGCTTGTCATAGGCCCCGACCTCCTTGAGGAGTTCGAAGTTCTGCATATTCCGGGCGCCGACCTGAATGATGTCCGCCTTCTCGAGAAAGAGCTCGATATCCCGAGTGTCCAAAATCTCACTCACCACCGGCAATCCGGTCTGTTTCCTCGCTTCGACCAAATAATCGAGCCCCTCGCGACCCAAGCCTTGGAAGGAATACGGTGATGTTCGGGGCTTGTACGCTCCGCCGCGAAGAATCGTGGCTCCAGCGGCTTTCACTTCGTGGGCAATCCCCACCGTAAGCTCGAGACGCTCGACCGCACAAGGCCCCGCCATGATGGCTAATTTCTTACCCCCGATCTTGACCCCACCGACGTCGATGATCGTCACATCTTTCTTGAACTCACGACTCACCAGTTTCCAGGGAGCAAGAATCGGCAGGACGCTTTCGACACCTGGAAGCGCCGTCAACGGTTGGTTATGCAGCACTCGATCGTCGCCGATGACACCGATGATGGTACGTTCTTGGCCAGTGGAGATTTGAGATTTCAAGCCCAAATCGCGCAGCCGATCAATGATATGATCGACCTCGCTTTCCGACGCTTCCGGTTTCAACACAATGATCATAATTCCCTCACTATAGGCCTACCTTGCTCCATCTAAGACTTTCTTCAATGCCTGGAGGAAGGCGGTGTTTTCGTCGGACTGACCGATGGTGACGCGGATCATGGTTCCCTCGATATGCCGCACAATAATTCCCTCTCGCAACAGCGCGTCGAATACCGATCGACCATCCCGCTTGGCATCAAAATAGAGAAAATTCGTCTCGCTCGAGATCGGAGTCATTCCCAATGCACGCAGTCCTTGTCCCAGCTGCTCCATACCGGTTGCGTTGACCGCCCGGCTCTTGGCCACATGATCATCATCCTCTAACGCCCCGAGAGCGGCTTTCTGGGCCACACTATTGGCGTTAAACGGAGGGCGGACTCGGTTCAGGAAGCCGATGATCTCCGAGGTGCTGATTCCATACCCAATTCGCAATCCCGCAAGTCCGTAGATTTTGGAGAACGTTCGTAACACGATCGCGTTTCGCCCTTGCTTCACATACGCCATCGCATCGGGGAATTGAGGACTGCGAACATATTCAAAGTAGGCTTCATCGAATACGACAATGACATCCTCGGGTACTCCAGCCATCAGCCGATCGACGGCTTCTGCCGATACCATCGTTCCTGTGGGGTTATTGGGGTTACAGAGGAAGAGCAATCGGGTCCGAGGCGTAATAGCCCGTGCCATCGACTCAAGGTCGTGGGTCCAATTGACCAGGGGCACGACTATCGGCTTGCCATGGACGGCGGTGACTTCCATCTTGTAGATCACGAAGGTGTGATCGGCCATGATGGCTTCATCACCTGGAGTCAAGAAGGTTTTGGCCAATAGGCCAAGGATCTCATCGGAACCATTTCCCAATATGACTTGGTCGCTATCCACCTTCCATCGATCGGCAATCGCCTGACGTAGTTGAATCGCCCCGCCGTCGGGATAGCGATGCAATGTAGCCTGCACCCCACTTAGGGCGGCGATCGCTTTCGGTGAAGGTCCCAGCGGATTCTCATTGGACGCCAGCTTGATGACGCGAGTGAGACCAAGTTCCCGTTGGAGTTCTTCGACGGGTTTACCGGGAACATAGGGACTGAGTGAACGAATATCTGGGTGGACCTGTAATCCCATGGTCAGCTGTGAATGGCGTACGATCCTAAAATTTTCATGAAGAGGCAGCGGCCCTTAACTTCTTCCACAGCTCTGCTGACCCGTTCTTCGTTGATGTGGCCTTCAACATCCACAAAGAAGATATATTCCCAAGCTTTTCGCTGAGATGGACGAGATTCTATCTTGGTCATATTCAGCCCGTGGGAAGCAAAAGGGCGGAGCAGGTCATAGAGCGCCCCGACTTTATCTTTCACGGATAACATCAATGACGTCTTATCCCTGCCCGTCCGTTCCGATGGCTTCTGCGACAAAATGAGGAAACGAGTGAAATTGTTCAGATTATCTTCGATGCGGGACTTGATGACCTTGAGCCCATAGAGTTGACCAGCCAATTCCGATGCAATGGCTGCCGACGCGGGTTCTTCGATACAAACCTCGGCCGCCCGGGCCGTGCTGGCCACTTCAACCGCCGGAACATGCAAAAGATTTGTTTCAAGCCAGTTGCGACATTGCGCAAGGGCATGCGGATGGGAATAGATTTTCTTGACGTCTTCGATTAGACCGGACTTTGACAGGAGATGATGCGAAACCTCCTGCAGAATTTCCCCATAGATCAACAAGTTGGAATCGATAAACATGTCGAGCGTGTGATTCACCACGCCTTCCGTCGTGTTTTCAATCGGCACCACCCCGAAGTTGGCTCGCCCTCTCTCGACCTCGCTGAACACCTCTTTGATGCTGTGGACTGGCACATATTGAACGGACGATCCGAATTTCTGCATACTGGCCATATGGGTAAAGGTCGCCCGCGGTCCCAAATAGGCCACCTTCTGAGGCGACTCCAACGACAGAGACGCCGACATGATTTCTCGATATACAGACCGAATGGCTTCGCTGGGGAATGGCCCGGTATTGCGCTTGGTCAACCGGTCGACGATTTCAGCCTCACGCCCCGCGGTGTGGAGATTGGCATCGGCATCTTTTTCTTTTTTAATCCTCCCAATCTCAATAACACTTTTCGACCGCTCGTTGAGCAGGCGAAGGATTTCATCATCGATCCGGTCGATTTCCTTACGGTATTTCAGCATGTCTCCTGGCATGGTGAGCCTACCCTCAGGAACTGAATCCGGGAGGACGACCTTACCCCCCGTGCGTGGGGAATGGGGCCTGCGCAGACAAGTGGAGGATTTTACAGGAACGATAGAAACTATTGCAAGGATGACGCTGGGATATCAGGAGCTTCCCAAAGACTGGAAATCGTCGTTTACATCAGGAATGGCGAGGACCGTTTGAAATGGTCGTACGCCAACCGGGTAACTTGGCGACCTCGACCGGTGCGATCCAAGAAGCCGGCCTGAATGAGATAGGGTTCGTACACGTCTTCGATCGTACCCTTATCTTCCTGAACCGCTGCTGCCAGGGATTCAACACCGACCGGTCCCCCGTTGAACTTCTCGATGATAGTCAGAAGAATCTTGCGATCCATGTCGTCAAACCCGGCTTCATCGATTCCTAACCAGGCTAACCCCTCTTGCGCGACCGGTTTGGTGACATGCCCATCCGCCTTGATTTGGGCATAGTCCCTGATGCGCTTGATGAGCCGATTGACAATCCGTGGTGTGCCCCGTGCACGGGACGCGATTTCCGCTGCCCCCTCCCGGTCGATTCCGATACCGAGGACCCCGGCAGATCTGGTCACGATCGCTTCCAGCTCGGACGGTCCATAGAATTCAAGCCGATACACCAACCCAAATCGATCTCGCAGCGGAGAGGTAAGAGACCCAGCCCGCGTCGTCGCTCCCACCAGCGTAAAGGGTGGAAGATCGAGCTTCACAGTCCTCGCGGCAGGACCTTGCCCAATAACCAGATCCAGCTGAAAATCCTCCATCGCGGGATACAGCGCTTCTTCCACGGACGCGGGCAAACGGTGAATCTCGTCGATAAAGAGCACATCATGCGCTTGAAGGTTGGTCAGAATCGCCGCGACGTCGCCTGCATGAGCGAGGACCAACCCCGAAGTCGACCGCAGCGCCGCTCCCATTTCTTTGGCAATAATGTGGGCGATGGTCGTCTTCCCAAGCCCGGGGGGACCGTAAAAAATAGCGTGATCGAGTGCTTCGTGCCGTTGTTGGGCCGCTTCGATACAAATCCGAAGCGACTCTTTCATCTTGTATTGGCCGACATAGTCGTCGAGCGTCTGAGGCCTGAGCACATTCTCCAGACCTCGCTCTTCGTCCGTGGCGCGGCTGGTCACCAACCGGTCGGTCATGATGCCCTTCCCATGCTCATTTGCTCTCCGGCACCTGCTGATACTTGGGGGGAGGTGGCAGAGCCCCCTGGCCCGGCCTCGCCGTACTCCCACAATCCGGAGGACAGGTTTTGTACCCTTGGGTCGGATCGGGCAAGTTCGTTTCCATCTTACGCAACTGACACTGACTCATCCGGCCACCGTCGCTGCTCCCACAGCGCGCTGGAACCGAGGAACTGCCAATTTCTGAATAGCCGTCGGGACACGCCCCGCATACCCCCAGCATGTTTGCCCCCAGCGGTACACATTGTACGAGGGTTGGGTCCTCGTCTTTACAGATCTCAGGGGACTGCGTTACACCGGTTGTCGCATACCCATCCGGGCACTTCCCGCAGGTCATCCTAATGCTCTTGGGCTGGGGCGCCTCCTCCGCGATGCTGACTTGTGGGGACGTGACAACGACCGTCGCTCCGATGGCCACAACGCACATGAACGGCTTTACCGCTTTCCGGATATCGAATGGCATCATGCTTACCCCCTTGCAAGTTCCTTGAGGCCTTCCCGAATGAGCTCTTTCAACGCCAGGGAGCCTGTCGTGTCCTTCATCACACGCTTCAAGGCATCCTTGGCGTCCTGAGCACGATAGCCTAAGTTTATCAGAGCGGAAAGCGCGTCCTCATAAGGCCCTTCCGGATCGGACTCTTCCGCAGCGGAGGACCGGGGGTACATACCGTGAATTTTATGGACCTTGTCTTTCAGTTCAAGAGTCATGCGTCCAGCCGATTTCTTCCCGATACCAGGAACCGTGGCAAGCTTTTCGACGTCTTCCGTCTGGATGGCACGAACCAGATCTGCAATCGACAAGCTGGAGAGCACACTCAGCGCGAGCTTTGGGCCGATGCCCGACACGCTGGTCAGCAGCAAAAACGACTCCTTTTCACTTTGCGAGAGAAAACCGAACAGCTGGATCGCATCTTCCCGGAGATGCGTATGAATATTCAGCGCGATGACTTCGTCTACATTGGGTAGGGCGTAATAGGTGCTGAGAGGAATATGAACTTCGTACCCGACCCCCTGCACATCAAGCGTCAAGTGGGTGGGTGCCTTGAATGCCAACCGCCCCGTGAGAAAGGCGATCATGTCGTCTGGTTATCCGAGTGACATGACGATGTTGGTTGGCCGACCTTGCTATCCCGCTGCCGTTGCGGCCACTTTCTCCATGACTTCATCCGGAATATCGAAATTCGCATGAACCTTCTGCACATCGTCGTGCTCATCCAAGATTTCCATCAGCTTGAGCATTTGTTCAGCGGACTTTTCGTCCAGGCGGATCGTGTTCTGCGGAATGAAGGTGATCTCGGCCAGAGTGGTGTCGATGGTGGCATCCACCAATGCCTTCTTGACCGCCTCAAAATCTTGTGGGGTCGTGAGGACTTCATAACTCTTCTCACCGACCTTCACGTCCTCCGCCCCGGCATCGAGGGCCAAGGAGAGAAGCGCATCTTCATCAACCTTCCCCTTTTCAATCGCGACAAGTCCCTTCTTCTGGAACTGCCAGGCGACGGCGCCCGCTTCAGACATATTGCCGTGATTTTTCGTGAGGAGACTCCGAATCTCCGCGACGGTCCGGTTCCGGTTGTCGCTCGTAATCTCGAGAAGTAGCGCAGTCCCTCCAGGACCATAGCCTTCTAAAGAAAACTCCTCATAGTTCACGCCGGGAAGCTCGCCCGTCCCACGCTGGACGGCTTTCTTCATCGTGTCGCCCGGCATGTTGGCTTCCTTGGCCTTGGCGATCGCCAGACGCAATCGGGGATTCCCATCGGGATCGCCACCGGACCGAGCCGCGATGGTGAGCTCTCGGATGATTCGCGTAAAGATTTTCCCGCGCTTCGCGTCCTGGGCTCCTTTGTGCCGTTTGATCGTGGCCCAGTGACTATGTCCACCCATGTGTTCCTCCTCTACCCTGGCCCGAACACTGTGAGCCGGTTAGAGACGTGAAAAGACCTCAAATGACTATGAGGAGCTAGACGTAGCACAGGCTTCAGAAAGGTGTCAAATGAGATCCGGGCGTGACTACGGATCGTTATTCGGAATAAACGAGCAGGAGAAGTCCGAAGAGAATCACGGAACCAGCCCATGCCACTTCGGCTCATTTCACCAACTGCTGTGACGCGCCAGGCATCCATGATGCCAGTGATTTTGCTGAGCGAGCCGATCGGCCATGCGTCATGGTCGCTCCACACAAACAGATACACCCCTGTGATAGCAAGCGCACCAGGCAACACGAAACAGGCTCAAACGAGTTGCAGGTACTGTAACGCGTTCGCTAACTCGGCAAGGCCAAATAGCAGGTCGCTGAGACCAGTGAAGTGATGGTTAAACTCTGAATAGGCTATCCCTTCGGCTGATCCTTCCCAGCCTCCACTCCCCCTCCATCCCATGCGCTTTATGCTTCGCACCCGTCGTAAGGGAGGATTGTTGATGTTTAGAGGCTGGTTCTGCACACACAGCTGCGGGCCAGGCAAGGAGTACGCCCACCAGTAACAGAACAGCCAGCAGAGGCTTTCCCCGCTTCATACTCAACCGTTTTCCCGGACTACCTCAGATAGCAAAAGGGCCCATCCAGACGGCTGATGGGCCTTTTCCAATTGTCGACGCTATAACCGTTCGCTTACATGAACTTCATGAACTTGTCTTTGGCCTCGTCCATCACTTGGGCAGTGATAGTGGAGGCTCCTCGTTCCTTAGCCATGCGTTCGACTTCTTTACGGGCCATCGGACGAATGAAGTCCGGGATATTCTCCAGCCGTTGTTCCGCCTCCCGCGACCAGGTCATACCCTCGGGCGAATAGTTCTTGGAATCGTCCATCACTTGCAGCGTGATCGTATTGAATCCATTATTACGCGCATAGGTTTCCACGCTGCTCTGGACCATCGGTTTCACGAAAACCGGAAGCCGGTCAAGTTTCTCCTTGGCGTCGGGTGTCCAGGTGAATTCAGACACGGTAGATCCGCCGTTTGCGGGCTTGCCAGAGTTCGTCAGGCCCATTTCCGCAACCATCGCGGAGAAGGGACAGCCGCTCGCTTTCTCGCCAGCCTTGGCGGGCGACGCAGCAGCGGCAGAAACAGCTGGCTGACCTCCTTGAATTTTCTCATTCAAATAGGCCGCCATCTGACCAGGAGCTGGGGTGGCTTCGGTCTTCAACGTACCCTTCGTCATCTCGAACGGCTCGGCCTCAACAGTGCGCCCCCCCAGCTTTACTCCCAGGGAACTTACCATCTGGGTTTCACCAGGATTCGTCACCATGGAGAACTTGGCATTGCAAGACGGACAGCCGAAAAACACGCCCAGCGTGCCCTCCCCTGGTTTTTCCACCTTTTCGAAGTTCATGTAAGTTTCACAGTTGAGGCATACGAATTTCATGGGTCTCCTCTTCAGTGCATCGTGTTACAGTTGTTCGGCCAACACCTTCTTGTAATCGATGAGCGTCCTGATGCGCCCAGCTATTTCCTGGTAACGTTGAATGGTCGGATAGGTTTCGTCGAGCAACGGCTCCCCCTTGTCGAAGGTACGGGCGAGGGTCCGGTCGAAGGGAATGCGTCCGAGCAGCGGCAAATCCAGCATCTCACACATTGCCTCAGTATTGCCTTCGAACAACTCGTTCACTTCTCCACAACCAGGGCAGCGATACTCGCTCATATTTTCGACAATGCCCATGACCTTGATACCTATGTCGCGAGCATAGGTCACCGACTTCTGCACCACATCCGATGCCACTTCTGATGGTGTCGTCACGACAATCGCTCCTGCCAGGTCAGGAATAAACCCGGCAATGACCGGCGGCTTGTCCGCTGCGGCCCCCGGAGGGAGATCGACCAGCAGATAATCGAGCTCACCCCAGACGACATCGGCCAGAAACTCTCGAATGACATTCATTTCCATCAACCCTAACCAGACCGGGCTGACATCCATCGGCCCTTTCCAACGAACCGGCGATGCATCATCCAAGAAGAAATCCATCGACGCGACCTTTACCCCGAGAGGTCCCACAGGAGGAATGGCTCCTTCTGCCGTCATCGTCAATGATTGGCCATGAAGCCCCAGCATGCGCGGCACACAGGGACCGTTAAGGTCCACATCGAGCACCCCCACTGTGGCGCCCTGCCGTGCCAAAGCCAATGCGAGATTCACGGTCGTCATGCTTTTGCCGACACCACCCTTCCCGCTCATGACCACGAGCTTGTGCTTGATACCGGCCATGCGTGCACGGACCTGCTCGGTCCGCTCGGTCATCTGTTGAATGACCTTTGCATCGTCCGAATATTTTAATTTCCCAAGGATGGCTTTCAGATCCTGTCCAGACGCCATATTCCAACCGGTTAAGGATGTCTAAAACTGTTAGCAAGCTACGCTATCACAGGGATTTTCAATGAGTCAAACCGCAGGAGAGCGATGGATTATTTTAGACTGAGTCCATGCCAAAGGAGACGGAGGGTGACCTTCCCCTTTTTATTACACCAAAGCCGAGGAAGTTATCTCCTGTGGTAAAGGGGCTCCGTTTTGATAGTTGGTAATGAACTCCTGGGGGGTCACATCCCCAATGGTGCTGTGCGTCCGCTCCTCATTATATTCCCGTCGCCACGCTTCAATCACGAGTTGCGCCTCCTGCAGCGTCAGGAACCAGTGCTCGTTCAAACATTCATCTCGAAACTTGCCATTGAAGCTCTCGATAAAGACGCGTTCTGCACCGGCTTCCCTGGCTGAATGAAGTGGAGGTGCACACCATGCTGGACAGCCCAGGCCTCCAAGGCCGTCCCCGCGAATTCGGGACCGTTGTCCAGAATCAAGGTCTCGGGCAACGGTCGCGTCGTGAACAGCCGGTCCAGAATCCGGCAGACTCGGGCCCCGCCAATCGAGACCTCCACCGCAATCACCGGCACCTCTTTGGAGCAGGGATCGATCATCGTCACACACTTGAATCGCCGGCCGGTCACGAGCCGGTCATGGACAAAGTCCATCGCATAACAGCGCCCAGGTTGCGTGGGTTTCGGTAAGGCGCCGCGGGGGACCGCCGCGGCCTTCTTCCGTCGTCGCCGCCGTAATGACAGGCCTTCGTCGCGATAATGGAGCCGTTCGACCTTCTTATGGTTCACCGCCCACCCCTCTCGGCGCAACCGCACATAAATCCGGGGACACCCATAGCGCCGCTTGCTGGCGGCAATTTCCCGGATCCGCATCCGCAGGACCACCTCGTCCTGACGCCGACTGCGATACCGCAGGGTGTTCCGATCGACGGCCAGTACGCGGCCCACCCGACGCTGACTGAGCCCAAAGCGCTCGGTGCTCCACTGAGCGGCCGCTCGCTTCGCCTTGGGCGCTACCAGTTTTTTGCGGTGACGGCTTTCAGCGCTTGAATGTCCAGCGCTTGCTCTGCCACCATCTGCTTCAGCCGCCGGTTTTCGTCCTCCAGCTGGCGGAGCTTCTTCACGTCACGGACTTCCAGTCCCGCATACTTGGTTCGCCACTTATAAAAGGTGGCATCCGAGATGCCGTGCTTGCGGCTGAGCTCTGGAATTCCAATTCCCACCTGAGCATCCTTGAGCACCGCGATGATCGGTTCCTCCGTGTGCCGTTTGCGTGTCATGGTCCCCTCCTGTGGGGCCCATCTCAGCACAGTCGGACTTCCTAGCCAATGGTCTAGTTTTCGGGGGGAAGGCCACCCAGGACCAGTCCACCCTCGCATTAGTACAAAGTCGTCCTCCATCTTTTTGCCTGAAAAATAAACTGCCTGCATTTCAAGAGCGCACCATTTCATCTCGTCATTTCTCACATCCACTAATACCTTATCAATTCTTCCAACCTCGTCTTCAGGCTCATCTTCTTGATGTTCCTTGTCCATTAGGAAGGACACCTCTGAGACAACCCGAGGGTTCGACACGCCAAGAATAGTTTCACTCACCCATGCCATTACTAAGCCTTTCTCTAAGAAGCGGGTAGGACAGGTGGTTATGGGTAAACCTACCACTCTTACCTCTTCATCTCTTTCTTCAAGAGGGATAATAGAACAGACCCCACCTTTCTTGTGACAGTTTGCGCCACCCGTCTTGTGGGGACATGTCGTTTTGAATCCGGCTGCGGAATACCTGCGTAACTCTTCAGGTACCAAAGCAGCCATGACCAAGCCAAATAATTCTCCGACGCCATATCTTTTGCGGATCTTTGGCTTGGTAAGTTTTTTTGATTTCATTACTTCACGTGCGATCCATTGGGTCGTTGAGTCTAGGATGCAGCCTGTACAATGTCAATTTTGGATCGACCACTATCCCGAATTGGGGGATGGATAAAAAATGGCCCAGGAGGAAGGCTTCGCAGCTAGATCGAATACTGAAAGACCGGTTTCGCGCCGATGGCCTTGGCCAGAAAACCCCGGCGCTTTAATTCGTCGATGACTAAAGCAGCACCTGTGTCTGGAGGCCCAACCTCCTCCAATTGCTTTCGCAATGAAGAGCAACCCTAGGGTGTATCCGGCGTTGTACTTGGGGGCCCATCGTCACCGAGCCACGTCTTATACTTCTTGTAGTGCTCGACCCTGGCACTGCGCACCCAGTGTTCTCGTTGGATGTGCCCCCCAAAGTTGGGTAAGGGAAAAGAAAAGGTGTCAGGAACGAATGGCGCTTACTTAAGCTTCTTAGGATGGCCATAGTTCGGGATATCCTCTC